>PEFW01000046.1 GCA_002890675.1 Candidatus Methylaffinis lahnbergensis
CGCGGCGTTTTTGTCGCCCCGCACCGGCGCCGCATCGGCGTTGTGTTTCAGGATTCGCATCTTTTTCCGCATCTGAGCGTACGGCAGAATCTGCGGTTTGGGCGCTGGTTCGCGCCGCGCGGCGAGCGGACGATCGATTTCGATTCGGTAGTGGAGATTTTGGCGATCGGCAAGCTTCTGTCGCGCCATCCGGCAAGACTGTCGGGCGGCGAAAGACAGCGGGTGGCAATCGGGCGGGCGCTTCTTTGCGGGCCGAGACTTCTCCTGTTCGACGAGCCTCTCGCCGCGCTCGACATGGAGCGCAAGCTTGAAATTCTGCCGCTCATCGAGCGGTTGCGCGACGAATTCGCGGTGCCGATCGTCTACGTTTCCCATGCGATCGAGGAAGTCGCGCGGCTTGCGAATTTCATCGTTGCTCTCGATGCGGGCCGGGTCAGGGCAAGTGGCGGCCCTGGCGTGGTTTTTGCCGCGCTTGGACGCGACAGCCCCTGGCCGAGGTTCGATCGCATCTCGGTCTTGTCGATGAAAGTTTACGGCGAGAATGCTGCCTATGGCCTCACCGAGCTGAAGCATCCGGCGGGGACGGTTTGGCTCGCCGGTCCGGCCGGGCCCTTGGGAGGGCAGGTCCGGATTATTGTTAAAGCGACCGACGTCGTGCTTGCCACCCGCCCGCCGCACGATCTCAGCGTGCGCAGTTCTCTCCGTGGACAAATCGGGTCAATCGAAAAAAAAGGTCCGTTGGCCGCTGTTGAGATCGTACTCGAAGGGCAGGGGCGCCTTTATGCCGTGACCACGCGCCACGCGCTCGACGAACTCGGCTTCGATCGCGGTGCGCGGCTGTTTGCTTTGATCAAGACCAGCGCGCTTGACGAGCGGCAGGTCGCTACGATGCCGCGTGACCCCTAGAACGGAATCGGAGCGTGGATAGCCACGGTTGGCTGGACAGGCGCCGCGCATCGACTGACGCCCGGAGCGCGCTGGAAAAAAGGTGGCCTCGCCCGTGGCAAACCCCGCTGGCGCTGCGTTGGCGATCCAGCGGATCGCCCGCGACTGTAGGTGCCCTTCAATAAAAATTGGACATCGTATGACACTTCGGTTACGGCTCGGAGCCTGGCGCGCGGTCTTTTTACGACAATGAAGATCGCGCGGCGGCCTCGGCTGACCGCGACGTTGGCACTCGGAATGGGTCTTGTTTTCGACGGGGTTGAGGGACAGGGGACGTTCCAACCCAGGGACAACCTGGTTTTGGGGAAATGCGGAACTCGCGCTTCGCGGCGGCTCCCCTCCGCCACTGAAGAGCATTCATGGATCGGCACGACCGAATAGGGATATCCAAACATGGAGGAGTAGATGCGGCACTCTTCCGGCTCGTCCAACCAAGTATGAAGAGAAAGAGAATTATGGAAACGTCAAGATGGTACTTACTATCCGTTCCGGTATTTATCGCCCTGTCGATGCTATCTGGATGCGGAAAAGGCTCCGGTCAACCCGCGATCATTTCATATCGCCAAGTGGGCATATGCAAAGGGTTTGAATCGGCAACGGGCCCAGTCGCTTCGAAGCCTGACGAAGGCTATGCCTTCTTCAAAATCGAAACCGTGGACAATACAAAGTCTGGCAAAGCTTTAGCTTTCGATCCGAAGCTTATTTTTATTGATCAGTCCACGCCTCAGCAACACGCTAAGGAGTTGTGGGAATGGGACCGCCGCTTTGTGTCCACGGATTCGAGAATCCCGAAAAGCATGGGCATTTCGTTGGCCCCCGAATCGACGATCCCGGCGGGCGGCAAGCTCGACGTAAATAGTTTTGTTGTCATCCCGCTTGGCATAAACAATCCATCGGGCGGACCGGCAGAGAATTCGCTTGCTTTCGGGCTTGAGTATGACTCTGGGACCTCCGAGAACACCGCGAGTGGCCAGATTCGCATCTCGGAAGGTATTCTCTTTGACAGAACAAATGCCGACGACACAAAAGCGACCGTGGTGGAAAATTGTAAGGAGCTAGCCCTCAAATAGCGACGGCTGGCGGTCCCCTTATGTGCGGGCCGGCTATCATGGCCGGCCTGGAGCCTTGGCATTAACGAAAGCCGGCCGGCGCAACCAAAGCCGCCCAGAACGCCCGCACAAATAGCCCTTTGTTGCCGGGGAGCTCGTGCGCCCAGCGGAGTCGAATGCCGGATCCGGGAACATCGCGCTGCCGAAGGACAAGTCCGCGCGGTGCCGGAGGCCACTGGCTTGCATCCTCCAAGGTGCGTGCTTCGCTCGGGGCATCAACCCATGCACATGCGCGCCGCCAACGCCGTTTTGGTGGTGCCATTACCTTCATCGCATCCGTGATCTGGTCTACGATGAGCTCCTCGTGGGTTCCCGTCAGGCCTTCCATCGGAGCCTGAAAGGCCAAACCTCGTCCTTTGCGCGGGATATTGGCTTGTCGCCGGAACATCCTGGATAATCCTTCCGCCCGGCCTCTCCGCATGCTACAGAGTTTGCGCGCGTGGCCCCCGGCCCGGTCTCCCCCCCTCTTGCCCCAAAATTCTCCATGCAAACGCGCATCGACCGCCGCTTCGAAGAGCTTGCGCGGCAAAACCGCGCCGCGCTTGTGATTTACGTGATGGCGGGCGACCCCGATCTTGCGACGTGCCTTGCTATTCTGAAAGCCCTTCCGAAGGCGGGCGCCGATGTGATCGAGCTTGGCATGCCCTTCACCGACCCGATGGCGGACGGCCCGGTGATCCAGGCGGCGGGGCTGCGCGCGCTTGCCGCCGGAACGACTCTCGCCAAAACGCTGGCGCTCGCCGCCGATTTTCGCAAAACCGATTCCACGACGCCGGTGGTGCTGATGGGCTATTACAACCCGGTCTATGTGTATGGCGTCGAAGCTTTTCTGCGCGACACGAAGTCCGCCGGGGTGGATGGTTTGATCGTCGTCGATCTGCCGCCGGAAGAGGATGTGGAGCTCTGCCTGCCCGCGCTTGCGGCGGGGCTGAATTTCATCCGCCTCGCGACGCCGACGACGGACGATGCGCGGCTGCCAGCTGTCCTCACCCATACCTCGGGCTTTGTCTATTATGTCTCGATCACCGGCATAACCGGGGCGTCCGCTCCCGAACTTGCCAAGGTCGCCTCGGCGGTAAGCCGGATCAAGGCGCATACGAGCTTGCCGGTCGCGGTCGGCTTCGGGGTGAAGAATGCAGGAAGCGCCGCCGCGATCGCCACTCGCGCCGATGGGGTGGTGGTCGGCTCGGCGATCGTCGAAGCCTTGCGGTCCTCGCTCGATAGCAATGGCAAGGCGACCGGGAAAAGCGTAGAAGCGGTCGCCGCTATGGTCGCCGGTATCGCCAAGGGCGTGCGGACGGCGCGGCCAGCCCCGGCCTGAAGCAGCCCGACCAAGTCCCGCAAGAACAGACGCCGCCGCACAACTGGATCGCCCAGAACTGGATTGCTTATGAACTGGATCTCCAATGTCGTCCCACCCAAGGTCAGGTCTCTGCTGCGCCGCGAGACCCCCGAAAACCTCTGGGTCAAATGCCCGGAGTCCGGCGAACTCGTTTTTCACAAGGATCTCGAAGCGAACTTCTTCGTCGTGCCAGGCTCCGGCTATCACATGCGCGTCGCCCCCAAGACACGCTTGGACTATCTTTTCGACGACGCGGCCTATGAAGAGATCGCGACGCCGGAAGTGCCGTTGGACCCCTTGAAATTCCGCGATGTCAAGCGCTACACGGACCGGCTCAAGGAATATCGACTGAAAACCGGCGCGTCCGACGCGGTGAAGCTCGCCTTTGGCAAATTGCAGGGCATGGACATTGTCGCGGCGGTGCAGGATTTCGATTTCCTCGGCGGCTCGCTCGGCATGGCAGCGGGCGAGGCCATCGTGACGGGGATGGCGGCGGCGGTCGAGCGCCGCTCGCCGTTCATCATCTTCACCGCCTCGGGTGGCGCGCGGATGCAGGAAGGCGTCTTCTCGCTGATGCAAATGCCGCGCACGACGATCGCTGTGCAGCGTCTGCGCGACGCTAGGCTGCCCTATATCGTCGTCCTGACCAATCCGACGACGGGCGGCGTCACCGCCTCTTATGGCATGCTCGGCGATATCCATATCGCCGAACCTGGCGCGGTCATTGGTTTTGCCGGCGCCCGGGTGATCGAACAAACAATTCGCGAGCGCCTGCCGGAAGGCTTTCAGCGCGCCGAATATCTCGAGGCGCGTGGCATGATCGACATGGTGGTGAAAAGAGGGGACATGCGGGCAACGCTCGGCCGCCTTTGCGCACTGCTGACGCGGACCAAGCCCATCGAGCACGCCGCCGCCTGAGGGCCGCGAAGCAAGGCCATCATGGATTCGCTAGACGCGCTCCTCTCCCGCCTTTTCACTCTGCATCGCAAGACAATCGAACTGTCGCTCGGCCGGATCGAGCGGCTGCTTGCCGCGCTCGGGTCGCCGGAGAAACGTCTGCCGCCGATCATTCATGTTGCCGGAACCAATGGTAAAGGTTCGACCATCGCTTTCATGCGCGCCATTCTCGAAGCGGCCGGAAAGCGCGTCCACGCCTATACCTCGCCGCATCTGGTACGTTTTCACGAGCGCATCAGGCTTGGCGCGGAAGGTGGCGGAAGCCTCGTCGGCGACGGCGCGCTATTTGCCGCCTTGACCGCGTGCAATAAGGCCAACGACGGCCGACCGGTCACCTTCTTTGAAGTCACCACCGCGGCGGCATTCAAGCTTTTCAGCGAGCATCCGGCCGATTATCTGCTGCTGGAAGTCGGTCTCGGCGGAAGATTCGATGCGACCAACGTCATCGCGCGGCCAAAGGCCACGGTCATCGCGCCGGTGTCGATCGATCATCCCGAGTTCCTTGGCGCGACGGTCGATAAAATCGCTTTTGAGAAGGCCGGAATCTTCAAACCCGGCGCCCCCGCGATTGTGAGTATCCAGCAAGACGCCGCTCTGGCGGTGCTAGAGCGGGAAGCCAGCCGCGTAGGCGCGCCGCTGATTGCCGCGGCGCGGAATTACGAAGCACGGGAAGAACATGGCCGCCTTGTCTTCGAGGACGAGCGCGGCCTTCTCGACCTGCCGTTGCCGCGTCTCGTTGGCCGCCATCAGCATCAAAATGCCGCGACCGCGATCGCCACGCTGCGCGCCATCGAGCCAAGCCTCGCGCCCGCTGCCTTCGAAGAGGGCCTTGCGCGGGCCGAATGGCCAGCCCGCCTGCAAAACCTCGCCAATGGCCGGGTGGCGACGCTTGCCCCGGTGGGCGCGGAGATCTGGCTCGATGGCGGCCATAACGAGGACGCCGGGCGTGCGCTCGCGCAGGCGATGGCGGAGTTCGAGGACATGACGCAAAGGCCGCTCGTTATCGTCTGCGGCTCGCTCGCATCCAAGGATACGGGCGGGTTTCTCCGTCCTTTCAAGGGCCTCGCCCAAGAAGTTCTCGGCGTTCCCGTGAACGCGGACCAATATGCCAAGCCCGCCGCCGAGGTGGCCGCGGCCGCCAACGCCAATGGACTCCGCGCGGCGGCCTGCGAAAGCGTCAAGTCGGCGCTTTTATTTCTCGGCGCGCGGCATTGGCGCGCTCCGCCCCGCATCCTGATCACTGGAAGTCTTTATCTCGCCGGAGAAGTGCTGGCGCTCAACGGCACGCTGCCGGAATAGGCGATTTGTCATGCTTTATATAATTCGCAGCAATTTCACCGCAAGCGCCCGATACATCACTGTCGACTGCAGAGAAAATGCAATCCTGATCACCCGCAATTCCTGCGGGTCGAGGACAATAGCGATGCGGGCATGCCGAGCTCATCTGAGGCGACGCTCGAGTCATTTCGCTTCAGTTATAGAACGGTAGGCCGTCAACCGCTCGACGGCGAGAATGACTACGCCCATGATCCCGAAGAAGATCCGTGCATTCTGCGTCGCCCCGTTCAGGGGGAGGAACGCCAAAATGATCAATACTGGACCGACAATCCGCTCGACCCAATTGTGCAGAGCGACCGGAACCAATTTGATGGCTCCAGCCGGGAAGTCGGTCAGAAGCGTCATGAGTAAATGAATGCCTGCGAGCGCATAGGACAGCACGGCAGGCCAACCTGACAGCCCGATAACGGCCGGGGCTGCAACAAAGATCAGGACGGCAAGGTAGTCGATCGCACCATGGAGGGTGAGTGAGATGGGCTTCATATCTGCGCTCCCGGCGTCAATATTCCTCGAAGACGCTAGATGGGGACGCACTGCCTGTCTGTCAGATAGATGACACTGCCTTTGGGGAGGTTTCCGGCGGCCGCGCGAGGAGGGAGAGTGCACTGTCGTTTATGCAGATCATGTCGCGAGTATAATCTAAAAGGCCGCGCCTGCGAAGATCGCTGAGGATCGAGCTCACGACCTGACGGGAAGCGCCGACGAAGTCGGCTATGTCCTGCTGTGTGAACTTTATTTCCAGTGAGAATCCATGCGGACACCGCGCGCCGAAGGTTCCGGCGAGTTCGACTAGCGTTTCGATCACCCGCCGTTCGACGGATTGCGTCATCGCGCGCAGCACCCGCCGCTGAACCCATCGTTTCGATTTGGCAAGGTGCTCGGCGATGAAGATCGCCAACCGCGGATTGACTTCCATGGCGGCGCGCAAATCGTTTGCCAACACCCGTTGTGCCACCACATCGCCGATTGCTCGTGCAGTTTCCTCATACTCCAGCGGCAGTTGGGGATTGGAAAATACGCCAGCGATCTCGCCGCATTTCAAAAGATCCATTGTGATCTCCGTCCCGTCTTCGCAGATGTGGGATGTCTTTACGAAGCCGTCCAGAATGAGAAACAGCGCGCTCGCTGGTTCTCCCTGCGCATAGAGGGTCGCCTTGTCCGCCACGGCGACACGCGAAGCCGACCTGCAGCTTGATTCAATCAGTGCGCTGATTGTTTTTTCGTCCACAGCGCTTGATTCGACGCCGGGCACTCCGATCATCATTTCCCACTTTCCCAGGACGCGCTCGAGCCCGTAGCTGCCTTCACCTCACGCCGGCGGGCATGAAGAATCCACTCCGTGTAGCCATTGGGCTGCGCGCAACCCTTGAAGATCAGATCCGCCGCCGCTTGAAAGGCGTGACCATCGAAACTGGGCGCCATCGGCCGGTAGAGCGGATCATCGGAATTTTGCTTATCGACGACCGCCGCCATCTTTTGCAGCGTGTCTATCACTTGCTCGCGCGTAACAATCCCATGATGCAGCCAATTGGCGATATGCTGGCTTGAAATGCGCAACGTGGCGCGATCCTCCATGAGGCCGATGTCATGGATATCCGGCACTTTGGAACAGCCGACGCCCTGGTCGATCCAACGCACGACATAACCCAAAATCCCCTGGCAATTGTTGTCTAGCTCGGCCTGAATGTCGTCTGGGGCCCAGTTCGCCCGGCCAACTGGAATGGCGAGGAGGTCGGAAAGAAGTGGCGGGCTGCGGCGGGCGAGATCCTTCCACCGAGCCGCGACATCGACCTTGTGATAATGCACCGCGTGCAGGACGGCGGCCGTCGGCGACGGTACCCAGGCGGTATTTGCCCCGGCAAGCGGATGCACGATCTTCTGCGCGAGCATATCGGCCATCCGGTCCGGCGCAGCCCACATGCCCTTGCCAATTTGGGCCCGTCCAGGCAACCCGCAAGCGATGCCAACGTCGACATTGGCATTCTCGTAGGCGGCGATCCAATCGGTGTTTTTCATGTCGTTCTTGCGGACCATGGGACCCGCTTCCATCGAGGTGTGAATCTCGTCGCCGGTGCGGTCGAGGAAGCCGGTGTTGATGAAAAACACGCGGCCGGCCGCCGCCGCTATGCACGCCTTGAGATTGACAGACGTGCGCCGCTCCTCGTCCATGATGCCGATCTTTATCGTATGCCGGGGCAGCACCAGCCTGTCTTCGACGCCGGCAAAAAGCGCATCGGCGAGCGCGACTTCCGCCGGCCCGTGCATTTTTGGCTTCACGATATATATCGAGCCGCTACGGCTGTTGCGCGGACCCTTGACACGCTTGAGATCGTGGATCGCGATCAGCGAGGTGACCGCGGCGTCCAGAATGGCTTCCGGAATTTCGTTGCCTGCCGCATCGAGCACGGCGCCGGTTTCGATGTGATGGCCGACATTGCGCACCAGCAGCAGGGCGCGTCCATGCAAGGTCATCGGGGCGCCGTCTCGGCTGATATAGGTGCGATCCTCCGCCAGCCGCCGCTCGACGAGCAACCCGTTCTTTTCGAGATTTGCCGTCAAGCTGCCCTGCATCAGCCCAAGCCAATTGCGGTAGACGGAGACCTTGTCCTCTGCATCCACCGCCGCGACACTATCCTCGAGATCGATGATAGTGCTGAGAGCGGCTTCAAGAACGACATCCGCCACGCCGGCTTTGCTTTCCGCCCCGACCAAGCTGTTGTGATCGATCTCGAGTTCGATGTGCAGGCCGTGGTGGCGCAACAACACGACAAACGAGTCGAGTGACTTCTTTTTGTATCCGGCGAACCGGCCAGGATGCCGCAACCGCCTTTCCAGGCCATTTTCAAGCATCGCAATAAGTTCGCCGCCCGTGACCTTGTAAGCGGTGACCGCCTTGTGGCTGCCGCCCGCGAGAGGAACCACGTCGTCGAGAAATGCGCGGACCCAATCGATGACCTTGGCGCCACGGACTTTATTGTAGCCCTTCCCGCGCGCCGCGCCATCGGTCTCAGGAATTGCGTCCGTGCCATAGAGCGCATCGTAAAGGCTGCCCCAGCGCGCGTTTGCCGCGTTGAGGGCGTAGCGCGCATTCGAGGCTGGAACAACAAGCTGCGGTCCGGCCACCCGTGCGATTTCCAGGACATTTTCGGTGCGCACCGTAAGATTGGGCGGCTCCGGGACAAGGTAGCCGATTTCGCGGAGAAAGTCGTGATAACTCGCCGGGTCGAACGGCCTGGTCGCGGTAAGGCGGTGATAGGCGTCGATCTTGCCCTGCAGCTCGTCGCGAAACCGCAATTGGCCGCGAATGCGTGGCGCGAACTCGCCGACAAGCCCCGCGAGCCCGCTCCAAAATTGGCCGGCGTCGATATCCGTTCCCGGCAAGACCTCGTCGCCGATAAAGTCGCGCAGGATTTTCGCGACGCTGATTTCGCCGATTTTCTCGTAATCCATCATGTTCATGCCATCAAGTTCAGGTCTTGTTAGTGCGACAGTTTGATTAAGGCAGCCAAACTCCGCTCTGGGCTCTCGCAGGTGACGCGCGGCGATCTGCCCTTTTGAATCCCGCAAGGATACTCCCCGCCCCTTGCCGCCTAGCCTCGCTGTTGCTACATAGCAACCCTGAACCCTGCTTCTTGCCGCCAGCTCCCGCGCCGGCCCGCTTTCGCGGGGTTCGTCGCAATCCCAATGAACGCGGGCGGAACGGAGCGCAACCAACCCAACAAAACCTTGGCGCCGTCCGCATTCGGGCAATCAGGAGAACAAATGGTTTCCACAAACACCTATGCGCCGTCGCGCGAGGATTTCGCGGCACTTCTCGACGAGAGCTATGGCCGGAACGAGGCTTTCGAGGGCTCCGTTGTCAAGGGGATCGTCGTTGCGATCGAAAAAGACGTCGCCGTCATCGATCTCGGTCTGAAGACCGAAGGCCGTGTTGCCCTCAAGGAATTTCAAGGGCCCGGGCGCGAAGGCAAGCTCACCGTCGGCGCCGAGGTCGAGGTTTATCTTGAGCGGATCGAGAACGCGCTCGGCGAGGCGGTCATTTCGCGCGACAAGGCGCGGCGCGAGGAGAGCTGGGTCAAGCTCGAAAGGGCTTTCGAGAAACAAGAAAGGGTGGAAGGCGTCATTTTCAACCAGGTCAAGGGCGGCTTCACCGTCGATCTCGACGGAGCCGTCGCCTTCTTGCCGCGCAGCCAAGTTGATATCCGCCCGATCCGCGACGTAACGCCCTTGATGCAGACGCCGCAGCCGTTCCAAATCCTGAAAATGGACCGCCGCCGGGGCAATATCGTCGTCTCCCGCCGCACCGTGCTCGAGGAATCTCGCGCCGAACAACGCAATGAGATCGTCTCCAACCTCGCGGAAGCTCAGGTGATCGACGGCGTCGTGAAGAACATCACCGATTATGGCGCCTTCGTCGATCTCGGCGGCATCGACGGGCTCCTCCACGTGACCGACGTCGCCTGGCGGCGAGTCAATCATCCGACCGAGGTTTTGGCGATCGGCCAGACCGTGCGGGTGAAAATCATCAAGGTCAATCACGAAACCCACCGCATCTCGCTCGGCATGAAGCAATTGCTCGAGGACCCCTGGCAAGGCATCGAGGAGAAATTTCCGGTCGGCGCGCGGTTCCAAGGCCGGGTGACGAACATTACCGACTACGGCGCCTTCGTAGAGCTCGAGCCGGGGATCGAAGGCTTAATCCATGTGTCGGAAATGTCCTGGACCAAGAAGAACGTGCATCCAGGCAAGATCGTCGCGACGAGCCAGGAGGTCGAGGTACAGGTTCTCGAAGTCGATCCGGTCAAGCGCCGCATCTCGCTTGGCCTCAAGCAGACCCTCGTCAATCCTTGGCAAGCCTTCGCGGCGAAATATCCGCCTGGCTCTGAAGTCGAGGGCGAAGTCAAGAACAAGACCGAATTCGGTCTTTTCCTTGGCCTCGACGGGGAAGTCGACGGCATGGTCCATCTCTCTGACCTCGATTGGAACAAGCCCGGCGAACAAATCATCGAGGACTTCAAGAAAGGCGATGCCGTCAAGGCCAAGGTACTCGATGTCGATATCGAAAAAGAGCGCATCTCGCTCGGCATCAAGCAGCTCGGCCCCGATCCCTTCGCGGCGAAACCGCAAGGCGAGGCAGGCGCCAAGCCGGGCGAAGAGGACGCCGCCGGCGTCAAGAAGGGCGCGGTCGTCACTTGCGAGGTGCTCGCGGTGAAGGATGGCGGACTTGACGTGAAAATTGCCGGGACCGATTTCACCGCCTTCATCAAACGCACCGAACTCGCGAGGGACCGGGCCGCTCAAAGGACGGAGCGCTTCGCTGTCGGCGAGAAGGTCGATGCGCGGGTCACCGTATTCGACCGCCGCGCCCGCAAGGTTTCCGTCTCGATCAAGGCGCTTGAAGTCGCCGAGGAGAAGCAAGCGATCGCCCAATATGGCTCGGCCGATTCCGGCGCGTCGCTTGGCGACATTCTCGGCGCCGCGTTAAAGGCACGCGAGGACACACCCAATAAGGGGGCCAAGGGCACGGCGGACGAGTTGGAATAAATCCTTTGGATTAAATCTTAACCCGCATTCCCCGGATGACCTGCTATTTTGCTGCGCGAGTCCAACGATTCATGCATAATTTTCAGCACATTGTGCCCTATTGATCTAGGCGGCATGGCGAACCCGGCGGGTGAATCGAGCGATGGCGTTCTCAGGCTCGATTTCGACCGGCGATTGACGCTCCAGTTTCGCGGTTCGGTCGTGACCTGGGCTGCTTGCCTATCGCGAACTTGACGACGCACTCGGCCTTACCACGATGGCGGGCGAGAGGCTCGCTGACGCGCGCACCGGCAATAATGGCCGTCACGCTCGGTATGTTGCGGCAATCGGTCTTCGGTCGCCTGGCCGGATACGAGGATGTCAACGACGCCGAGCGGCTCCGCCACGATTCCGCGACGCGTTGGATCGTCGGCGGGAAAGCGGCCTCTGGATGCGCGGCGTCGGCAAGCCAGATGGGCCGCTTCGAGACGCGCTGGCTCACTGCTGAAAAGAACCTTTCGGCTCTTGCGATCTTTCCGGTCAATGGATCGATCGCGTGCATGCTCGCCGTCCGCCAAGAGGCGTCGTGCTCGATATGGATTCGAGCGTGAGCCCGACCCATGGCGACCACGAGAACAGCGTCTGGAACGGCCACTATGCCTGCACCTGCTACCATCCACTCTTCGTGTTCAACCAGTTCGGCGACCTCGAGCGCGGCTGGGTATTTCTACGTATTGCCGTTTTGGCGTCTAGCATCGTTATGTGGGTACGGCCGAGGGATGCAGCTTCAGGACAGTTCAGAAAATGCTACCGTCTACGCCAGTTGGGACTTATCCGAGGAATCATCCGGGGAATCCCGGCTTAAGGCGAGGCCGCCCGAGCTCGCGGCCGAGCTTCATGTGCGCGTGGAAAATCTCGCGCGGGCTTTGTTGGCGCGATAGACACGCCGGGAGCTGGTTTAGGATCGGGCGGGCAGAGACAAGCGGAACTCCCCCGGTAGGGCGGCGGTTTTTTACCGGCGTCGATCGTTATCCCACCGGCGATTCTGGTATTTTACTTGGGAGTTCTCCGAGGACCTCCGAGTCCGGTCAAGCGATACATTTTAATCGGCCGCCTATATTGCTCGACTCAAAATTATAAGGTGAGAGATGAGCAATAATATCAAAAGTCATAGTGACGTAATTTTAAAACAGTCTCTTTGTGAAAAAAATCCCCTATCTTATCTCTCGGAGACTTGGTATAAGACCAGGCATTACAGTTAATGATTAGGGGAAACGTCATGAAACGTTCCGCGATTATGGGCTTGACGATATTTGGTGCAATAGCCATCCTAACAGCCCCCGCCGTGGCCCTGAAACAGCCAGTCATAACGTACCATTACGATAATCAGCGGACCGGCTGGAACCAGCAGGAAACAACGCTGACCCCGGCAAATGTCGGACCGACATCATTTGGCGTGATCGCCCAGGTCGTGCTCGACGCGCAAGTCGATGCGCAACCCCTTCTCGTGCCAAGCCAACAGGTTACCGCGGGAATTTATACCGTCGGTCCCACCGGAACCTATCAAGTCGTTTATGTCGCCACCGAAGGCAATACGATCTACGGAATCAGAGCCTCCGATGGCACCGTGCTGCTTCAGAGAAACCTCGGAACTCAGGTTCCCACGGGTCCATGCAACGGTCAACCTGATCCGCCGGTGAACGGAATCAAGGGTACTCCGGTCATCGACGTGGCGGCGAACGCATTATATGTGATCGCCAATATATTGATCAGCGGGAACCAGCAGACCTATCAGCTTTTTGCCCTCAATCTGAACGATTTGACCGACAAACTTCCGCCGGTCACAATTGCCGCGTCGCACACGCTGAGCGATGGCACGACCTATAATTTCAACGCGCAATATGAACAACAGCGGCCAGGGCTGCTCTTGGCGTCCGGCAATATTTACGCCGGATTTGGCAGTTATTGCGATGGAAACGCCTCAAATTCGCGTGGCTGGGTTTTGGGATGGCAGGAAAGCACGCTGGCTCCGCTCGCGGCGAACATGCTGACCGACACGCTCGCTCGGACTTCGACGAACAATTTTTTCCTTTCGACCATTTGGATGTCTGGCTATGGCATTGCCGCCGCCCCCAATGGGAACTTGTTTTTTGCGACCGGAAACTCCGGACCCGGCACCTACGATGGCGTCCAAAATATTCAAGAGAGCGTGGTGAAGCTCGACCCGACACTCAAAAATGTTCTCAGCCTATTCACGCCATTTAACGTAAATGATTTGGACAGCAAAGACCACGACCTTTCGGCAGGGGGCGTGCTCGTCGTGCCAGCCCAGCCGGGTCCAATTCCGAATCTGGCGGTGGTCGCCGGCAAAGTGGGACCGATGTATTTGCTCAATCGCGCCAATTTGGGCGGATTTACGCCCGGCGGCCCGGACAACGTCCTCGACGAAGTACCGATAGGGAATAACGACGGTTATTGCTGGTGCGGGCCGTCCTATTTCATGGGTCCCGACGGGGTCGGGCGTATCGTCAGCAGCGGCGGCGTCGAGGGAGTGAACACCATAATCGGCGTCTGGAAGATACAGACCTCGCCCACGGTTGCATTGGTCAAGGAAGGAGCGGCGATCTTGCCTTTGCTCGGATACGCCGGCGTACAGGACGCTGGAACCTTTACGACGGTTTCGTCGAACGGCACACAAGACACGATCATATGGGCGACCGGACGACCGACCAACAAAAATACCCTTGCCATCCATCTTTATGCCTACGCGGCGGCGCCTTCGAGCGGAGCGCTCAAGTTGCTTTATTCCTCGCGGGCTGGTACATGGCCCAACGTCGGCTACAATGCCAATATCGTGCCGGTCGTGGCGAATGGACATGTGTTTGTGGCGAGCAATCAACAGCTGACGATTTTCGGCCTCGGCGGGGGACCGTTTGTCCCGCCCGCGGCCGCCGCGGCAAAGCCGGCGGCGCTCAAAGCCCACGCGCCTCCGCATCAAATCACCGGGGTTCTCGAACATGTCGACGGACCGGTGCTGACTCTCCGGACTCGCGCCGGTAACATCGCGCGGGTCGATGATTCGGACGCTCTTCTGATCGGCGTCCTTGTGCCCGGCAATGCCTACGGGGCCCAAGGAACCTACTATGATTCGACTGGCGCGCTGCGTGCGCATTCCGTCGGCCGAGCCAAGCCTTCGCCCGCGGGCTGGCCGCCGGATCGCTGATGATCGAGGCGCTTTGCGGCCGACGGCCGGACAACAAAGCTTGGCGCGAGGCGTAGCTCTGCTCGCGCCCGGCATTTTGAATTGGGGCCGGCCTGTGGCCCCTGGATCCCCGCTTTCGCGAGGAGTGTGGATTTTCGGATGGGTACAGTTCGCATGACCTCAATGTCACTACGCCGATGGGCCATGTCAGGCCCCTGCTTAGCTATAGCTTGATGTGGCGGGCGACTGGCTGGTCTGGAGCTTTGTGGGTGTCCGGCGGTTTGATGCTCGCTACAGGAGGTGTGCCGCTGCCATACACCACGGCGCCGACTTACACTGCTGACGTGGCAAAGATTCTCAACGGGAATTGCGTGCGGTGCCATCAGCAGGACCGCTCTGCAGCGCGTATTCCCCTCGACTCCTTCGAAGCTGTAAAGCTCAAGGTCAGGGACGTGTACGAGAAGGTCGAGAGCGGCGCCATGCCGCCTTGGCCCGCGAATTCGACGCAGAGCCTGCCTATGAAGAACGATCCGCGGATGACCCCGGAGGACATCGGCAAGATCCTCGCCTGGATCGAAGCGGGTACCCCCAGGGGAGGAGATGCCTATCTTCCCCCGCAGCCTGTCTACAAGGGTGGCTGGCTGCACCCCGATGATCGGCCCCCCGATGCGGTCATGTCGCTGCCAAAAATTACCATGCGCGCGAACGAAACGATTCCCTATATTCGGCGGTTGATCAAGCTGCCCTACCAGGACGACAAGTGGATTTCAGCGCTGCAGGTACGGGCCGGCAATACGGCGCTTCTCCACCACCTGGGCATCACCGAGGTTGCCCTGCCGGATGGTATGACGCCCGAGATGCTCGATGTCATGGACACCTTGGCAAGCCAGATCGGGGCGCCGAGCGGGAATTTGCAGATCCAGCAGCCAGTGGTCGCAGATTCGGCCAATCCCGAGGCCTATGACATGCTGGGTGTCTATACGCCTGGCACGACCTTTGAGACCTATGGTGAGGGTAATGGCAAGCTCCTCAAGGGCGGCAAGAACGTCTACCTCAACTTCAACATTCACTACACGACCACCGGCCGCGAGGAGACCGACCTGTCCCAGCTCGCACTCTGGTTCCAGTCCACGCCACCGGAGCATGTGCTATACCGAGCGCCGACTGCCGTGAACTCGATCATCGCGAATGGCCGCGAACTGCTCGCCGACGATCCCGGTACCAAGGCGGAGGGCACCGGCTACGCGATACCGCCGATACCGGCGAATGGAGAAAATTACGAGCTGATCGGACTGACTGCCTATCGGTCGCCGATCACGATCTACCAGCTGCAGCCGCACGCGCACGTGCGGGCCGTGGGCTTCAGGTACACCGCCATCTATCCCGATGGTCACGAACAGGTGCTCCTGACCGTGCCTCACTATAATTATCACTTCCAGCTTGAATATGCGCTCGCGACGCCGCTGGTACTGCCCGCGGGCAGCAAGCTCATCGTGTGGGGCCACTACGACAATTCCACGAACAACGATCATCTCAGGAATCTCGGCGCCAACGACGCGGCCCGCCGCTGTGGACCCGAGAACGTTGCTTTCTTCGGCCGGCAAAACCAGAGCTGGGACGAAATGTTTACCCCGCTTATCCAGTACTCCGCCGATGAGCGCCCTGCTGACCGGCTGGGTGTCGTGTCGGCGGTCGGCTGCCTCGCGCACGAACCGTCGGGGCAATGGAGGCTCGGATATAGCAGCGCGGCGACGTCCACCTCCACGCAGGGAACGTCGTCGACGGAGCTCACTACCAGTTCAGCAGTGCCGTTCGGCAGGCGTCAATATGAACTCCTCGGGATAGACGTTTTCAATCCCACGCAGCGTGTCGGCAACAAGGTTGTCGCCAAAGGCGTGCTCATCCCGACGCCGCAGGGAGATCGCATCAATGTAACCTCGCTGCAGTCGACGCCATCACCCTGTCCCAAATGAAGAGGGCAATGGCTTTTCGCCGTGCATTCCTAATTGCCACAGTGGCAGTCCTGCACCTGCAAGCGGCGCTGGCTGCAGGGTCATATCGGCTGACCGAGTGGCCAGCGGTAGCGCCCCGGCCCGATTTCCAGCTCGTCGATATGAACGGCCGTCGGCGCAGCCTCAGGGACTATGCGGGCGGTGTGTCGATCGTGTTCTTTGGCTATAGGCATTGCCCGGACGTGTGCCCGGGCGAGCTTCTCGAGTTGTCGCAGGTCGTCCGCAAGCTCGGGCCGCTCGCGTCCCATGTGCAGGTGTTGTTCATCAGTCTCGATCCGGAGCGGGATACACCGGAATTGCTGAAGGACTACGTGACCTCCTTCGATCCGCGCTTCATTGGCCTCACCGGATCCAATGCCGAGATCAATGCCGCGGCAGCTGGTTTTTCGGTTCAGTTCGCGAAGGTTGCTTTAGGTAACGATTTTACGGTTGATCATTCGACCGGTACCTACGTCCTTGACCAGACTGGCCGACTGCGGCTGGTTGGGACCCTGCAGAACAGCCTGGACGATTGGGTCCATGACCTTCAGATCCTGGTGGGGGAGGGCTTTCCGAATGGACCTAATTCAACGAAAAAATAATTCGTGAATAGCGAGAATACTTTTGCAATCCATCTTTATGCCTACGCGACGGCGCCTTCGAGCGGAGCGCTCACGTTGCTTTATTCCTCGCGGGCTGGTTCATCCGCCCGGCAGTCTGTTAAAGAGCTAACGGCTTGACGGCTGTCGATAGCTAATTAACGGCTTGACGACTGTCGATAGCTAATTAACGGCTTGACTAAGACCATCAGGTATGGCAAAATTTTTCCCGCTGCGGTGATCAGTGCGCTCAACCTCGGCAGTTACCCCGTTTCAAAGCAATATTAAGTTGCTAACAATATCGTTTGATTAACGTTTATGAATAGTACGAATGAATAATGAAACCTTTCGCGATCATGGGCGCGGCGATACTTGGTGCAATAGCCATCTCGACAGCATTCCCAGCCGTGGCGCAGAAAAGGGCGGTCACAACCTACCATTACGATAATCAGCGAACCGGCTGGAACCAGCAGGAAACAATGCTGACCCCGGCAAATGTCGGACCGACATCATTTGGCGTGATCGCCCAGGTCGTGCTTGACGATCAAGTCGATGCGCAACCCCTTCTCGTTCCAAACCAACCAATTACCGCCGGTCTCTCACCGGGAACCTATCAAGTCGTTTATGTCGCCACCGAAGGCAATACGATCTACGCGATTAGAGCCTCCACTGGCACCGTGCTGCTTAGCAGAAAACTCGGAACTCCGGTTCCCACGCCGCTCGGTTGCCCCTCTGCTTCTGGTCCGAATGTCGGAATCAACAGTACGCCGGTCATCGATGTGGCGGCGCATGCATTATATGTCGTCGCCTATACATTAATTAGCAGGAACCCAACCTATCAGCTTTTTGCCCTCAATCTGAACGATTTGACCGACATAATTCCGGCGGTCACCGTTGCCGCGTCGCACTTGCTGAGCGACGGCACGACCTACAATTTCAACGCTACATATGAACGCCAGCGGCCAGGGCTGCTCTTGTCATCCGGCATTATTTACGCCGGATTTGGCAGTTTTTGCGATACCTTCGTCGGCCAGACGCGTGGCTGGCTTTTGGGATGGCAGGCCAGCACGCTGGCTCCGCTCGCGAATAACAAGCTAACTGACACGCTTGATAGCGCGAACATCTTCGGGCAATACTTCTTGTCGTCCATTTGGATGTCTGGCTTTGGCATTGCCGCCGCCCCCACCAATGGGAACGTGTTTTTTTCGACCGGAAACTCCGGACCAGCCACGTACGATGGCGTCAACAATATTCAAGAGAGCGTGGTGAAGATGGACTCGCAAATGGCAAAAGTTCTCGGCATATTCACGCCGTCGGACGTAATTACTTTGGACGCTGGAGACGGCGACCTTTCGGCAGGGGGCGTGCTCGTCGTGCCCGCCCAGCCCGGTCCGTTTCCGAGTCTGGCGGTGGCCGCCGGCAAAGCTGGAACGATGTATTTGCTCAATCGCGCCAGCTTGGGCGGATTTACGCCCGGAGGCCCCGACAACGTACTCGACGAACAAACGATTGGGCCATGCTGGTGCGGGTTGTCCTATTTCACCGGTCCAGACGGGGTCGGGCGGGTCGTAAGCAGCGGCGGCGTAGAAGGCACCGGCGGCGTCCCCTCGAACCTCGCCGAAATCGGCGTCTGGCAGATACAGACCTCGCCCACGGTTGCATTCGTCGGCGAAGGAGCGGCGGTGCCTGTCGCCAGCGGCCAGGACCCGGGAACCTTTACGACGGTTTCGTCGAACGGCACCCAAGCTGGAACAGCCATCATATGGGCGACCGGACGACCGACCACTAATAGCCCCGCGGCGATCTATCTTTATGCCTTCGCGGCGGCGCCTTCGAGCGGAACGCTCCCTTTGCTGTTTTCCTCGCAGGCCGGAGCATGGAACAACACGACCGCCAACGCCAATATCGTGCCGGTCGTGGCGAATGGACATGTGTTTGTGGCGAGCAATAAACAGCTGACGATTTTTGGCCTCGGCGGGGGACCGTTTGTCCCGCCCGCGGCCACCGCGGCAAAGCCGGCGGCGCTCAATGCCCATGCGCCTCCGCATCAAATCACCGGGGTTCTCGAACGTGCCGACGGACCGGTGCTGACCCTCCGGACTCGCGCCGGTAAAATCGCGCAAGTCAATGATTCGGACGCTGTTCGTAGCGGGCAAATCGGCGTCCTGGTGCAAGGCAATGCCTACACGGTTGAAGGAACAACCTATGATTCGACCGGCGCGCTGCATGCGCAGGCCGTCGGCCCAGCCAAGGCCTCGCCCGCGATTTGGCCGCCGGATCGCTGACGATCGAAGTGCTTCGAGGCCGGCGGCCGAACAACAAAGCTTGGCGCGAGGCGGAACTCTGCTCGCGCCAGACATTTTGAATGAGGGCCGGCATAAGACGCGAGATAATTTCAATCGGCGATCGCGGACCGGCCCGCATCGCGAAGAAAATCGAGGCTATTGGCAGTACACCGATGTGAAAGTCGCGGCTCTTTCATTCGCCCACTAACGGGCCGGATCGCAACCCGGCGAAGGCGCGTGGAAGCATCCGCAAGCGCCACCGCAGGCCATATGGCCGTCACCGGCTGCGACGGCTTCCAGTTCGATCATCAATGCCCAACTGCAAAACTATCCCAAAAAATCCGCTCCTTTTTCCCGAAACCCGCGCTCGAATTCGCCGTCTGAGCATGAAGTTACTTAAGGACTGACTAATATGACTGGGTGGCGGCCGCGTCCTTGGCGGTTATGTGGAGCCAGCGTAGCTAAATGATCATGCCTAGGATGGCGTCCCATCCGAGCGGCCGGCCCCGCGAAAAACCGGCGTCCCCGGGGTCACCCCACCGCCTCACTGTGCGGGTCTATTACGAGGACACTGATTTTTCCGGTGTCGTCTATCACGCCTCCTATTTGCGTTTCCTTGAACGCGGCCGCACCGAATTTTTGCGCGCGCTCGGTATAGAGCACCGCGGGATTTTTGGAAATGGCGGGGCAGGCGGCTTTCATTTTGTGGTACGCGCGATGACCATCGAGTTTCTCAAACCCGCGTTGATGGACGACGAGCTTTGCGTCGAGACGCACCCTTCCGCCACAGGGGGCGCCTCGATCGATATGATTCAGAAAATCCGGCGCGGCGGCGAAGTCCTTTTGACCGCGAAAGTCAGAATAGCCGTTGTCGCGGGCGGCAAGGCGAGGCGCATTCCGGCGGAGGTTTTGGTGAAGCTCAAGGCCTTGGCGGTTGCGGGGCCGCAGGCTTATAGTAGCCTTAAAACACGATGATAATGTTGTTTTTAACCTTGATCGCGGTTGACTTTCATGGCGTCTCCATCCCGCACGCGCTGGCGGGAGCAAGCCACAGGAGAGGTTCGGGCGCGCGAAGCCCCAGAAATGACCGATTTCCCAGGCAAACTGAAGTGGATAACTCAAGTGGGCTTTGACTCGTGGCACGAGCCGTGCCTAGATTTTAGAAGGAACGATGGAATGAATCCTGCCGAAATTGCCGCTTCCGGATTGGCGTCGCCCGCGATGGAGGTCTCTCTTCTCGGCATGTTCTGGTCGGCCCATTTCGTGGTCAAGCTCGTCATGCTGGGATTGCTCGGCGCCTCGGTTTGGTGCTGGGCAATCATCATCAATAAAATGTTGCTCTTTTCCAAAACCCAGCGCGCCATGGCCAAGTTTGAGGAGGTTTTCTGGTCGGGCGCCTCGCTCGACGAACTTTATGCGACCTTGTCGTCGCGTCCGACGTCGGGCATGGCGGCCTTGTTTGTCGCGGCGATGCGGGAATGGCGGCGTTCGGTGCAGGGCGCGACCTCGTCCTTCATGGGCCTGCAGGCGCGGATCGAGAAAGTCCTCGACGTCACAATCGCGCGCGAGGTCGAGAAGCTCGAATCCAGCCTTCTGGTGCTGGCGACGGTAGCCTCGGCCGGTCCCTTCATCGGCCTGTTCGGCACCGTCTGGGGCATCATGACCGCGTTTCGCTCGATCGCGGCGTCGCGCAATACTTCGCTCGCGGTCGTCGCGCCTGGCATAGCGGAGGCGCTTCTCGCGACCGCGATCGGGCTCTTCGCGGCGATCCCCGCTCTGATCGCCTACAATAAATTCCAGGGCGACGTCGCCAAGAAACAGGCGCGGCTTGAGGGTTTCGCGGACGAGTTTTCCGCAATTCTATCGCGTCAAATCGATCAGCACGCCGTTCACGACCGGGCTGCCTGATCATTGCCAACTAAAGAGATCGGCGTTTTCCCGCGCCGGGAATTTTGAAACCACGCGTTGGAGATTTTGGACATGAGCATTTCGGGCATTGCGGTGCGCAGCAAGGGCCGGCGGGGGCGGCGTGGCGTACCGCGCTATCGCGCCATGGCCGACATCAACATGACGCCTTTTATCGACGTCATCCTGGTGCTTTTGATCATTTTCATGGTGACCGCGCCGCTGCTCGCGACAGGCGTTGCGATCGACCTGCCGCGGACGAAGGCCGCGGCGTTGAACATCGAGCAAAAGCCGATCTCCGTCGCCGTCGATGACCGGGGCTTGGTCTATGTCATGGATCAGCCGGTGCTAATCACGGAGATCGCGGACAAGTTGAAGGAGGTCGCGACCTCCGGTGTCGACGAGCGGATCTACGTGCGCGGTGCAAATCAGGTGAATTACGGGCGGATCGCCGAGGTCATGTCGATCATCACCGCGGCCGGATACAAAAAGGTCGCGCTGGTCACCAATCCCAACAAGACTTAAACCGCGATGCCTTTGCCCGAAAATCCTGGCTTCGCGGTCTCGGGCGGCGTGCATATCGGCTTGCTCGCCTTGGCGCTGTTTTCGTTGTCGCTGTCACCTCAATTCGACGGTGCACAGGAGAGCGTTCCGATCGAAATTCTCAGCGCCCAACAATTCAATCAGATCATGAAGGGTGAAAAGACAGCGGCCCAGGTGAAGCCGAGCCAGCGGGCCGAGAAAATTGCCGAACTCGCCGAGCTAAACCCGCAACCTTCGCCGAGCGACGCGCCAAAGGATGTCGCCGCGTCACCCCCGCCGCTGAAACGTCAAGCCGATCCAGGCCAAGCCGAGCCGCAAGAGGCGCCTAAGCCGTCTGAACATGGCGTGGCCTCGGCGCCGCCACCCCCGCCGCGGGAAACCGCGAAGCCGCCACCGAAATCCGAGCCGGTCAAGCAGTCCGTTGCGCCGCCGCCGCCGCCGGTCAACGAAGCGGAGGAAACAGCCGCGCCGGAACTGGCCCACTCGAAGCCGGTCGAGCCGCAAAAAAAGCCGACCCCAAAATTCAAGCCGGATCAATTAGCGAAACTGCTCGATCAGGAAAAGCAAAAGGAAAAACATAAGCCGGCCGCCAAGCCCAGGTCGGAGGCCGTCGAGCCGCAACAAAAATTCGACCCCGGCGACATTGCCAAGTTTCTAAACAAGGAGGCTCCGCACGGAAAACAGGCGAGCGGGCATGACCTCAGTCAACTGGCCTCGCTCGGTTCGCCGACGGCAAGTGCCGCCAAAATGTCGCCATCCCTCTGGGACCGGCTCGACGGGCTGCTGCAAGAGCAATATAAGCGGTGCTGGAACTTTGCCGGGCTTGGCGGGCCGCAAAAATACATTCCGGAGATTCATGTCCAATATACGCTGGACGGTTCGTTGATCGGCCAGCCCGTTCTGCTCAACCCGCCGTCCGACCCCAAATTGCGCGCTCTGGCCGAAAGCGCGATGCGGGCGGTACGACGCTGCGATCCGCTACGGATACCTTCCCAATATCAGCTCTATTACGACCAATGGAAAGGCCGGATCGTTCGCTTCGATCCGGACGAAATGCTGTGAGATTTTTCGTCTCCGTGCTCCGTTTACGCGCGTGGCGCAACCTCCAAGCCGTCATCGGAATGTCCGCCGCATGTCTGGCGGCCGCGATCTTGCTTGGCGGCTCGTGGCTCGCGCCGCCGGCCCACGCCCAGCAGGACCGCTATCTTGATGTGCATAGAGCGGGAGAATTCAAACCCATACCGATCGCGGTGACGGCGTTTTCCGGCGATGCGGCGGCCAGCGCCCAGTTGACCGCTATAATCACCAATAATTTCAAGCGTTCCGTGTTTCTCGCGCCCATCGATCCAACGACCTTCATTGAGACGATTGCCAATCCGGATCAGGCGCCGCGGATCGATTCCTGGCGTATGATCAATGCTCAATTCGTGGTGACCGGCCGGACTAGTCGGGCCTCGGACGGGAGGCTGCAGACCGCGTTCCGGCTCTGGGACGTGGCGACCGGCAAGCAGATCGCCGGCAACCAATATGTCACCGATCCGAACAATGCGCGCCGCGTCGCCCACATCGTCTCGGATGCGATCTTTTCGCGGATTACCGGCGAGCAAGGCTTTTTCGATTCGCAGATTGCCTTTGTTGACGAGACCGGCCCGCCGGAGCGCCGCCGCAAACGGCTGGCGATCATGGATCAGGACGGCGCCAATTTGCGCTACATGACGCGGGGCGACGACCTCGTCGTGACCCCAAGGTTTTCGCCCTCGTCGCAAGATGTGACCTATATGTCGTTTGGCGCATCCGACCCGAAAGTCCTTTTATTGAATATCGAGACCGGCCAGCGCGAGGTCGTCGGCAATTTCCCAGGCATGACCTTTTCGCCGCGGTTTTCGCCGGATGGGCAAAAGGTCGTGATGTCGCTTACGCAAGGAGTGGCTTCAAACCTCTACGCCATGGATTTGCGCTCGCGCACGACGACACGGCTCTCCGATTCCAACGCGATCGACACGTCGCCGTCCTATTCGCCCGACGGCACCCAAATCGTGTTCGAATCGGACCGCGGCGGCAGCCAGCAGATCTATGTCATGTCGGCGAGCGGGGACGGTCCGAAACGCATTTCGTTTGGCGAGGGGCGTTATTCGACGCCGGTCTGGTCGCCGAAAGGCGACTATATCGCCTTCACCAAGCAAAAAGCCGATTCATTCGCGATCGGGGTCATGCGACCGAATGGATCCGGCGAGCGGATCCTCACCGAAGGCTTTCACAACGAGGGGCCGACCTGGGCCCCGAACGGCCTTTATCTGATGTTCTTTCGCGATCCCGGCGGGCAGGACGGCGCGAAGATTTATATGACCGACGTGTTTGGCCGCGGCGAATTTCCGGTGCCGACCCCGAATTATGGTTCGGATCCGTCCTGGAGTCCCCTTTTGAATTAGTCCGCTTTTGGGTCTTGCCAAAAGAGCGTGCCGGTCTGTTGCATCGCGGCAACACCTTCGCAATTCCGGGGACAACTCCATCTTAGCCGCATTCTTGCCATTAACAACCTGTTAATATTTACCCCTGCTTAACCTTATCCGAGTTTGCTCAAATGCAACACGCTCTGGATAGCTTCAAACAAGGTTGATGGAACATTCCTTTAACGAAAGGCAGGTAGGACTGCGATCTGCCCCGCGATCACAGAAGGAATATGGGATGAGCTTTCTTCAGCGGACTGGCGAACTCAAATTCGCTGCCGCGCTGGGCGCCGCCCTTGCGATTTCCGCCTGCGCGAAGACCCCCGCCGAGACTGTCGGCGCCGCCGGCGGCCAGGCCGCACCTGGGAGCCCTCGGGATTTTGCCGTCAATGTCGGCGACCGGGTTTTCTTCGACAGCGATTCGAGCGAGTTAAGTCAGACCGCGCAGGCGACCCTCGCCAAGCAGGCGGCCTGGCTGCAGCAATATAGCCGCTACAATTTGACCGAGGAGGGCCATGCCGACGAGCGCGGCACGCGCGAATATAATTTCGCGCTAGGCGCGCGGCGAGCTGAAACCGCCAAGGACTA
>PEFW01000047.1 GCA_002890675.1 Candidatus Methylaffinis lahnbergensis
GACATATCCGACGGGCACGCTGACCTTCGAGCACACCTTTCCCGAGAACGGCAAATTCATAGGCATCGTGACCGTGAAAAACGCGCACGGCCAGACCTATGTGTCGCAGTTCCCGTTTTCGGTGGGCCAGGGGTTTGGCAAAAGCATCGGGATCTATGTCTCGATGGTCGGGGTGCTCGGCGCCGGGGTTTTCTTGATTTGGCACTTGGGCCGGAAGCAGAAGCTCATTCCCCCGAAAAAGCCGGTGTGAGAGGGTGCGGATTGTATCTCGAACGGCCGGATTTTGCGGTAACCCCCGCAGCCGCGGGGGGTTACTTTGAATCTTTGCACTCGAAGGAGGCACGGGCGGGCTGCACCGGGACGGCATCGATGGTAGTCCAATTTTCCAATTCTTTGAAATAATCCGCGCGGCAACAGGCTTACAAAAGAAATGCGCGAAGGCGTAAGGAAAAGCCTTAGTATGAACCCCCCAGAGTGCAACCATGAAGCTTACCCTCCCTACCCCTATTCAAAAGGCAGTAGGTATTTTGGACTTAAAGGTCGGCCCGGAAGTGCTCCCGAAGTCGCCACGTCTCTTGGCCGTCTGTATCGTTGCTTTCGCTGCGGCGGTATTCTTGTTTCAAGCTAGCTTCTATTCTCAGGCCAGGGCGGCGGCAAGCGGTATCACCAGCGCCGTTTTATTGGCCGCGGTCGCGATGCTGTGGGCGCGGCTTACCGGTTACAATGAGCGGCTGATTCAGGCGCTTACCGCGCTTGCCTTGGGCGGGGCCATTGTGATTTTTGTCCGGACGGCTTTAGGTTTTATCATATTCATTTCGCCAAGTCTTGCGGAATTGCCAGATGTGAATGTCCGGCAATTGACGGCATTTCTACTTTTTCCTCTTTATGTGTGGAACATCTTTGTATTTGCGTTTTTGTTCCGGAGGTCCTTTCGTGCTGAGCCAGTTCTTTCGTTCGCCATTTCGATCGCGCTTCTGTTCATCATGTACTTTTCGGTGCCGTTAATGTTTAAATCCCTGTGATGGGATTGGCTGCCGCTGCCTAATTGAGCCGCCGGCGATCGGCCGGAGGAGGCCGAACCACACTCGCTGTCGGTATTGGCATGAACTCGCGGCGGGCTCTTCTCGAGGACTGAATGACCGTCAAAAAGATCGCCTACCAGGGCGAGCCGGGTGCCAATTCCCATATCGCTTGCGTCAACGTCTATCCCGCATGGGAAGCCTTACCCTGCGCGACGTTCGAGGATGCGCTCGCCGCCGTCGCCGACGGCGCCGCTGCGCTCGGCATGATTCCGATCGAGAATTCGATCGCGGGGCGCGTCGCCGACATCCATCACCTTTTGCCTCGCTCCGGTCTCTACATCGTCGCGGAATATTTTTTGGCGATACATTTTCAGTTGCTCGGCATCAAGGGCGCGCGACTAGATGGGGTGAGATCGGTCTACAGCCATGTTCACGCGCTTGGCCAATGCCGCATAATTATCCGAGCGCGTGGCCTCGCCGCGCATGTGACCGGAGATACCGCTGGGTCCGCGCGGGAGGTGGCGGAATGGCGCGACCCGGGCCGCGCGGCGATCGCCACACGCCTTGCGGCGGAAATCCATGGTCTCGACGTGCTCGCCGCCGACATCGAGGACGAACCGCATAACACGACGCGTTTTGTCGTGCTTTCGAAAATCCCCCAATGGGGAAAACGCGCCGACGGACCGGTAGTCACGAGCTTTGTTTTCCGGGTCCGCAACGTGCCGGCGGCGCTCTACAAGGCGCTCGGCGGGTTCGCCACCAATGGCGTCAATATGACCAAGCTCGAAAGCTACATGGTCGACGGGGAGTTCACCGCCACTCAATTTTTGGCCGATGTCGAGGCCCACCCCGAAGAGCCGGCGCTTGCCCGCGCGTTGGAGGAGCTGGCGTTCTTTTGCAAGGAATTGAAAATCCTTGGGGTCTATCCGGCGCATCCGTTCCGGACTGAAAGTCGAATGCGCGAGCGGCAGGGTCAGTGAGCAACGGCAAAATCCGCGCTTGATCGCACCGAAATGTTTCGCGTGGAACGAGGCCCGTGCGCCGCGCTCGAAGTGCCTCGATGTGCGGTAACGTCGATGATTCCGTTTGGCCCATGCTGGTTTTGCGGGCATCATGGCGCGCCAGCGGATCGGGCTGACAGCAGTTCGGTTTGGGGCCGCGGCCAGGTCAAGCCGGCCTCGACGAGCTTGGCGCGGCGATCGCTCTGCCATTTGCGGATGTTGTTGTTGCGGCTCTTTATCCGGCCGCGAAACGCGCGAAGGCTTGGCGTCCCTTGGCGATGTTCAAGGCGCTGCTGCTTGCGACTTGGCGCGATCTCTCCGACGTGGCGCTGGCCGAGGCGCTGACCGAATCGTACCGCACGCTCAAACCCGCGCCATCGAACAAAACGGCCCCGTCTGCGCCCAGGTCTCGTACAGAGTGAAACATTTCGGTCAGATTGACGGCGAGGATCGCTCATCCCTCATGTCCGCGCGCGTTACGCGCGTCATAGAGCCAATCGTAGCGGGCGAGCATTTTTTGCGGGCCGAGTGCGCGCAATGTCGTATCGCGGAGAAGCGCCGCGGGACCGGCAAGATGGTAGATTTTGGCTTGCCTGCGCGACTCCTTCTGCACCCGCGCCGCGCGGGGGCACCGCGCCTCTTGATAAGCCCGGAGACTCGTTTCGATATTTTGGCCGCGTGTCAAAACTTCGCCTAAGACGCCTGCATCCTCGATGGCCTGGGCCGCGCCCTGGGCCAGGAACGGCAACATGGGATGCGCCGCATCGCCAATCAGCGCCACGCGCCCTGCTACCCACCTCGCGATCGGATGGCAATCGAAAAGCGGCCATTTCCGCCAATCCGGAGCAGCGCGCAGCAACTCGCGCGCTGTTGCATCCCAGCTCGAGAAACGCGCTTCGAGAAACTCTGGCGCGCCTGCGCCCGACCAGAAGTCCGCTCCGCCTGGACGGAAATCCTCGTCCACGATCGCGACGCTATTGATGATGGCGCCGCCGCGCAAGGGATAATGGACGAGATGCGCGTTGGGCCCGAGCCATAAGGTTATCTCTTCGCGGCGCATCGCGGGCGGAGCGTGGGCGGCATCGACCGCGGCGCGCCAGGCGGTCCAGCCCGAAAATCTTGCGCTATCGGCGCCGAGCCTTTGCCGCACGAAGGATCGCACTCCGTCCGCGCCGATCAGGCAATCGGCCGCCGCCTTCCGCCGGACCGCGCCTTGCTCGACGGCAATTGCGACGGAGTCTTCGCCGGTAGCAAAGCCCGCGACGGCTGCCCCGGTTTGGAGTCTGATGCTGGGTTCGCGCGCGATGGCTTCCAGAAGAGCGCGCTGGAGATCGGCGCGGTGCACGACAAGATAGGGCGCGCCCCAGCGCCGCTCCGCCTCATCGAGCGGCATAAGCGCGAGGGTCGCGCCATCCCGCGCGCGGCGGATTCTAATCGCTTTCGGGCGAAGAGCGAAGGGCGTCAGGCGCTCGATCACGCCGAGCTTTCCTAGAATCGCGCTGGCGTTCGGCGAGAGCTGAAGGCCTGCTCCGGTCTCTTCGAGAACTTTCGCTTTTTCATAGAGGCTGACCCGCCAGCCTCTCAGCGCGAGGGATAGTGAAGTGCAAAGCCCGCCGATCCCCGCTCCGGCGATCACCGCATGCGGCGGGTTCATCGCAGCGGCTCAGGCGCGTTCAATCGCTGGCTTTGCCCCGGATTCAGAATCGAGACCGGGCTCGAAAGCGCATTCCGGCGGTTCGCAGCCTCCATCGAGACGCGCGTCATAAACATAATGCGTCGAGCAATAGGGACAGATCGCGTCGTTGCTGTCGCCCATGTCGATGAAAATATGCGGATGGTCGAAGGGCGGCAATGCGCCGACGCACATAAATTCCTTGGCGCCAACCCGCACTTGCAAAACGCCCGGCTGGTTATGGAAATGCGGCGTGCTATGGGTGGCCATGATCACTCCAAGTCGCGGCGGAGGAAACGCGCACAGCATAAGCGGCCGCGCGGGGTTTGGGTAGCCCCCGGACACCACGGCAGCGGACCCAGCGCCATGGGGAATTGGAGGCGACAAATGAGAAGCGCACCGCCGGACTGGTTTGCACGCGGCATTGGGAATATCTGGCTGCCCTACACCCAGATGAAGACGGCGGGGGACCCGCTTCCCGTCGCGCGCACGCAAGGAAGTCGCATTTATCTTGCCGACGGCCGCGAGCTCATCGATGGCATCGCGAGCTGGTGGACCGCCTGCCACGGATACAACCACCCGCATATTCGCGCGGCGGTCTCAGAGCAGCTCGCGCGTGTGCCGCACGTCATGTTCGGCGGGCTCGTGCATGAGCCCGCGCTCAATCTGGCGCGGCGGCTCGTGGGCCTGCTGCCGGAGGGGCTTTCCCATGTTTTTTTCTGCGACAGCGGCTCGGTCGCGGTCGAGGTCGCGATGAAGATAGCGGTGCAGTTCTGGCTCAATAAAGGCATTACACAGCGTAGCCGTTTCCTCGCGTTCAAGGGCGGCTATCACGGCGACACCTTTGCGACGATGTCGGTCTGCGATCCAGAGGAAGGAATGCACGGCCTCTTCGCCAAGGTCTTGCCGCAACAAATCACCGCGGAGCTTCCGGCCGATGCGGATCAAGCGCAAGCTTTCGATGCTCTGCTGGAACGTCATGCGCAAGAACTTGCGGGCATTGTCGTCGAGCCTTTGGTGCAAGGCGCGGGCGGCATGTTGTTTCACGATGCGCGAGTGCTGCGGCATTTGCGAGCGGCGGCCGACCGGCGCGGCCTCCTCCTAATTTTTGACGAGATTTTTACCGGCTTTGGCCGCACCGGAACAATGTTCGCCTGCGAGGCGGCGGACGTTGTCCCGGACATCATAACTCTCTCGAAGGCATTGACCGGCGGGACCATGGGCCTCGGCGCGACGATTGCCACGAAAAAAGTCTTTGACGCTTTTCTGTCGGACGCGCCAAACCATGCGCTGATGCATGGCCCGACTTTTATGGCCAATCCGCTCGCCTGCGCCGCCGCCAATGCCTCCCTCGATCTTTTCGCGCGCGAACCGCGGCTTGACCAAGTCGCGGCCATTTCCAAAGTGCTTGCCCGCGCTCTCGAACCCGCTCGCGCGTTGCCGCATGTGCGCGACGTGCGGGTAAAAGGCGCAATCGCCGTCGTCGAACTCGATCGCATCGATGGTCTCGATGCGTTGAGGCGCAGGTTCATCGAAGCGGGCGTCTTCGTGCGGCCCATCCGCAATATCGTCTATCTGACGCCCGCCTTTACAATCGGCGAGGAGGACCTTGAGCGCCTCACCGGCGCGGTCCTATCAGTGCTGGAAGATTGGACACGTTTTTAGTCAGTGTTGCAAAACCCGCGCCCTAACCTGGAAGGGTTTGACGAAATACTCGCCGTGGCGCGTCTCGACCCATGACGAAGCCGAGCTTTTTCGCGCCCTCGAAACCGAGCCGGATTATAGCTTTCGCGCCGCAAGGCATGCCGCGCATTTCCGAATGGAAGAAGAAAATAGGCAAGATACCCCTGGTTGGGATCGGCGGAATCACGCTGGAGCGCGCCACCGGAGTCCTCGAAGCCGGAGCGGCCAGCGTGGCCGTGGTCGCTGACATTTCCCGGAACGCCGATCCCGAGCAACGCGCACGCGATTGGGTCAAGGCCACGCGGGGGCTTCGTCTAAATTGCCGGCCAAACCGTTGAGCGCGAACAATCACACAATGGGCCGGTTATATTGGGGCGCGTTTCTCACGACCCCTCAAAATCAACCCCCTCCCGAGAACACACAACATGTCGAAAATACGGCGAAACGCCGGAAAAAATGTTGCCAAAGTGGCTAAATCGTGACATTGGTAAATTAACTTTGAGCAACAGCGGAGGATATCTGGTTCGGTTCCTTCGGCGATACGTCTCAGGGAGATACCCCATGCGCAGTTTTTTGGCCTTGCTGTTTGCAGTGTTGGCTTTGTCGATGGTGAGTCCCGCCGTAGCGTGCCCGCAGGGAAGTCATCCATGCGGTCCGGCCTGTTGCCCCAATTGATAGTTTACGTTTCCGAGTTGGCGGGGAGGTGCATTATGCGTAAGTATTTGATTGCAATATTGTCTGCAGCTGGCTTCATCGGAATTTTCTATGTGTATTCCGTAGCCAATGCAGAGCGGGACGATTTGGTTGTTACATTGCATGACAAATACGATATGTTACCTATAAGGCCAGTGTCTAAGTTGCACACTGTTGGCACTCTATACTTTGTAGAACCGAATCTGTCACGCTTTACGGCGCTATGCTCGCTTCCTGAAGACATCTTAGTTAAATATAAGCACCAATCACCGGGTCAGACCATAAGAGGTACTCGTAATTTCAAAGCGAATGCCGTTCAAGCGCTCAATGGAAGAGGCTCTCTTAATGATGAGAGATTCATATCGGTTCGTTATGAATTAAGTGACGTGATGATTTCCCAAATAAACGTTGATTCGAGTGTTGAGGTGTATGACCAATTAATGAAGAGGCAGAGTTGCAGCAAGGCGGTAACTGATTATTTGAACGTGCCCGGATATATATGCCAAGATCTCGAATTGCTTGCAGCTTCGTCGTTTTTCATGCTCGATTCGGAAGCTGAATCGGGCGCGAAGTTAGATGTGGATACTGAAAAGGCGTTGGGAGCCGAGATAGAGGCTGCGTTGGGAGTTCGTGTGACCGATAATGAAGGGCGATCAACGTCGGGAGAGCGTCTGCAGTGGGGCATTCAAATGGCGCGTAAGTGCATAACTCCACCCTCGGGGCGGTTCCTACGCACGTTCCCTCGGAATTATTTCGACAGGATGTTAAACTTTATAAAATTTAACCTCTTGGAGCCAATACTTCCAGCTCCTCCAGCTACTTGAGCGCCACGCATAAGCTCAAGCGTTGTAGATCTTGGCGCCTAAACACTTGCCACCATTCGCAGGAAAAGCCCCTCCACATGCTTGTAGCCCATGCTGCCGCAGCATGACAGATTTAGAAACTGCCTCACGCGGGCATGTCGAGGAGACCGGCGGCGCCCTCAGCAGCGCCAAACAACAACCGGCGACCCGTATCGTCCCAAGCAAGCGCGCCGATTGCCCGCCCGCCCTCGGGCGCCGCGCGCACCAAAATCTCGGCGCCGTCGGGGATCCGGCACAGCAGCAACAGCCCATCCTCATAGCCCTGCGCCACGACAAGCGATTTTGGGTGAAAGGCGACGCATGTGACTTTGGCGCGCCTCACGCCACATTCGAGCGGAGCTTTGTCGATCGGCCCGTCCTTGCACGCCCGAGATCCAATTGGGCTCGCAGCCGGCTTCCGCGAGCGCCTGATGGACGCCGATTTGATAAGCACCCAGGGCGCCGCCGCCGCCTTGCAGCACCAGCGCGACCCGGTCGTAGCGGCTGGCAATCGCCGAGATGTCGTGTTTGCGCGCCTTGGCGCGCGGCGGACGCATTTCATTCATCGTGCGGGCTCCGTCGCGAGGGAGAAACTTTGAGCCAGCGCCTTTTGACCCTCCGCCAGATAGTCATGCACGACCTGGCCAAGGCCGAGCGTCACATCGGCGACGAAATGGGTGCCGGAAAGCACCTCTAGAACCGGAAGTTTCGAGACATTTCCCATCGCATGGGCAAATAATTGAAGCGCCGCCGGTCCGCCCCATGCGCCCTTGAGAGCAACGTCTTGCCAGCGATACCGCACAAGTTCGCAAATGCGTGCCGTGCCATCGACATGAGGAATGATCTTGATGAGGAAATTTGGTTCGCCAAGTTCGCGCTCGATCGGGCCTAAGTCCAGCTCCTTGTGCTTATACCCCATGCTCGCTACGGCGCAGAGCACCGAGCCAAAATGCAACGCGCCAACAAGCACTTCGCTTTCATGGCAAAGTTTTGGCCGCGCCAGCTTCTGGGGAAACCCCCAGATTTCACGCCCCCCCGCGACCGGAGCCTCGTCGTCGAGATACGTCGAATGAACGAAAATGCCGCTCCCGCCCCGGTAGCGAACCGGAATCATCTGGCCGCACTCGGTGAAATCGCCAAAGCCGGTCGTATCCGGCAAGCGGATAAATTCGAATTTGACGAGCGGATCGGAGATTTCGAGCGGCTCCGGCACGACGGCGCGCAAGGCGTCCGGATCGGTGCGATATTCGATCACGAAATATTCGCGGTCGTAGAAACGGTACGGCCCCGGCGGATAGGAGGGATTGTTGAGCGGCATCGCGAAAGCGCGGGCGCGTACATCGGCGATTTTCATCTCAAGGCTCCTTCGAGCGGCAGGAAACCGAGCAAACAGAAAACTATACTGTCACAGCATGACAGATTTAATACCTGTCTCAAGCGGGCATATCGAGGAGACCGGCCGCGCCATCCGCCGCGCCGAACAAGAGCCTGCCGCCCGCGTGGTCCCAGGCGAGCGCGCTAATTGCCCGCCCGCCCTTTGGCGCCGCGCGAACCAAGATTTCGGCGCCATCGGGGATCCGGCAAAGCAGCAGCAGCCCATCCTCATAGCCTTGTGCCACCACGAGGGATTTGGGATGGAATGCAACTTGAGTGACTCTTGCCTGCCGCGCGCCGCATTCGAGCGGGGCTTTGTTGATCGGCCCGTCCTTGTCCTTAAACGGCCAAATAATCGCCGCATCGGCGCCGGAAGTCGCCAGCCAATGGCTATCGAAGGACCAAGACAGCGAGCGCGTTTTCGCCGGATAGCCGCTCATGCGCATGTCCTTCTGGTCGGCAACGCGCCAGGCATGCAGCGCGTTTTCCTGCATGGACGTCGCGAGAAAACGCCCGTCCGGGGACGCCGTTATGGAAAGATGCGAGCCTTTCCATTTGAAGTGATCCGGCGGCGCGGCGGCGTTCGGGAACCATAAGGTCGCGCCATCGTAATGGGCGATCGCGATCCGGTAGCCTTTCGGCATGAAGGCGAGCCCGCGCACGCTCGACGGCGCTGGAAAAGTCTTTATGCTGCCGTCCTTATCGCGGGCACGGACATTCTTGCCGCTTGACCACACTATCGCGCCATCGCTCCGCGTGGCGAGCGCATCGATCCATTTGCCTTTTTCATCCGCGATCTCTTGAACGCCGCCATCTTGTGAGGCCGCCACCACGCGGCCATCATCGCCCCCGGTGATGAATTTGTCACCCGACGCGACGGCAACAAGAATGGAAGCATCGTGATGCGCCGAGATGCGTTGTTCGGCGCGAGGCGTGGTGAGGAGCACGGTGCCGTTTTCGAGCGCAAGCGCCGGGATTTGCCCGAGGAAAGCTGCCGCCGCCACCGGAGCCCCAGCATCGAGCGGCGTGACATGGGCGGTTAGCGAGGCAGAGGCCATGATCTCATTCTTTAGCGCGAGCCCGCCGCGGCATTGCTTCAAATATTATGCCGCGCAGCTCATGAACCCCCTGGTGATCTCATCTCTTTTCAAATTGCGGCCGATGAAGACGAGCCGGCTCTGGCGTTTTTCTTGCGGTTTCCATTCGCGTTGGAGATCGCCGTCGAGAAGCATGTGCACGCCCTGGAAGACGAAGCGCTTGGGCTCGTTCTTGAAGGCGAGTATGCCCTTCGCGCGGAGGATCGACGCGCCCTCCTTTTGCACATAATTTTGCAGCCAAGGCATGAATTTTTCCGGATCGATATCGCCCTCAATAGACAGAGACACCGATTGCATGTCTTCATCGTGATAATGTTTTAAGCCGTGATGCTCATGCTCATGCTCATGATCGTCCTCGCCATCGAGAAATTCCGGCGCGAGGTCGAGGATGCGGTCGAGGTCGAAGGCGTTGCGGCCGAGCACGGCGTCGAGAGGCACCGCGCAATTCACGGTCTTGTGCAGTTTCGCATAGGGGTTGATCGCGCGGATACGCGCCTCGATCTCGCTAACCTCGTCCGCGCAAACGAGATCGGTCTTGTTGAGGATGATCACATCGGCGAAGGCAATCTGGTTCTTGGCCTCCGGCGCGTCTTTCAGCCGCTCAGTGAGCCATTTGGCGTCGGCGACGGTGACGACCGCATCGAGCCTAGCGGCATCGCGCACATCGGCATCGACAAAAAAGGTCTGCGCCACGGGAGCGGGATCGGCAAGACCTGTCGTCTCGACGAGGATCGCGTCGAACTTGCCCTTGCGCTTCAGCAAGCCTTCGACGATGCGAATGAGGTCGCCGCGCACCGTGCAACAGATGCAGCCGTTGTTCATTTCGAACACTTCCTCGTCGGCGCCGACGACGAGATCGTTGTCGATGCCGATTTCTCCGAATTCATTGACGATGACCGCGAATTTCCGGCCGTGGTCCTCGGTGAGAATGCGGTTCAAAAGCGTCGTCTTGCCGGCGCCGAGATAGCCGGTGAGCACGGTGACGGGAATTTTTTCATCCATGCGAAACTCCAGCAGAAGGTCGTCTGTCTGCCGCGCGCCGCCTGGTGGCAGGCGCGGCAGATGCGGACAACCATGGGTTTTGTTGGCAAGGTTGTCTTAGAGTCGCACACGCGCGTCAAGGCCGCCCGCTAGTTCGCCAGCGCGGCGGAGAGTTCTCTGACATTATTGCGCACCATGTCGATGTAAGTCGAAGCCGGTCCGTCTGGAGGCGAAAGCGCGTCGGAATAAAGCGTGCCGCCGATTTTCGCCCCGGATTCGGCGGCGATGCTTCGCACGAGCCTTGGGTCGGTCACATTTTCGAGAAACACGGCTGGGATTTTTTGGGTCTTGATCTGGCGGATGATTTTGGCGACATCGCGGGCGCTCGCCTCGGTCTCGGTCGAGATACCTTCCGGCGCGATAAAGCGGAAACCATAAGCCGCGCCGAAATAGCCGAAGGCATCGTGCGTCGTGATGATTTGCCGCCGCCCGGGCGGAATTTTGGCGATTTCCGCCAAAACCTCTTTTTCGAGAGTATCGAGCTTGGCGAGATAGTTCTCCGCATTGGTGCGATAGGCTGCTTCCCCCACGGGGTCGGCGGCAATCAGTCCGTCGCGGATGTTGGCGACATAGATATTGGCATTGGCGATCGATTGCCAGGCATGGGGGTCTAACCCGATGCGCCCCTCCTCGCGCATCTTTTGCGGGTTTATACCCTTCGTCGCAACAATCACTGGCGCCTTGGCGCCAGACGCCTTGATCAGACGATCGATCCAACCCTCCAAGCCGAGGCCGTTTACCAAAATGAGCCGGGCCGCGCCGAGCTCTTTGGCGTCGGCGGGTTTTGGCTGATAGACATGGGTGTCGCCGTTCGGGCCGACAAGTGCCGTGACCTCGATCCTCTCGCCGCCGACATTGCGGGCGAAATCGGCGAGAATCGAAAAGGTCGCGACAACCGGCAGCTTTTCGGGAGCTTGCGCCTTGGCCTGCCATCCGCTCGCCAAGCTCATGCAAGCTAGTCCAAAGGTTATAACATAACGCAACGTTGCCATGCAGGTTCTCCGTGTGGCAGGTTCTTCGTGGGGGAGGGGTTCAGGCTTCCAAATGCCGTCTGGGTTTCACGCCGTGCAGAAGGCCGCCGGCCGGGCCAAACACAAGCGCCAGCAGATACAGGAGGCCCGCGATTAGAATAATCATTGGACCGGATGGCAGGCCTGCGTGAAACGAAATGACGAGCCCGGCGTATCCGGCGAGCATTCCCTGCGCCGCGGCAATGCCGATCATAGCGGTCATGTCGGCGGTGATCAGCCTTGCCGAGGCCGCGGGCAGCATCATCATGCCGACGGCGAGAAGCGTGCCAATCGCCTGAAATGCGCCGACAAGGTTCAAAACGACAAGCGCCAAAAACGCAATTTGCACTAAGCCTCCGCTTTTGCTTACCGAGGCGAGAAACCCGGAATCGACTGTTTCCAATACAAGAGGCCGGTAGAGAATTGCCAGCCCGGACAGCGTCAGGCTGGCGATTGATGCGAGCAGGATCAGGGTCGCGTCGTCAAGCGCGAGCACGCTGCCGAAGAGCACATGCAGAAGATCGATGTTCGAGCCGCGCAAGGAGACAATGGTGACGCCGAGCGCGAGCGAGATCAGATAGAATGCCGCAAGCGAAGCATCCTCGCGCAAAATCGTCGTGCGGGCAACGACACCCGAGCCGGCCGCGACGATAAGGCCCGCCGCCAGTCCTCCGATGGTCATCGGCCCAAGCGACAGGCCCGCGGCGAGATAGCCGAGCGCCGCGCCCGGTAAAATCGCGTGCCCCACCGCATCGCCGGTCAGCGCCATGCGGCGCAGAATTAGAAACACGCCGAGCGGGGGACCGGCGATGGCGAGCGCGATGGAACCGGCAAGCGCGCGGCGCATGAATGCGAATTCGGCGAAAGGGGCGATTAAGAAATCATGCAGCGGCATGAGCGCACTCCGAGGTTAAGAAAAACCAACCGCGGACGGCCGCTCATGCCGCCCGCGCGCAGGCTTGCGCCTGCCGGTCGAAGGCCTCGATCATGGAACGCGCTTTAAACAAATTTTCCGGGGTGAGCACGGCATCGGTTTTTCCCTTGGCAATTTCTTCCCGCGCGAGCAAGAGGGTTTGCGGGAAATACTCTCGCACGAGATCGAGATCGTGCAAGACGGCGAGCACGGTGCGATGGTCCGCGTGCCACGCCGACACGACGGAAATAAGATCGGCGACGGTTTTGGAGTCGATCGCGGTAAAAGGCTCGTCAAGAAGGATAATTGCGGCATCCTGAACGAGGAGCCGCGCGAATAACATCCGTTGCAATTGACCGCCGGAGAGCGTCGCGATCGCGCGCGCCTCGAAACCCTCGAGCCCCACCGCCGCGATCGCGGCACGGATTTTCGCCGTTTGGCTCCGGGAAATCCCGCCGAACAGGCCGCAACGATTCCACAGCCCCATGGCGACGACATCGAACACATCGATGGGGAAACTTTTGTCGATGTCGGCCGCCTGCGGCAGATAGGCAATGTCGCGGGATTTCACGCGGGGCAAGGCGATCGAGCCCGCAAGCGGCGCGAGCGTTCCCGCGATGCCCTTCAGCAAAGTCGATTTGCCGGCGCCGTTCGGGCCGCAAACCGCAAGCAGCGCGCCGCTCTCAACCTCGCCTTCGAGGTGATGCACCGCAGGATGGCGATCGTAGCCAAGCGTGAGATCGCTGAAACGGATCGCAATGTCCATCAAGGAAAGGCCCAAAAATCCGCGCAAAGACCGGTCAAGCCAGCGCCCAAAACACCATTGCCCACAAGCCCGCGATCACAACCATGGCGCCGCCGCATCGCGCGAGCGCGGAGAGACGCAACAACGAAAACGCCGGCGCGGTGGCAATCCCCGCCGGATGCTCGCGGGCAACGCTCACGGTAGTTCCCTATCCCTTCAATAAGCGGCGAAGGTTATAACGTTAACATCATTGGCTGGCAAGGCCGCACCCAGGGCTCGGAAGTCAGGTTAGCCCAAATCCGCGATGGGTTTTTGGCTAACGCGCGCGCGTTGGTCCAAGGAGGATTTTCAGCCCGTTTTGCGGCGCATGGGGCGCCGACGCCCAGTTGAGCCGGGTGGCGGCGTTTCGGCCGCCGGTTCTGGTGCTTCGAGGAGTTTTGCGCGCGGCTCCGCCGTCGGCGGCTCGTCTCCGGCGTGACGGATCGCGAAAACGAAAGCGTCAAAAGATCGCGACGTCCCAGGAACAGTGCCTCCTTCCCCGCGTGACCCGCGTGCAACGTTCGCGGATCGCCGCAAACATCTCCAGCATAACGCTTGCCGGCCATGCCGCACGATCTTGCAAGCCGACTGAACCAGCCGGCAGAGCATGGTCTGCACTTAGGCGTGCTCGCATTCGTTTCCGGACGCCGCGCCGCATCCAGAACCGGCCGAGGGGCAATGATCGGCGACCTGCCGCGTGGGTTCGCCCTTGCGACTTTTTTGCCTGCCCGGCGGTCCGCTGGAAAGTTCGCGCCGGCTTCTTCATCCTGTCGCGGGATGGCGGCTTGGAGCTATTCAAACTGTTAAATCGGAGCCGGCGCTCGAGTTCGGCGATCCGCGCCGTTGGAGCCGCGCTCCCGGCAGCTTGCGCCGCGATCGGAGCGATTAGTTCTTCACTTGGACGGCTCGCCCGGCGCTCCCCGAATCCTCCGAATGTTGGATCCGCCAAGCCGGATCACGACCACCTAACCTAGGCAGTTGCGAAGTCGGGGCATACTGCCTCGGTTTTCCTCCGCTTGAAAGGACGCCGCGCATAAGCTAGTGTTGCTGCGCCGCATCATTCATATTGCGTTGGAGCCTACATGCATGGCACACAAGGCTCGCCACAACGAACCTAAGGATAGCAGCCCCATGAGCGCGACGACCGGCTCCTTTAGTATCGGCAATTCCACCGTCCAAATGCCGGTCAAGACCGGAACAGTCGGTCCTTCGGTTGTCGATATTGGCAAGTTCTATGCTCAGACTGGAATGTTCACCTACGATCCTGGTTTCACTTCGACGGCGAGCTGCGAATCGGAGATCACTTACATCGACGGCGACCAGGGTGTTTTGCTCTATCGCGGCTATCCGATCGAGCAGCTCGCCGAGCACGGCGATTACCTCGAGACCTGCTATCTCTTGCTCTATGGGCAATTGCCGACGGCCGTACAGAAGAAGGACTTCGACCACAGAGTCACGCGGCACACGATGGTGCATGAGCAGATGGCCAGGTTCTTCTCGGGCCTGCGCCGCGACTCCCATCCGATGGCCGTGCTGGTGGCGAGCGTGGGAGCGCTCTCGGCCTTTTATCACGATTCGACAGATATTTCAGATCCAAAGCAGCGCATGGTGGCGTCGTTTCGACTGATCGGCAAAATGCCGACCCTCGCCGCGATGGCGTATAAATATTCGCTCGGCCAGCCTTTCATTTATCCGAGGAACGAGCTCGATTATGCCTCGAATTTCTTGCGCATGTGCTTCGCCGTGCCGTGCGAAGACTATAAGATTAGTCCGGTTTTGGCCCGTGCCCTCGATCGCATCTTCATTCTCCATGCCGATCACGAGCAGAATGCCTCGACCTCGACGGTGCGGCTTGCAGGCTCGTCCGGCGCAAATCCGTTCGCGTGCATCGCCGCGGGCGTGGCGTGCTTGTGGGGGCCGGCGCATGGCGGCGCCAATGAAGCCGCGCTGAAAATGTTGATGGAAATCGGCACGGTCGAGAATATCCCGAAGTTCATCGCCCGCGCCAAGGACAAGAACGATCCATTCCGGCTCATGGGGTTTGGCCACCGCGTCTACAAAAACTATGACCCGCGCGCCAAGATCATGCAGAAGACATGTCACGATGTCCTGAACGAACTCGGCATCAAGGATAGCCCGTTGCTCGATGTCGCGATGGCGTTAGAGAAAATCGCTCTGAGCGACGAATATTTCATCGAGAAGCAGCTTTATCCCAATATCGATTTCTATTCCGGGATCACGCTGAAGGCGATGGGCTTCCCGGTGTCGATGTTCTGCGCGCTTTTCGCGGTGGCACGTACCGCCGGCTGGATCGCGCAATGGAAGGAAATGATCGAGGATCCAAGTCAGAAGATCGGCCGCCCGCGCCAGCTCTACATCGGTTCGCCGAGACGCGACTACGTTTCGATCGACAAGCGCTCGTAATTAAGGCCGCTTAAGGAAAAATCCTTTGACGTTGCAATGTGGACGATACCGCCGCAACACGGACAACGAAGCAGTGGTGTTCGCCGACGCGGGTCGCATATAACTTATGCCGCGCGGCCTGCTAGGCGCCGCGCCGGGGAGCGCACCGCCGCACGCGGCCGCGCCGGGCAATTCCCGGCCTGATTACCGCTTCGGCCCTGCGGCGGGCTCAGGAGCCTCGCCGCATGTCTGGCTTGCGGGCCAGCCGGCCTGGCTTTGACCGTCTGCCGCCCGATCTTCGCCGAATCACCCATGCTGACTCCCCCCAGCACGGAATCCTCATTTGCTGCTCACCGCGAGGGGTTTTTCAACACCATCGGTCAATAGCAGCCGCGGAAGCCCGCCGCCCTAATGTCCCCCAAAAGACATCAGCGTTCTGACCGGCACGCCGAGGGCCTTGATTTTTTTGGCGCCGTCGAGATCCGGAAGATCGATCACGAAACAGGCCGCCACCACATCGGCGCCGATTTTTTTCAACAGCCCAACCGCGCCCTCCGCCGAGCCGCCGGTCGCAATGAGATCGTCGACGAGGATCACTCTTTCTCCGGGCGCCACGGCATCCTTGTGCATCTCCATCTCGTCGAGACCATATTCGAGTGAATAGGCAATCGAGACCTTGGTGTACGGCAGCTTGCCTTTCTTGCGGATCGGTACGAAGCCGGCCGAGAGCTGATGCGCGACCGCGCCGCCCAGGATGAACCCGCGCGCTTCGATCCCTGCGACCTTGTCGATCTTGGTTCCGGCCCAGGGCTGCACCAATTCGTCGATCGCGCGGCGAAACGCGCGGGCGTCGCCGAGAAGCGTCGTGATGTCCCGGAACATGATGCCTTGCTTCGGGTAATCGGGTATCGTGCGGATCGTGTCCTTGAGGTCGAAGGTCATGAACGATTGACCCGTTGCATGATCGCCTCCAGTTTTTTCATGAGATTCCGATCGCGGGCCGGGGCCGGGGTCAGCAAAGCATGGTCGAGCGCCCGGTCGGAACCGGCCGGACAAGGCTCGTGCTCCGCCGGAAAATCACCCAGCAGCCGGGCCAGAAGTTTCGCCGCATTTTCGGCATTGGCTTCCACCACTTTGATGACCGAGGCGACATCGACACTATCATGCTCGGGGTGCCAGCAATCGAAATCGGTGACCATCGCTATCGTCGCGTAGGAAATCTCCGCCTCGCGGGCGAGCTTGGCTTCGGGCATCGCGGTCATGCCGATGACATCACTGCTCGCGGCCTTGTACGCAAGCGATTCGGCGAGCGAGGAAAATTGCGGGCCTTCGATGCAGACATAAGTCCCGCCGTTGACGAAAGCGATGTTTTCGGCCGCCGCCGCCGCCGCGATTCTGTCACGCAGCAAGGGCGCGACAGGATGCGCCATCGAGACATGGGCGACGCAGCCATTGCCGAAAAACGAGCTTTGCCGCGCGAACGTTCTGTCGATGAATTGATCGGCGAGCACGAAAAGCCCCGGATAAAGCTCCGGCTTGAACGAGCCGCAGGCGGAAACGGAAACGATGTCGGTCACGCCGGCGCGCTTAAGCGCGTCGATATTGGCGCGATAATTGATGCCCGAGGGCGACAATTTGTGGCCGCGCCCGTGGCGGGGCAGGAATACGGCTTCGGTCTTGCCGATCCGGCCGAAGCGGAGTGGGTCCGAGGGCTCGCCCCATGGCGTCGCCATCCATTCCTCGTGGATATCTTCGAGGCCCGGCAGGTCATAGACGCCCGATCCGCCAATGATGCCAACGATCGCTTTGCTCATGCTCACTCCCGTTTCTTAAGCGCCGCGGTTTTCACCCCGCACGCCCGCGCGCAAGAGAAACGATGGTGGGGCGCGGCCATCGCGACGTTGTGATTGATTTGTCCGGAATGCTGCCGCGTCCTATGTGCCCCGGCCCGCGTGACATGAAGGGCCTTCGCTCGTATTCCCTGGCCGCAAGCGAAGCAAGGATAAACAACATGACGATACGCCGCAGGAGGGACCGGGAAATCGCCTATCCTTTACGCGGCAATGGAAAACGAATCGTACTGTCCAAAAAATTGCTAGGTCACGGAATAGGGAACCCACGCGGTCTCGCCATTATGAAGGCGCCACCTGCTGCCAGTTACCGAAATTGTTTAGGGAGGAATTGCCGGAAGTCCCATTCCGGCCACCGCATTTTTGCCGGCAGCGGAAAAAAAGATGCAATCCGTTGGCGATACGCCCATTAAAATAGGGAAGCGGCGACATGCCGCTTCCCATTTCTGGCCGCCACGCAATGTGCCAACGTACCTGCTAGCGTTACTGCACCGGCGGAAGAGACGTGGGGGTACCCGTCATCAAATTTACCACAGGCATATTCAGGCACGTCGGGTGGCCGAAACCGTGGTGGCTTGAGCCGGTGCCTCCGGCGGGATTGGCCAAGATGTCGAAAATGATATTGTCGGGATGGGTCGTGTCGCCCGGGCCCCCGGAAATAAGGGCCGCCGGCCCGCTGATGCCCCCCGTAGCTAGAAGGTCGAGGTTCAAATTATGGCGAAGGTGCCAAGCGACCATGTGATCCGTGCAGGACGTATCGCCGCTGACGCCGACGCCGCCCTTTCTATTGCCGCTGCCGTTAAAAAGAGCGAGGCCGCCGCCGAAAACATTTATGCCGCCGATTACCTGACCAACCATCGGATCGGTGGGCATGCCATAGGTTGTGGTGTCGAGGGGGCCTAAGTAAGCGCCGGTGCTGGTGTCAATCCTATCCCCGTACGCTCCCGCGGCGGCGACAGGATTGCTATCCGACAAGCCGTAGAGGCTGCCCCCGGGCTGCGTGGCCGAGTAGAGATTGGCCGTGGACAAAGCAAATTGTCCCTTGGTGCTGGCGCCGGTTACCACGCCCAAGCTCAAGCCGTTCGCCGTGGCGGCTTTTTGGGCGGAAATCACCCGGCTGGCCAGCCATTGATCCACTTTGTGGCTGCCCGAGTAGGCGACGGCGCAAACCGTGCCGTCCTTGGCGACGATGGTCGCCCACATATTGAAGCCTAGGCCTCCGTTGCCAGTAGCCTGAACGGCCAATGCAAGCTGGGCTTTGAATGTCGCGTGATCGCCCGCGGAGAGAGAGATCTCAGCGGAACAAGTGTGTGGAACCGTAATCAAGGGCGTAGGCGCGGCCATAGCCGCAGCAGAGCACAGGCACGCCATCGCGCCGGCCATCAGGAGTCGTTTAAACATTATCATTCCCTCTCATTCCTCTTATTCCTGCGTTACTTGAGATTGATGTCTGCGGCGCCGCTTCCGGCAAACCGTTTAGAAAAATGCGACGCTTTAACAAACGTCAGGTGTCACTAGCATGTAGGGAGGGCGATTGCAAATCGTTGGCAGCCACGCCGCCTAGGCTGTAAGCGTGAGCCTTGTCCGCTTTAACCGTGGCTCAAAACTCACGGGCAGCCCCGGAAGCTTCCGAAACGGGCAGCGGATTCAGTGGTGCCTCGCCGGGCGCCGGTAGAGCCAGGGTCACGGTCTGGCTATTTTTCTCGACCCTCATTGTCCGCGAATCGACGGAGCGCAAAATCCACCCCGAGAGTGTTTCGCCGACATGAAGACGAACGATCGTTTTCGTGGTGCGGTCGAGCACAACCGCGACATTTTTTTGCGTGCCGATCGCCGTTCCGACGAGCGTGAGGGGCGGATGCTCGGGTTCGGCCGGTTTGGGCGGAGGCGGGGCCGCGACCACCCGCTCGGCCACGATGGGCGGCCTGGGCGGCCGCCGCGACGCCGAAAAAACCGGCCGTTCCCGGGTGGCGTCGAGCGCGCTAACTGGAATCCCCCACAGCGGATTGCCGCCCGGCGAGTGCTGCCGCGCGCCCGCATCCGTGGGGGCGGCAGGGAGTTGCTCCGTGTTTGAACTGGTCTGACCCGCAGCCCTTTCCCGCAGGGTCCCGCCAGCCGCCTGGCCGACGGCTTCGTTCACGGAAAAAGCGCCCATTGCCACGATCACGCAAGCGCAAAGCCTTATCATTTGGTCACCTGCCATAGCCCCGAGACATCGATTTGCACGCGCATCCGCGCAGCTTCCGTCTCAACGCTTGCTCCACCAGCCGATTGCGGCATTTGTACCACGAGTTGGTCAATAAACAAAAACGGCATTCCCGATTCCAGATCGTAAAGCAACTGCTGCAAGGCGCCCTGGCCGACCTCGCAGTTTGCCGAGAGGCTGACGTAGCCTTGTTTGGCTTGCGACCCTTGCAAATCGACCTGTGAGGACAACACATTCCCGCCAGCATCCCTGACCGCCGCAACGACCCGCTGTTGCAGCGCGGCGCCAGCGACAGTCACGGTCCGCCCTTCCAGAAATGGCGAGCCTGCCGGGCCGGACGCAAGGCCGGACGCCTCGGCGGACGGCTTGCGGCCTTCGAGCCGATCGAGCAAATCCGCGGCGGCCGCGTAATCCGCGTAATCGCCGGCAAGGCTTGAAAGCGCGAGCCAGGTAGTAACCGCCAAACCCATGACGAGCGCGGCATAACCCAAAACCGGCACGGCGTGCGCACGGGTAAAGAGTTTTTGGACCGGATGGGTGCGGAGCAAGGGGCTGATCATAGACCTGGCGTGTAAACCGGCTCGATGTGAGCCTCGATGGAGAAACGCTCGCCCGACTCCGATGGCGATCGTGTTGTCGGGGCAAAAAAGGTCGCGCGGCTAAAATGCGAGGTCTGTTCGATGAGGCGGATCAAGGATGGGGCATCTCGCGTCACGCCGACGATCTGCATTTTGTCGCCAAGGATTCTGAGCTCGGTCAGATAAGTATCGTCCGGCAGCACCCGCGACAACGCTTCGATGACAATGACGCTCGATGGCGTTTCATGCTTGTGCCGTTGCAAATCGAGCGCCGCCTCGCTCGCCCCGTCGTGACCCGGTTGGATCGCGGCGCGGCGCTCCGCGATGCGGCGCGTCAAATCGTCTCGTTGCGTCTCGATCACGCCGCCGATGACGGCACTCGCCGCGACCGACACGGCGCCAACGGCGCCAGCGCCAACAAGCAGCAAGAGCAGAATACGCCGGATACGGCGGTGTCCCTCCGCCTGTCCGATCTTCTGTTCGCATATCTTAATGGCCGCGATATCCGGCCGGGGTTGTGGCCATGCCGCCGATACAACGATCGCGTCGGCGCCGAGACGAGCAATCGCGCTGATGAACGGCGCGATCAGCGTCCGCGCCGTCGCGGCGATTGTGACAGCCATCCGGTCGGTGCCGGTTTCGGTCGAAGGATACCACCCGAAGGCCGCATCGGCGGAACTCCACGGCGTCAGGCGGTCGATCTGGGCGCGGATAATCCCTTCAAGGAAATCCGAGGCACGGCGCGGCAATTCAAGCAGCCGGTACAAGAAACGATTGGGTTGCAGCACGAGTTCGACTTGGGCGCCGCGCAATATTTCCGCCAGTTTGGCCGCAACGGAGGCATCGATATGCCCGTTGACGATGTGAACGGGCTCCCAAGCCCCGCCCAAAGCTTCCCTTGGCGAGGTCCCTTGCAGCACGAAAGCACCGTCCTGCTGCTCGACGAGCTGGTAGAGACGCCTTGCGCGCAATGATTCACGACCCTCGACGATCGTCGTTGCAACCTGGTCGATCCAGCGGGACGAGGCTTCGACAATAGCGCGATAGGAGTTCATTCGCTCTCCGCTCTCAGTCCTAACTCAGATGGGGCCATCGAAATCGTCGCGCCAGGCTAGGATGCGATAGGGTTCGGGGCTATTATTATCGCCAATGAGGAGGACGGCATCGGCGTTCACCTTGCGGCCAGTGTCAAGCATAATGTGAAGGGCGGCCCGCGTCGCCTTGCGCCCGCCAACCGCGACACTGGAAGCCGCCGTGCCAAGCAGGCTCAAAACCTTTTGTGGATTTTGTGGATCGCGTTGCTGCAGAATTTCGTCAACCACGTTCGAGTTTATGTTGGGCAAGGCCGCGACCACCTCTGGCGCGGCCTCGTTGACATCGATTTCGGCCCGGCCGTTGAAAACCGTCACAAAGGGGAGAGCGTTGTCCACGAGTGCCGCCGGCAATCCCCGTACAAGCCGCAATTCCGCGGCATTTTGAAAGGGGGCCTGCCGCGGCCCGTAGTTTAAGCCCGCGTCCTTGTAGGCATCTGCCTCTGGGTTATTGCCCCGGGGCGGTTTTGTCCGCCAGGCGATGATGCGATCCGCATAGGAATCCGCGTCCCCGGGCTTTGCCCCGAGCACCCCGCACAAGCCGGAAAGCAATGCCTTTGGCGCGAAGTTAAGGTCGATTCGCGCCCCCTCGGAACGAAACGCCACGCCAACATGGGATCGTCCCAGCTGGAAGTCGAAGGCGCCCGAAGTTGGGCGCGAGGCGTCGTCGAACCCAAGCAACCGGTAGGCGGTGAGTTCGAGTCCAGCGGCAATCAGAGCTTCGGTCTCGAGCCTGGAGTCGTACACACGCGCGGTCATCGCCGTGTTGGCGACAAAGACCGCGTAGACGGAGGCGAGCGCCGCAAGGGCGACGAGAATCCAGAGCACCGCGACGATAATAAAGCCGTCCGCGGCTGGAGCATTCTTAAACATTCAGCGGCCGCATGTAAAAACCTTGAGTTTTGTTTTGTCGCATTTTCTCTCGTTACCATCTCCTCCTGTCAAAGCGCTGGTAGGAGCTGTCTCCGTGAACCAAGTGTCCGCGGAGACAGCTGGTCTTCCGAATCTATTTGGATGGATCAGCGTGGGGTATTGCGACCGCCGAAGCAGCCGCCGGAGGGCCGCAAGTAGTGCTTACGAAGTTACCTCTATAATTCCCGCGTGAGCTTGTAACTGGGGGGGATCCCGAAACGAAGAAATGCGCGAATTCTCCACCAAAGAGCACGTTTTTAATAAACTGGCCAAACTCCGCTGTACCAAGAGGCGCGCCAGTCTTTCCATACCACCTAAGCCGATCCCCATTCTGGAACCAATCTCCATTCCAGTTGGAAAATGTAGTGGAAAACCACGTGCCATCCGCTTTGTAACAGATGCCCTGTGTGGATCCCGGAACAAGGCCGGGTTCCAAGAAAAATGTTATGTTCCATTGTCCAACCGGGGAAGCCGCCATTGCACTGGCGGCAGTGCCAAATGCCATGCCGAGGAAGACCGACGACGCCAGAACAGTTTTAGCGGTTTTCATTTTTCCCTTTGCCAAAAAATTGTGGTTGGGGATCTCTGCTGTACCAATCGATTTCATAGCACTTACCTCCTGATATTTAGTCGACCCCTCAGGTCCGACCAAACAGACGAATAAATTACTGATTGGTCAGAGCCACAGGGCGTCACCATTTTCACAACAATGCCTCTCGAAAATTCTGTGAGGCAACGGCGGTTTTAAAGGTAATCCCGCATCGCCCGGATTGATTACCACGAAACCGCTTCCGCCACACCCCCTGATCAGGGGGGATGATGTTGCTAATCGTTCGCCGCGCGCGCCTGATTGAAGAGTACCAAAGGGTGTGATAGGGAACGAATAGGCCGAAATCGCAATAGGAAACGAGGTTTAGTTTAGGGGGTGGGAGCTCACAACTCCTACCCCCGGCGTCTTCCCGCCCCGCGGGGCCAAGTTAATTTAACGTGCGTTTTTTCTACTTTACGAGGTAGAGGCCCCTCTATTTCGTCGGGAATGGAAAGGGTGACCTCGCCGTGGTGCTCATAGCTGCGGCGGCCTTTGTATTTGCGGGTCCAGAAGCAGATGCCTTCGTGGCATTTGCTCCAGGCACAAACCCAAAGAAGGGCCCGTAGACCTGGCTTCTAACATAAGTCTGACAGTTGCTTAGCTCCCAAATGGACACGGACCCCTCGGTTTCTCTCCAGATCACGCGGATCCAGTTGTTGCCGTTGGTGTCTGGGCTAAGTGATTGCACGGTCCAGCCATAGTAAGGCCCGAAAACGGTGGAACCAGTGTAATTTAGATTAGCGTCAACCGTCCAAGGGATATGGCTCCGTCCGTCCTTTTCCAAAGCACACAGGTGTTGTTGTTATTGGTCGTGGTAATCGCTATAGGAGAATATCCATCATAAGGGCCGTATTGGTTCGACACAGCGTTATTCAAAACGGGATCGACTTTCCACAAGGAAATATGCGAGTCCGTGGCCGTCCAGAGCAGGCGCGTCCATGCATCGCCGCCGATGCCACTGCTTTGGGCCAACGCAGTGCCAGGTTGGATAGTGGCCCACATTGTAATGGCCGCCGCTAGCGCTAGAGCGGGATGAGGTTTGAGTGAATCGCGAGGGATTCCCAAATCGGCTTTTTGCTGATTCAAGGTTGGGACTGGATTGGAGGCCAGCATGGATGACCAAGCCTTATTCCTTGGATCTTCGTGATC
>PEFW01000048.1 GCA_002890675.1 Candidatus Methylaffinis lahnbergensis
AAAAACCCAGTTGACGCAGCCATGCATTCACCAGTACGCCCCGCCGGGCGCCGGCGCTGGTCGGTTTTGACCACTAGTCTAATGGCTGGTTTTAGAATGCTGGCTGGACGGACCAGATCGAGATAGCAACCCAAAGGTCGGGCCATTCCGGGCTGAAATGAATTCAAACGATTCAAGATGTTTGCGGACAGACACTTAGGGCACTCGTCGCCGAGCCAAATCGGCTCGAAAATTGCCTATTCTTGGCCAATGTGACAATGCCGCCCTCCCGGTTGACGGCTTTCTATCTTTCGCCTGCCGCCACCGCCCGCGACGACGTTCCACCGGAGATTGCATGTTATCTTCACTCGCGCTGCGCTCATTTATTTTCCATCCGAACCAATGGCTTGTCGTTAAAGCCACGCGACAGGCTCCCGCCAAGCCGGCTTACCCACCGCGGCCGCCTTGCGCGCGAAAATTTTTGCAACCTTGCCCGGTGGCGGGAAAACTTTTTTCGCGCCCTTTTTCGAGGCAGCTCGGCGGCCGCATCAACGCCATGTATGTCGACAAGCTCGATGGGCGCGTGGACGGCGCGTTCTTCGACAAGTTGTCCGCCGCTCAGCACTCGTCTTCGATCTCGTCATTCGAATTAGGGCAGGTCCGCATGATTACCTATGCCACCGCAGACGAAGCGCAGCACGCCCTTGCCCGGCAGCAGCGCGTTCAAGAAGCGCCGGGGGTATTGCACCAGATACGCCAATGGTTAGACGTCGCTGCATGATCAGATAGCATCATGCAGCCCGGAGCCACGTCATTAAATTCCAACATGATCCGCGACGGGCACCCTGCCTGCCGCCTAAAACCAGCGTCCCCGGCCGTACCAGCCGCCTCCGCCAAGGAGGAGAACAAGAATAATAATGATGAGAAGTGTCTGGGTATCCATGATGTCCAACCCTTTCAGTGCGATGGCTCCGGCTTGGGCTTCTCCACAATATCTGCCTTCGCCCGGATGCACATTATCTGGGGAGATGCCATCGTCCCTGCCAGCCCCCGCAGCGCGTCGTCATGTGCGGGACGTTGTTTTTGTTTGCCCAGGCGAATTTCGATCCGATCGGCCGTGATGGTTGCTCGCTCGACAATGTCCCGGACGAGGCTGGCGGCGCACGCGCATTTTGTCCGGGTTGCGGTCGAGTGTGGCTGGGGTGGGAGGATTCGAACCTCCGCATGGCGGAATCAAAATCCGCTGCCTTACCGATCTTTCCTGTTCGGGAACAGGCCGTTGCATTCGCCGTTCGCAACTCCTCTTGTGGCAGCCAGTTATTGATGGCCGAGACTGCGGCCGCCCCGGTACCCGATCCGGAACGCGTTGTTGATCATCGCCTGGTTTGCTTTGATCGCTGCGGTAAGACTCGACGAGGACGAACCGCCGAGCCCGCCAACTGAGGTCATTCTATAGCGGGGGCTGCCACACGAGACTGAGCATCGGATCAGTTGGGACAATCGCCGGCGGTTATCGCTGCGGCTTACTCAAGGCGCACCAGCACGCTGTCTATTGCGCCTTGGGCATCCATGACCGACACGCGGACAAAACCCGCCCCATCGGGCGTCCACGCCGTTTGCCGGCGCAATTCCGGGTCGCCGACTGGCGTGCCGTTGACGATCCATCTCAGTGGCAAAACTCCGCCTTCGGCTTTCAAGGCCAGGCGCGCGCCAGGGCGGGGCCCTTGCGACACGGGATCGCTTAGGCCGAGATCGACACGGGCACCATCCGGCGGGAAAGCGATCTTCACTTGTGCTACCGCCGCCGCAGCGAAAGTCTTTGGTGCGTCCTTGCGCAGATGCCGCAAGGGCGGGGGAAGAGAGGCGGTGCGGCCGGAGAGAATACCGGCAGGCGGCGCTATGAACTCGTGCTCAGTGCCAAGCCTTGTGAACGCGTCAAAGAGCACCGGCGCGGCGGCCTGACGCCCGACGAGCCCAAAGACTGCTCCATTGTCCGGCCGCCCGAGCCAGACTGCAATCGTATGGGCCTTGTCGAAACCGATCGCGAAAGCGTCGCGATAGCCATAGGAAGTTCCGGTCTTGAAGGCGATGCGCCCATAAGGCGCATTGAGTGGGGGCGGCACGCCACGCAGAATGTCGGCGACATACCAGCTTGCGACCGGCCCGGTCATTCGCCGCGACTGGGCTTCCGCCGTTGCGTTGTCCCGCGCCGTTTCGGTCAGGGCAGGCACGTCTCCGCCGCGCGCCAATCCAGCATAAAGCGCTGCGAGATCGCGAAGCGTGATTCCAAGCCCGCCCAAACCGGTGGCAAGACCCGGAGCGGCTTCGTCCGGGAGCGTGATCCGTGCGCCGGCATTGCGTAAACGCGCGATGAAATAGGCTGGACCAATTTCGGCGAGCAATTCGACCGCCGGCAGATTCAAGGACATTTGCAGAGCGTGGTGCGCCGTAACCGTGCCTTGAAAGGAGTGGTCGAAATTTTCCGGCGCGTAGATGCCGTAGCGTGTTGGCCGATCGTCCAAAACGGTTTCAGGATGGGCGATACCATTTTCAAAAGCAAACGCATAAATCAAAGGTTTCAATGTGGAGCCGGGCGAGCGGATGGCCTCGGTCATATCGATCGAACCGGCGCGCTCTTGCGAAAAATAGTCTGCCGCGCCGACATGAGCGCGAATCTCGCCGCTCGCGTTGTCAATGACGAGGATCGCGCAAGACAGTCCGGGTCCGAGCGTCGCCGCCGCCTCATGCGCCAAACCTTCGAGCGAGGCTTGCAGTTTTGCCTCAAGCGTCAGGCGGTGGATGTGCTGCGGCGGCGCGCTCCGGAGCGCTGCCTCGCTGGCATGCGCGGCGAGCATCGGAAATGCCCGGCGCTCGCTGGGGACAGCTTCGCGCTTGGCCGCGTCATGTTCGGTCGCGCTGATCACGCCGCTTGCAAAAACCCGGTCGAGGACAGTGTCGCGGGCGGCACGCGCGGCCTCCCGATAACGATCCGGCCGCCGGGTTTCCGGCGATTGCGGCAAAGCGACCAGAAGCGCCGCCTCGGCGATCGACAGGCGCTTAGGCTCATGGCCGAAATAGGCAAGGCTCGCGGCCCTCAGCCCCTCGATATTGCCGCCATAAGGCGCGAGCGCGAGGTAAAGATTAAGGACGCCCGTCTTGCTTGTCTTTTGCTCGATCTCAACGGCACGCAGCATTTGCGCGAGCTTCGCCGCAATGGTTTTTTCCGCGCGCGACTCGATGAGCCGGGCCACTTGCATCGTCAGCGTCGAGCCGCCCGAAACGATATGGCCATGACTTGCCCATTGCAGCGCGGCACGTCCGAGGCTCAGAAAATCAACTCCATGATGGGTGCTGAAACGATGATCTTCATAAGCAATCAACATCGCCATGAAGCGAGGATCGATATCACCCGTCAGGATGGGAAGCCGCCAGCGCCCGTCCGGCGTCGTGAAGGCCCGCAAGAGCTGGCCATTGCGGTCGACCACGATGCGCGATCCTTGGCTCGGCGCATCGAGGTTGAGCGGACCAAATGAATGGCGATAGTGTATAAAGGCCGCGGGCGCGGCAAGGCCGAGCGCCGTCAATGTAAGGCCGAGGGCGGCAATCTTACCAAAATTTTTCGCGTGAATCATTTTCAATTGGGTGCGGCGATATCGATGGCTCCAAAAGCGGTGCGGCCGAATCGTTCGGGGCGGTACATGTCCTCGATCGTCGCGGGCGGCAGGACATAATGTCCCGGCGTCACCGCGCGCGCGACATAGGCAACGGAGAAGGTCGCTTTGTCATGCCCGTCGCGATTGAAGGCCGCGATGAAACGATCATCGCGATATTCGGTGTGCGCCGGCTCGACGGTTTTCTTGAGCCAGGACAGCGCCTCGATCGAACCGCCCTCGAAGAGATCGGGATTGTCGATCTCGAGTCCCGCCGGCAAATGATCGACGAGGAGCAGCCGGGCAAACGCGGCTTCGCTTTCAGTAACCGTTAAAGTGACGACAAAGCGGTCGTTCTGCTTGATCAGCGCCGCCGGCTCGATGGGAGTTCCAGCCAGCGAATAATACGCGCGCTCGATTCGATAACCCTGTTGCGCGGCTGACTCCGGGGTCAGCGGATTGCCGGACGTGGTCAAAACCACGCTCACCGGTGCTTGCCCGCTATTGGCGATCGTGACAGTCTTCTTGTCGAGCGCGGCTGTACGCCAGGTCTTGAAGAAGGCGCCCGCATGAGGCACGCCGTCAATCGAGAGGGCGGAGGTCTCCGTCTTGTCGGCGAGCGCCTCGGCGGCGAGGACCATGAACGCATTTTCCTGCGTGCTGGTGAGAGAGGTTTTCGCACGCGCGTCTTCGACCACCTTCGATATGCGTAGAATTTCGGCGGCAGGCATTTGGGTTTCGACGCCCAGCGCGAGAACCCCGGCGCCATCGCGCAGCCGGGAACCATAATCGGGACTGGAGTAAAGCGGATTGCCGATCGTGCTCAAACGATCCGTCGCTTTGCTGAAGACCGCCGAGGCGTGGGTGCGGTCGCCCAGAAGAGCCAAGGCTGCGGCAAGTTGGGCACGCGCGAGCGGGGACTCGAATGAGTCAATCTTGGCGTCGGCGAGGTAGCGCAAATCGCCCATAACCTGGCGGCCATTGCGCGCCAGAACATAAGCGGCATAGGCGATCGGGGCACCTTGCCCAGCGCCAATATCGTTCGAATTGGCAAGAAGGTTGCGCAGCCGCTCCAGCGCGGCATCGAATTTCTTCTGCGGCACGTCAAAATGATTTTCCCGCGCGCGGGTCAGGAAATCGGTGACGAAGGCATGCAGCCACATGTCTTCGGAATCGCTCGACGACCAGAGGCCGAAGGCGCCGTTTGAATCCTGGCGCGCCAGCACGCGTTCGATCGCCTCGCGGATGCGCTGATCGACGTCAGAGTTGATCCCGAGCGCGGCGCTCTTGGCAAGCTTGTTCACATAAAGGAGTGGCAGGGCGCGGCTGACGATCTGCTCGGTACAGCCATAAGGATAGCGATCAAGCGCCTGAAGGAGGGCTGGAACATCTATTCCGGCAAGTTGCGACACAGCGAGCGAAATCGCCCCTGTACCGGGCACGAAATCAGCGATGAGGTCGTCGGAGACAGTGAGGCTCGTTGCCGGCGCGAGCGTGCGCACCGTGCGGCGATATAGCTCGGACGTGCCAGGCAAAATATCAAGCACGAGCGTCTGCGGCGCCTCGAGGCCGGGGCTGGCCAGCTTGACGTCGACGGCGGCACGGCCAACCCCCGAGGCCGTGACCGGGACAGTCAGCGCCCTGCGCGCTCCGGCGTCGAGTTTGAGCTTGCGGTGCAGGGTATCGGCTAGCGCCGAGAGGGGGCCGTGTACGTCGAGATCGAGGGCATACTCTCCGGGCTTTCCCTCGACATTATCGACTTGCACAAAAAATTGCGACCGATCGCCAAGCGAAAGAAAACGCGGCGCCGTTACCTGCACGACAACAGGATCGCGAATGATGACATCCGTGCTGACGCCGCCCGCCTTGGTTTTTGACCAGGCAACGGCCATTACCCGCAAGGTGCCGTTGAAGGCGGGTAGATCGAAAATGATCCGGGCCCGGCCGTCAGGACCTACTTTGACAACGCCCGAAAAGCGGGCAAGCGGCTCCTGTGTCGGACGTTCGCTGCCAAGGTCGGGGGACGCATCGCCGCCCGATCGGAACGCCCCGCGCGAGCCCTGCATTCCATCGATCAAAAGACCATAGAGATCGCGGATTTCCGTGGTCAATTGCCGCTGACCGAAAAAATAGCCGCGCGGATCGGGCGCTTCATAATGAGTGAGATTGAGAATGCCGGCATCGACCGCCGCGACGATCACTCTGGCTTCTTCTCCCGAAGCCAAGCCCTTGATTTCGACCGGAATGGTCAGTGGTTCACGCGGCCGCGCCTTGGCCGGCGGCGCGAGGCTCACATCGAGCTTATGGGCGTCTGCATCGATGGCAAACCAGGCAAGGCCGATTGCCCGGCCCGGCATGCGATTGGCCGCCTTGTCGAGTGGACGATGGGCCAACACCACGGCATAAGCGCCAGCGCCCCATTCACCCGCGACCGGAATCGACTTGGTCGTGTCGCCCTCTTTCAGAGCGAGCGTCGTCAGAGTGTTCAAACTCTCGCCGACAATCGCGATCGTCGCGGTGCCGGTAAACCGGGAGGCGATGCGTACCCGCATCTCCTCGCCCGGTTTATAATTTGCCTTGTCGAGACTGACATCGAGAAGATCGGGTGTTTGTGCGCTTGCCTCACCAGACCAGCCGCTCTCGAAGGTAATACTCGTTGGCTGATCGCGGCTATTGTCGCTTGCAAGATCGAGCCGGTATTCGCCAAGTCCGACGATGGCGGAAATTTTTGCCGGCGCGTTAGTGGAAAGGTCTATCGTTCCGTCGGCTACTCGTTTCGATGATTTGATCCGTTCGAAATTCCAGCGCCCGTCGGCCCGGTACCATTGGTAATCATCGCTGATCCGGTACAGCGACCAGGTGACGCCCTTGCGGGCGACGCGAGCACCGTCTGCGCCAACCGTGATGACGTCGAAACTCGCCGTCACGCCGTCACTCAAAGTGGTAAAATTCCTTTTGACGCCAATAAGGCCGCCCTTCGGCAGGATCGGCAGGACCACGGAGCGTTCGACCGCGCGCCCGCCCGGCTCGCCGGCTCGCAATATGATCTTCGCCTCAAGGGGGCGTGCCGCAGTGACCTCGAGAATCGGCGCGAGAATCTTCGCCGTGCCCTTGGCATCAGTCGTCGCGACATCCTCGATCTCACTGCTAATCGTCTCGAAAGGCTCGTCCTGCAACCCGGCGGCGAAGCCCGCGAGGGCAGGCAATTGCGATTGGCCCGCGGCAGAGATTTGGACGTCACCGGTGATTTCGAGATTTGCGCCGGCTGCGCCATAGAGGTAGCGCGCCACCGCGGCTATCTCGACCGTATCGCCAGCCCGCGCCGTCGTCGCGGCCGGGGTCAACGAAAATTCGAGACGCTCAGGGACATAATCTTCGACAAGGAAGCTCGTTCGCCCGACCGGAGCGGCTTTCGGATCGGCAAAAGCCTCGATGCGCCAGGTCCCCGTCGAAATGCCGGGCAGCAGCGAGAGCGCAAAACTGCGGCCGCCATCTCCCTGATCTTCGACCTGGACCCGCTTATATTCGACGCCATCGGGGCGTTTGACGATGAGGGTGAGTGGCACGGCGGGTACGCCGGTGCCAAGCCCATCGCGCAACAGCGCGGAGACGAATACCGTCTCGCCGGTTCGATAGACGCCGCGTTCGGTAAAGACCAGAGCATCGAGCGTGGCCGTCGCCGCGCGTCCTTTGACCCCACGATCGGTGAGATCGAACGCGGGCTGCGCGAGGTCGAGGAAGCCATAATCGCCCTTGCCGTCCTCGACGACGAGAAGACCTGGCGCGACCCCTCCCGTGCCACGCGAAAATCCTGGATCGAATTGGATGTGGCCGGCGGCATCGGTCTTTTTTGAGGTCAGAATCTCATTGTCGCGCGCGACCAGGCGCACGTCGGCTCCGGCGATCGGCAGGGCACTTGCCAATGAACGCAGGAACACGTGAATGCCGTCCTTGCCGGTGAAGGAGGTAAGTCCGAGGTCCGAGACGATGAACCATTGGGTTGCCGCCGTGTCGCCGCTTTCCTCGTCGTCGCTGATCGCGGCGGCCTGATCGTCGGCCGGCTTTGCGACCATGACATAGACGCCGGGATCGAGCTTTCCGACCGCCTCGATGACCGGGAAAGCGGTCGTCACGTCGACATTGAGTTCGGGACTGGCGTTGAGCGTGCCCGACCAGATTTTCTTGCCGTCGGTGTCGATCAATTGCTTAATCCGGTAGGACGAGAGCTGAGCAAGAAAATCTTCCGATCTTATCGTCGGCAAAAGGTTGCGATCGCCGATCCGTACGATTTCGATGCCGATTTTTCGCGTGTTGACGGATACGACGGGAATGCCCTCCTGCCCCACACGCGGGAGCACGTAATTCTTGCCGGTGAAATGCACGTGCGGCGAACGATCGCGGACATAGAGTTCATAGTCCGCCGATTTGAGCAGAGCTTCGCCGGTCGAGGAGGGGAGGCCCTGACGCAACACGATTTTGTAACGTTCGCCGTGCTTTAGGCCTTCGACGCAAAGCTGTTGAGCCTCGGTCGAGATCGCGGCAGTGGCGAAACCAGATGTCGTCACGAAGGGCGCGAAATCGACCTTGAGGGCAAGAGGCTCGGAAAACTGGAAGCACGCCCGAGGCGATGCCGACTCATTATCGATTTTGTAATCGACGATGCGAAACCCATGCTTTTCGCGCAGGTCGTCATAGATGTTGCGCACCAGAGGGATTTCCGCGAGATCGAGGCTCGCGCGATAAGCATCGAGCGACGGACGCCACATGCTTCTCTTCGCGTAGATTTCGCCGAGCCAGGAAAGAGCGAGGGCGCGCTGTGGGTTATCGCTTGCGTGCTGATAAGCGATATAGGCGGCCGCCGTGCCGGTCTGCTGGAGATCATGATCATCGTCGCCAGCGGCGATTGCCGCGCGCGAATAGTTAAGCCAAGCACCTGCATCCTTTGGAGTTGCCGCAACGATCGCCGCGAGATATTTGGCCGCGGTCTTGAAATCCTTGCGCGCGAGCACCTGGTCGGCGTCCTTGCGTAATTTTGCAAGCGGCTGGGTGGCGAGGGTGCCCGAATCCTTGCCGACGTTTTGTTCAAGCCGGGTCGCGTCGCTGGTCAGCTCATCGGTTACGAAACTTTTCTGCGCATGCGCGGGGACGGCCCAAAAAAATAGTGCCATGCCTAAGACCAGAAGGATCGATTTGCGCATTTTTCAACTCAATGAAACAACGGGGAATGGTAAAAAGTGGATGCTACCATAATCAATGTCGAATGCTATGTTTTCGTCAGCAAAACTCAGCCGAAGTGTGTCACCCGCGTACGCGCGTCTCGCAGCGCCCTTTAGGCCAATGCGCCGCTTTCGCTGGCGAACAGTGACCCGATGTATGGTCCGGCCGTGCGTCGCAAGAGGTTTTTGTCGAGCTGGCGGCTGTGCGGTCTTGATGGTTTTGGTGGCGGTTTTCGCTTTCCAGCTCGCCTGGATTTTGCGCGATGGTGGCGATCCGTGACATCCGGCCGCTGGGTTCCGACTTCGGCGCAGGTTGAATTCATACGCTTCCATGACGTGCTGTTGCAGCTCACCGCGGCATTCAAAAGGTTTACGGACCCGCGCCCACTCGCGCCACGCGCGAGCCACCCCCTATTAAAGCGGTAAGTTGCCCCTCATTTTGCACCACGCCGGCCTCGAAACGGGCGCCGGTAAGCCTCCCTGAGGCGGCAGCTAAGCCGTTGTCGCACTGGTTCAGATATCCGGCCACCACAAAGGGGGCCATCATTCACCCCCCGGAACCTGACGCTTGCCGCGACTTGCGCGCGTGGGGCATCCCGTCGGCGCCATAGTCGACCGGAAAGGTCCTTGCGGCGTCCTCGAGATCTAGGTCCGCGGTGTCCAACGGCGAATGCTCGAGGTGCACGGTGCGCTCGAAGCACAGCTCTTTTGCGCGACCCGAAAACCGCTTCTTTGATCATTTCGACGAGGCCGGCATTAACTTCGGCCTCGGCGCCATTCTCGATGACGAGGCGCTTGCCCTTGCCGGCGCGCCTGCACCTTCGCTTCGATCGACAGGACAACGGGGTCGAGATCGGGCCGTTGGCCCCTTTCCCCCACCTGCAGCGCCGCGGCGATCTTTGCCCGGCTCAGCTGGATTTCGATCCGGTGAGAATCCAGCTGCCGCCTGAGGCCGAAGAACCGCGGGCCTGACCAACGAGCGCCCGTGATCTTTCGCGCGACCAGGGAGAGGGAACGGTAGCGCTGGCCGCGCCACTCGATCCCGTCGGGATGGATGAGGACCATATGGGTGACCCCGCGCCACTCCCGCAGGAGCCGCGTGCCGGGTCTCAAGGAGATCGGCGGCGCGGGTTTGGCCGCGCCGCGGCTCAGCGAATCGGCGCCGGCCTGCTCCAGCTTCCGTATGGCGGCCTTAGAGAGGCCGCCATACGCCCTCTCCTGAAGCTTGTAAGTGATCCCTCGGATCAAGAGGTCGCGGGAGAGCCGCATCGGCGGCGGCGTCCGATGAAGCCGCCGCCACTCGCCGCGCAGCTCGAAGATGGTCACCTCCGAGAGCCGCACGAGCGCCTTTGCGACATCGATCGCCCGTTTTTCCATGTCACCGACCGCGCCGCGTTTCGATGCGGTAGCGGCGAACGCCCCGTTGGGCTTCAAGGATGTTAGCGAAAAGCCGAGCTTCCTTTTGACCGTGCCCGCCAGGAACCCGCGCACGCTGTGCTGCTGCCAGTCCGTCGCCTGCATCATTTCTGCGATGCTGGCCCCATTGGGTTGGCTCAACAGTGTGAGCACGTGCTCCTGCTTGGTGACTCGCTCGACCTTTGGTTCGTCAGCCTTCAACGGCGTCTTTGCGGTGGTCGCAGCGGACGTAACCTTGCGCCGAGCTGTCGCACTCGATTTAAAGCTCCTCTTCTTGGATGCGGCGGTCTTAAGGTTTCGGGACTTCGCGATGGAAGGGGTTGACATATTCAGGCTCCGTTGGTTCGCGGCGCCGGACTTGACGCTCGCACGACCCCAAGCCCCGCAAATCGCGGGGCGAGCCCTAAGCGCGCCGGCGGGGAGCCAAATCCACCGGCCGACGCACATAGCAATGCGTCCTTTGCGGCAGAAGTCCAGTCGAATTCGGACGCCGCGGCACGATTGAGACATCTCAGTTAAGAAGGCCTGGCCGGCAGGCCGGGGCCACTCCCGCACAAACTGCGGCAGACAGAGGGACTGCGGTAGCGCCATATGGCGCGGGAGAGTTTTCATGAAGGGGAAGACGGTTGTCGTTACGGGAGGCACCTCCGGCATCGGAGAGGTCGCTGCCGAAAAGCTCGCGGAAATGTGCACCCGGATCGTCCTTGATCGCGCGGCGACGGGACGCTGGCGGGAGAGCGTTTGGCCAAATTTCACTATGAATTATCGCTATTTTAAGAGCACCGTTGAAGTGCTGCATTAATTTGACTTGGTATCGATATGGGATACCGCGTTGTCGCCACACCCGGATCGCGTTGGGCGTTGCCCCGAGTTCGAGGGCCGCCTCGGCAAGTTGTTTGAAGGTTAGTTGGGGGGAATCCACTCGCCGCTTTCACGGCCGATTCCGACCTTTTCACCGTCCCCGTCGCGGTGAACGATCGCTTCGTTGCTGGCTCGCAAGATGGCAGGCTCCATATTTTACGGCTCTTGACGTGACATCACGTTGCGCGCCCGGAGGTGCATAAATCAAGCAGACTGTGTGGAAAGTCGGACTGTGCGGATTCCTCTGCCGAGCTTGGCGCGGTTGAATAAAGCATGACACACATTTCTGGATTCGAACATTCGCAAAATCTTGATGTTGCCGGAGGCGGTGTCCATTCGCCCTCGGCGAGCTTTTGGAAGAGCACAAGACGATCTTTAACACTATATAGAGAGTATGCCAAACCAAAGCCCCACGCTGTTGAGTAGGCGGAAGAAGCGGAAGATCGAGCTGCGGCGGGCTAACTTATAGGTTAGTTACTATGATGTCCTGGCCCGTTATCTTAATATTGGCCGTTATCCTCAGCTCGGTGTTGGTTACTCTGGGGTGGTGCATCATCCTAATAATACCCGCTATCCTTGGCTGGGCGTTGATCCTGTCGTGGCTCTTGGATGGAGCTATGTGGGTCCGGCGGAAGCTACACACGGCAGAAGAAGAGCTAGACGGTCTAGATCAACCTGAAGAGTCAGCGAACCAGCTGAATGTGACCTGTGTGACGGCCGACGGAGTGAACGAGCATGTGCCGGAACTTGTCCTTTCCGCCCCCGTGAGCGCAGGAAAACCTGGTTTCCGTAACTTCATGGCACCGACGCTGACTGACTTTGACGATATGGTACAAGCGGCTTTCACTGTTTTGCCCAAAAAATATACTCATCTCTGCGACGCGGTTATGATCCAGGTCAAGGATTTTCCTGATCAGGAAACGCTTGAAAAAGTCCATTCAAAAAACAAATTCGGTGTTTTGGGTACATTTCACGGTCGCGCCCAATTTAAGGCAGAGAATCCGTCTACCGGACACTTGCCCAATATGATTTTTCTCTATCGGTATCCTATCCTCTATTTTTGGGCGGGACGTCAGGTCCCGCTGGATGCGATTATTACTCATGTTCTGGTGCATGAAATTGGTCACCATTTCGGACTTTCCGATGAGGATATGCGGGTGATCGAAGGCCGTGAGTAGTGTGTGGGGTTTATGTGACGTGCCACACGCCTTGCCGCTGATGGCGAGCGCGGCAATGAACGGGCGGTCCGCCGCCGCGCCCTCCTCCATCAGGCCTCCAGGGCTTCCGTCACCCGATGGATGGAATGCAGTGGCAATATCTGAAGAGCGTTCGCCAACTCCTGGTAGGTAATGAGGATTTGGCGTTTCGCGACGCTTTCGAGAAATGCCCGCGCCCTTGCATGAATCGGCTGTCGCTTCCGAAATCTAGTTTCGAGCGTACCGATGATGTAGCCCGCCAAGGATCGGATGCGCAACGACGTCGCTGAACCGCTCGATCGGGCGTGTGCAGGGCGCGTCCTTCCCGAGCGAAAAATGCGTTCGCCCCTCGTTATAATAGGTGCCGTATAATAGGTGCCGTATTTTGCAAGGATTCGGCGAAGGTGCCCCGCGTTGAACGCGATCAAATGATCAGTGCACTCGCGCCGGACCGACCCGATCAAGCGTTCAGCATATCCGTTCTGCCAGGGCGAGCGGAACAAGGTGCGCCGGTCCCGGATGCCCATCGCTCGCACCCGAGCCTTGAATGTGCCGCCAAATGCTCTGTCATTGTCACGGATGAGATATTTGGGCGCCGTGTCTCAAGGGAATGCTTCGGCGATTTGGCGCGCCAGCCACTCCGCCGTTGGGTTCTGGGTCACCGCAAACCACAACAGCTGCCGCCGTCGACGGCCAAGAACAAGAAATGCGAATAGCTGCCGAAAAGCAATCGTCGGAATGACAAAGAGATCAATCGATGCAATCTCCTCCCCATGATTGCGAAGGAAAATCTTCCAACTCTTGCAATGGCCGGCCCTGCCTCGGCACCATGTTGATCGAAACCGTGGACTGCGCGACATCGATGCCCAGTTTGAGCAGCTCGCCGTGGATCTTGGGAGCGCCCCACAACGGGTTCTCAATAGCGCACCTCTTTGCCGATCCGTGGCCGGCCGTCACCGGGGGTCCCGATTTTCGGAAAAGGGCAAACCCGCTCCCGATAGCCAGGCGAGTCCCTAACCCTCAACAAGGAGAATGAATCGACATGACACAGGATAAGTTCGAGGCGCTAATCAACGGACAAAAAATTCCTCGGGGGCGCCTCGCTGAGATGTTCGATGAGCTGACAGAAACTTGCTACGAAAAGGCCAAACACTATCGGAAATTCGAAGGCGCAGAAAGCGCCTTGGAGTGGGAAGAAATGGAAGAATTACTTCGTCGGATACAGGCAATACTAAGGGAAGGTATGCCACCATCCCTTTGAAAAAATATCGAATGAAAACCGCAATCATACTCGCCCTCGCCCTGGCCGCGACCCCACCATGGCGATCGCAGCGGCATCGGCTGACGGCAAGGATGTATTCGGCAAGAATGGGTTATTCGACGAGTTGAAAAAGGCCTTGGCCGAGCGAATGAGAATGGCGCCGAGGCTGATGTCCAGCGGCGGCTTCGGCCATCTCTCGAAAAACGACTTCATGCCGGCCTTGCGCAATGCTTTCACGCTTTCCAAGCGATGGCTCGCCATGCTGCCCGTCGAGATGAAACGCCTCGTCCTGGACATTGTCGAACGGGTAACCATTGCGGCCAATCGGATCGACATCTGGGTGAACCGCGCGAAAATCGCCGCGGCGCTGGAAGTGGGAGTATGTGGAGGAGATTGCATCGATTGATCTCTTTGTCGTTCCGACGATTGCCTTTCGGCAGCTATTCGCATTTCTTGGTCTTGGCCATCGACGGCGGCAGCTGTTGTGGTTTGCGGTGACACAGAACCCAACGGCGGAGTGGCTGGCGCGCCAAATCACCGAAGCATTCCCTAACCATCCGCCGATCACGCATCTGCGTTTTTACACAGCCTCCACCCTCTTGCGGAAGTTGCGCAAACGTTGGCTTCCTAGAAAGACAATAATATATGCAATATCAATTACGTAGTAACTGGCTGGGGGACCTGGATTTCGAACCAGTATTAGAGTCGCTTCCCCGGGCCCATGGTGAGCGCTGACTCGGCTCCCCATCTCTCTCCGACGACCGCGATCGCGCTTCCCTGGAGGGCGCCAAGCTTCGCGGCCGTGAAGGGCATCATTCATGCCCCGGGCGCAAAGCCAACGATGAAACCCGAGAGCCGGATGCTCTCCTCTCCGCCATCGCCAAGGCCCCGGGGATGGGTCGAATGACGATATCAGGCTCGGCCGCATTGCCTCCTTCGCCGAATTTGTCGAACGTGAGGGCGCGCTGCAATCGCGCCCCAAGATTGAGACGGTCTCGATGCCAATCTTTGAACCGAGGATGAACAAAGACTTCACCCTTGGTTCAGCCCATGAGGACGAAGTTACTCCACGGCGGGTGGCAACAAGCTCGCCTTCAGGAGAAACGATCATGACCAAGCCTATTGTGTCTTTCGGCGCTATCGTTGCGATTTTCACCCTACCTCTGGCTGCTTATGCTCAGCCCATAGGCGGCACGGCTGCGCCAGGCGCGCCGACCCGGCCGGCGGCCGCGCATCTTGTTCGCCTCCGCGCGCGCCGCTTCCGGCAACGGAGGCAGGCTCCGGCCGAGCTCGATCACGTAGCGATAGCGGTCCTCCCAGTCATCCAGGAGCTCGAAGTCCGCGAGAATGTTCTCGAGCATCATGGGTCTTGGCCCTCATCCGCGATACTCGATGCTTTCTTTGCTCCAATCCCGATGTCGCTGTCACCAGGCTTGGGCGAAAAGTATTTCTCGTACTTGCCCGGCACGCTTTCCCACTCCTTGGCGTCCGCGGGCGGCTCCTTTTTGGCCACGATGTTGGGCCAGACCTTCGAGAATTCTGCGTTGACACTCAACCACTTCTCAAGCCCGGGCTCAGTGTCGGGCTTGATTGCGTCGACCGGGCACTCGGGCTCGCACACCCCGCAGTCGATGCACTCGTCCGGGTGGATGACGAGCATATTCTCGCCCTCGTAGAAGCAGTCCACGGGACACACCTCGACGCAGTCCATGTATTTGCACTTGATGCATTCGTCGTTGACGATGTAGGTCAATTAGGCGCCCTTCCAGCAGATTGCAGAGGTCAACTCATTCACCATGTGCGCCATCGCGGTGCTCGCTCGTTGGCTGAAAATGGACGCAGAGGAGACCAGCGTCCTCGGGCTCGATCGGAACGCCGAACAGTAGACATTTGAGGGACGAGAGGGTCGCGCTCGTTGGGTCGCAGCAGGTTTCTCCACCGAGGTACGCGCAGTCCTGGCAAACACCGAAGTGCCGATGCGCCCCACTCGCAGCTACCGTGGTCAGCACTTGGTGTAGGGCGTCGTGCATCGCGGTTTGCTCTTCCGCGTCGAGCGAGTTCACGGCGCGCACCAGAACTTCGAACGGATCGCGCGCAACCGCTTCATTACCTTTGTCCGTCAATCGGAGACTGACGCTTCGCCCATCCGCCGCGGATCGGCGTCGGACCAAGTACCCACCTGCCTCAAGTGCCTTGATGGTTTGCGTTGCCGTGCCACGGGTGGTCGCTTGAAATTCCGCGAATGCTGATGGGTTCCGGGAGAACTGGTTGGCGCGGGCGAAGAAGCGCAGCGCCATCCATTGGGCGGGGCTGAGTTCGCCGTCATAGCCCTCGGCTTGCACGAGCCGGCCCAGCAGCAGCAGGAGTTCCGCCGTTTCGCGCGCTGACATGATTGCCTCTTTGAAGTTATAATAGTGTTTCGATATCAACTTGACAACCGATCGGATGCTGATAATTTTGTTTCGAAACTAGTTTGAAGGCTTGATCATGGCCCGCACCGCGGCCCTGCCGATCCTTAGGGCCGAACCCGGCCTCACCCATTATCTTGACGAAATCCGGCGGTTCCCGATGTTGGAGCGCCAGGAAGAATACTTGCTAGACAAGCGCTGGCGCGAGCACGGCGATCGCGAGGCGGCGCACAAGCTCGTCAACAGCCATCTACGCCTCGTTGCCAAGATCGGCAGGGGCTATCGTGGGGCTACGGCCTGCCAATTTCTGACGTCATCTCGGAGGGTAATGTCGGCCTGATGCGGGCGGTCGAGCGCTTCGAACCCGCGACCTACGCCGTGTGGTGGATCAAGGCCTCGATCCAGGAATACATCCTGTGCTCATGGTCGCTGGTGAAGATGGGCAGCACGGCCACCCAGAGGAAGTTGTTCTTCAACCTGCGCAAGGCCAAGAGCAAGATTTCTGCGCTCCAGGAAGGCGACATGCGGCCCGATCAGGTCAAAGTGATCGCCAAGCGCCTGGGCGTCACCGAGCAGGACGTGTTCGACATGAACCGCCGCCTCGGCGGCGATGCCTCACTCAACGCCGCGATCCGCGAGGACGGCGATCCCGGCGAGTGGCAGGACTGGCTGGTGGACGAATCCCCGGACCAGGAGACGACGCTCGCCGCGAGCGAGGAGTTCGATAACCGCCGCAAGACGCTGTCCGATGCGCTCACCGTGCTCAACGAGCGCGAGCGGCGCATCTTCGAGGCGCGCCGGCTCGCCGAGGAACAGATCACGCTCGCGGAGCTGGCCGAGGAGTTCGGCGTCTCGCGCGAACGCGTGCGCCGGATCGAGGTGAGCGCCTTCGAGAAGGTGCAGAAGGTGGTGGTCAAGCACAGCGTCGCCGCGATGGAAAGCCTAGCGGCGCTGCCGGTGCATTAGCTTCCAACCCTCTCCCGTGGTGGGAGAAACTGCCGATGGACCGTGTCACTGTGGGTACATTTTGCGGGCATTGTCGCGTTAACGGGATTTGCTTCCAAACTCCGCCAGTTTCGTTCGATGGCACTGTAGCATTTTCAATCACTTAGCAGGACCCGAAAACGCCTTTACCGGAGACTGCGTAGATAGGAGGAAAAGATCGATGGCTGACTTTGTGAAGGCAGCGAGGACAACTGAGATTGAGCCGGGTCAGGCGCGTCTGGTCGAGGTGAAGGGCAAGCAGATTGCCCTGTTCAACGTCGACAGCCAGTTCTTCGCGCTCGACAACACCTGCACTCACCGCGGCGGGCCTCTCGCTGATGGAGAGGTATCGGGGCACGAAGTGACCTGTCCCTGGCACGGCGCCACATTCGACGTTCGGACGGGCGAAGTCGTAGGTCCGCCGGCCCAGCAAGCCGTTGTGCGATACAGCGTTCGTGTGACGGGAACCGACATCGAGGTCGAGGTGTAGCAGCAGCCACCGAGCACGGTGAGAAAGAAAGGAACTGAGGAATGCAGACGATGGACCCGCACGACAGCAACCAGCACGTGCCTGGCGCGTCGTCTCAGGCATCTGCCGGCCCAGAGAAGCTACCTGGGATCCGCCACGTCATCGCGGTGGGCAGCGGCAAGGGTGGCGTGGGCAAGTCCACGGTCAGCGTGAATCTCGCGTTCGCGCTCCAACAGATGGGGAGCTGGATCGGGCTCGTGGATGCGGACATCCTCGGCCCGAGCATCCCTGGCATGATGGGGCTTCCGGTCGGTCAGCCGCCCACGACCACCCCGGACGGCAAGATCGTCCCCGCCGATCGCCACAACCTGAAAGTGATGTCGATGGGCATGCTGACCGGGGACGACAGCCCGGCCATCTTGCGCGGACCGATGGTAGGCAAGTACCTGAAAATGTTCATCGGCACCGTGCAATGGGGACGCCTGGACTACTTGATTCTCGACCTCCCGCCCGGGACCGGCGACACCCAGCTGACGCTGGCGCAGAGCTACCCTTTGTCGGGTGCGATCATCGTGACGACGCCGCAGGACGTGAGCCTGAAGATCGCCCGTCGCAGTTTGCGGATGTTCGAGACCGTGCATGTCCCCATACTCGGCATCATTGAGAACATGAGCACCTTCACGTGTCCTCACTGCGGAAAGGGCACAGACGTGTTCCGCAGTGGCGGCGGTGAGCGGATGAGCAGGGAGCTCGGCGTTCCGTTCCTGGGCGCAATCCCCTTGGACGCAGACATCGTCATGGGCGGCGATAAAGGCCGCCCGATTGTTCTGGAGAAGCCGAACTCAGTGGCTGCTATGGCTTACCTGGCAATCGCCGCGGAATTGGCTGGCCGCCTCCAGGGACTCCCAACCACGGGGCTGAAGCCGTTCGCGTGGACCTGGGAAACCGGCAAGGGCGAGCCTCGCTGGGTCGAGAGTGCCATCCGACCATCGGGCTCGCGAACGACGGCGATTGGCTTCCGCCTGCGCGACACTCGCACGCTGTCCGTGCTCTGGGAGGACGGCCAGCGGAACGACTTCGACGTCCGGGACCTCCGATTGGCGTGCCGATGCGCCGTCTGTGTCGAAGAGATGAGCGGGCGCCCTCTCCTGGATCCAAAGAGCGTGCGACCGGACGTGACCCCCCGCACGATCACCAGCGTGGGCAACTACGCCATCACCATCAGCTGGAACGACGGCCACAGCACGGGGATCTACTCGTTCGAGCACCTGCGGGCCTTCGGTGAACGCGGCGCAGCCAGGGTTGTGCAAGATGTCTGAGGTCCTACCCGTCGACCCGACGACCGCCATCCGCGCCGAGACATCACAGGCCGACCCCGACACGTGCAAGTTCACGGTCAGCCGGACGGTGCATCCGGGTGGTACGTTCTTTTTCGACAGCAAGGATCGGGCATCCGGCTCGCCCCTCGTCGAGCGACTCTTTGCCCTGCCGGGCGTTTCCCATGTGCTCGTGGCCGAGACCGTGGTGACGGTTGGAAAGGACCCGAGTGTCGCGTGGTCGACGCTGAAATCGGCAATCGGCGCGGCCATCCGGACGCAGCTGCTCACAGGTGTGCCCGCGATCTTCGAGGCTCCTCGCAACGCAGGCGCGCGGGGCCGAACCGACGGCGAGATTCGTGCGTGCGTTCAGGAACTCCTGGACCGCGAAGTGAATCGTTCCATCGCAAGCCATGGCGGGAAGATCTCAATCGTCGACATTCGGCACGGCAACCTCTTCATTGCGATGAGCGGAGGCTGCCAGGGTTGCGCTGCCTCTTCCGTAACCTTGCGACAGGGGTTCGAGGTCATGGTGCGCAGGGTGGCACCGGAGATTGTCGACATCGTGGACACGACGGACCACGCGGCCGGCGAGAAACCCTTCTACCAGCGCACGGTCTAGGAGACGTCGATGGCGAAGCGAGACACGGGGACAAGAACCATGACCAATTCCGAGATGCAGGATCGGACGACGGCGGACGTGATCGGAAAAGCCGCTGGCTGGGACCAACGTCATTCGGTCGGCTCTTGCGACGTTGCCGATCTAGCAGACCGCTGCCCGACTTGTCTCGTCAAGATGGAGTGGATTCACAGCCATTACCAATGCCCTCGCTGCGGCTAGCGAGACTCGTGTTGCATGTGAGAGGACCAAGCGAACAATGCCAAACACACCGGGAGCCCACCCCCACTTCAACGATCGCGGCGCGGTCAGGTGGTACACCTCTCTTGCCGACGGCCTTGCTGCCGCCCGAGGCGAGTGCAAGAAGGTGTTCATTGAGCTTGGCCGGGCAGCTTGAGGGGCGTGTCGTGTCCTGGTCGAGGGCGCCATTCCCCTGGAGAGGCGGTCAAGGCCCGACTCAACCAGCCGTTCGTGGCGGTGGCTATTGATTGCGACCAGCCGGACCCCGAGGTGCAGGAGCTCTGAGCTTTGCACATGTCTTGGGCGCGTTCGCTGCCTTTCGTTTTCTACACGGACGCGGACGGACAGTTCCTGCACGGGACCTCAGGCAGTCGGCCGGTGGCGGACTTCCTGGAAGACCTCAACCGAGTCGCTGCGGGCGGGACGTAGAGAGTACTCGATGCCGAATCGATTGGCTAAGGAAACGTCCCCGTATCTCCGGCAGCACGCCGAGAACCCTGTCGACATAGGGAACAATACCATTGTGCAGAAGAAGCAGGGTCAATAAAAACAAAGAGACGACCCGGACAATTGCTCGCCAAATCGGCTGTTGCTTGAACAGTAATCGACTTACGAGTGCGCCGGTCGCCATGAGCACAAACGCGCCGAGGAAAGGATCGCGTGCGGCTGGGTCGGCGAGAGTAGTCAAGTCAACCAGGAGCCAAGCCGACACGTCACATCTGCGCGTAGCGTTGGACTCAACGGTCACGACCTCAGTAGGTGTGCGACCACTGGCGCACAATATCATGGGCTCTGCGGGCATTGAAGACTGAGCTCCGCGTCTTTGGCAAGGAAACCGAATGGAGGAGCGAGTGAAGCCGGCGGGTTCGTGATCGAGATCGGGCGTAAATCCGCGCGGCGCTTATCCCCATTCGGCGCTGGATTGCAAAATAAATTATTCTCCTCCGCGCCATCCGCGGGAAACTGGTCCAAAACTCTCTCGGCTATCAGCCTAACACGCGGAAGTATCGGGACTATTCTGGCGACCCCGTAAACTGAAAAAGACGCAGCGGTATCGAGAGGTTTTGTGGCTGGGGGACCTGGATTCGAACCGGGATTAACGGAGTCAGAGTCCCCGCGGCAAGTTCTTGTTTGCCACGCCTCCGAACACGCAAGCTATGGTGTTCTGCCTCTTGCTGGATCTGCCGCAGGTGAAATTCACTGCGGAAGCTCTCGGCCGCGAGGTAATGATTGAGTTTCATCAGGCCGTTCGACCGGGCCACGATTCCGTGCCGGTCGGCATCGGTGTCGTTGGCGAAGGCAATGTCGAACTTGTCGCGCTGCGACCCTTGACGAGGCCCTCGACGCCGGCCTCGACGAAATACTCCCGCCAGCGCCAGACGGTCGTTCCGAAGGGCGCAAGATTGTCGATGACTTGGCTCGTCGCCATGGGGTCGGCAGCGATGCCGTGGCGGCCTTGCTCTGCGCACTCGAGCTCGGCAACGGAGCGCAGGTGCAGTTCAATCACCCTGATCTCGGAGGCATGGGTCAATGGTCGCAGGGTGGTATAATCATGATTGGCGACATGTTCAATCAATGCCTCAAACACCACGTCGACTCGCTCTGCCACGAGATCGCCAACCTCCTGCGCTGTCAACCTTCGCTCAACCAGCCCGATGCAAACCATTCTCAATCGCAGGGTCGAAGCGGCGGCTACGACGGCGTTAGTCTATTCATACCTGGATCCGGCCGGTCCTCGAGTAACTGGTGGCCGACCGAACTCGGCGGCCCCGCCTCGACCGGCGCACAGAATAACCTGCAATATGCCTGCTTCCCGGTCTCTCGCCGCCTCGCAATCCGGCATGGCGACCAGGTGAACGTTTATGACGCCGGTGAACGTCGGATAACGGGCTTTTCTCAGCAGCAAAGCGGCGACCAATCTCTCACCTTCACGAGCCAGCTCGGACTTGTTCGCGTCGCCGACTTACCATTGGTTAATGCCGAGAACCACGTTTTGCACGATCCATCTGTAGCGGGTTCGCTAGAGCCAGCCGCCCCCGCCGCGGGTCCAGCGCTGACTTCAACAGACGACATATTGACAACAATTGAACGGCTTTCGGACCTGCGCCAGAAGAACATTCTCACCGAAACAGAATTTTGCTGCGAAAAAGGCGGAGCTTTTGAGCCGCCTGTAAAAGCGACGTGACAAAGGGCATTGTCATGTCTGGATGGCGTCCGCTGATCAAGGGTTATTTTGCGGCGGTGCGTTTGATAGAATTGAACTACCGCACGCAAAACACGCTCGCCACCGTGCGGGCAATTGCCGTGCAGACCTTGCGCGGCGTGGCGGACACGAAAGTGGTTGATGCCTTCGAGGGGCGCATTCTGGCGCTGGCAGAACGGATATGCTAAGCGCTTGATTGGGTCGGTCCGGCACGAATGCACTATCATTTGATCGCGTTCAACGCGGAGCACCTTCGACGGATCCTTGCGAAATATGCCATCTATTATAACGAGGTCGAACGCATGTTTCGCTCGGGAAGGACGCGCCCTGCATACGCCCGATCGAGCGGTTTAGAGACGTTGTTGCGCATCCGATTCTTGGCGGGCTACATCATCGGTACGCTCGAATCTAGATTTTGGAAGCGACAGGGATCCCTGGTGCGACCCGAAGGGTCACTGGGCTGTGTCGATGCGAATCCGGAACGCCGCCCGAAACGCCCCGCCCGGATTGACGAGCTGGAGCCCGCGGCCACTCGTGAGCGCGTTCGTCGGTGCGGTCATCGGCTCGAGCGCGACGTAGTCAGCGACCGTCCGATCACCATGGATATTCGCGACCGTCGTAGTTATAGAACTTGCCCGATTGATTTGGGCCGAACGTATCGATGAGCCATCGCATGGCAGTCACGCTCTCCTGTGGCGACAGCGGCGCCTTGGGGCCGCCCATATCGGTCCTGACCCATCCGGGGTTAACCAAAACACAAGCGATGCCGCGCGGCGCCAAATCGATCGCAGCTCGTCGATCTGATCAAAGAAGCCTTTCCGACCTTTTCGTTTGCAATGCGCAAAGTCTGCGGCTTGTGCGATATCGGGCCATTCGGCGCTGGATTGCAAAATAAATTATTCTCCTCCGCGCCATCCGCGGGAAACTGGTCCAAAACTCTCTCGGCTATCAGCCTAACACGCGGAAGTATCGGGACTATTCTGGCGACCCCGTAAA
>PEFW01000049.1 GCA_002890675.1 Candidatus Methylaffinis lahnbergensis
GCGGCAAACTGCTCCCGACCTTCCCAAAATGGCTGATCGACGGCACGCGGCCGCAGCGCCTTCCTTGGCTTCTCAAGAAGATAATCCTGCCGCCAGTCTACTGGGAGGCGATGTTGAAGGGCCGCGAATGGTACGCGCGTCCTTCTATTGTCCTGGCGCACGCCGCGCCAAAGAAGACGTCCTAACCCGAAGCGGCGACAAGCTTGAACCCGCGGCCAGATCTCATCGCCCGCGCGGATGCGCGGAGCGGTAGGCTTCGAGAAGTCTCGTGCTATCCACGGCGGTGTAGATTTGGGTTGTCGAGAGCGAGGCATGGCCTAAAAGCTCCTGGATCGCGCGGAGATCGCCACCGCGCTCCAAAAGATGGGTGGCGAAGGAATGGCGCAGCGCATGCGGCGTCGCGCCGTTGGGAAGCCGGAGCGCACCGCGTAAACGCGCGACCGCGAGCTGGATGACCCTCGGGCCAAGCGGCCCGCCCTTGGCACCGATGAATAAGGGTTTTTGCGGCGCGAGCGCATAAGGGCAAAGCGCAATGTAAGCTTCGATGGCTTCGCCGACCGGCGCGATGATGGGCACGCCGCGGGTCTTTTGGCCCTTGCCGGTGACCGTCAGATAGTCGCGCGCGCCGACCGGCGCCTCGGAGCGCTTGATCGCCAAGGCTTCGGAAATGCGCAGGCCCGCGCCATAGAGCAGGCTCAAAACGGCGGCATCGCGCGCAATGATCCATTGCGGCCGGTTTTCTCCGGCCCGCGCGTCAACGCGAACCACCAGGCGCGCCGCATCGATGCTCAACGGCTTTGGCAGGCCGCGCTTGATCCTTGGCGGGCGCAGCGCCGCGAAGGCAAGCGCCTCGCCCTTGCCATTGCGTTCAAGAAAGCGCGCGAAGGAGCGCAGGCCCGCGAGCTGGCGCAGGAGCGACCGGCTGCCCGCGCCAAGCCCCCGCCGCGCCGCCAAAAATGCGCGTAGATCCGAAGGCGCGAGGTTTGCGAACATGGCAAGGGAAGCAGGCGCGCCGAAATGCGCTTGCGCAAAGTGCAAGAACTGCCGCAGATCGCGCGCGTATGAGGTCGCTGTATGCGGCGAAACGCGGCGCTCGCCCGCCAGATGGGCGAGCCAGTCTCGCACCTGCGCCGCAAGTTCAGGATCGGCGGGCAAAACATCGGGCAAGGCGCTTACCCCTTTGGTGCGAGGGATCGTCATGCTTGATCATAGCGCGCGCGTGCCCTAACAATTCATTGCATAAATCGGACGGTCGGACGGCCGGCCACAAAGAAGAGGACGACGCCCCGATGTCATTCGTGCGATTGACGCGCCCCGACGGTTCCCCAGTCGCCATTAATCCAGACGAAGTCGTCCACGCGGCGCCCGTGCCGGCGAGCGGCGCGCTGATGGGACCGCTGACCACGGGAACGCGGATCGTATTCAGAAATCAGTCGCATCAGGATGTCGGCGAACTCCTCGATGAAGTGATCGCCCGCATCGACACGGCGTGGTCTGTCCGTGCCGCCGCCCTCGCGGCTCCTGCTCCTGTAACCAGCCGCGCGCCCCGCGATAGCCGGTGATAAGGCATGCGGTTACGCGCCGATTTTTGGGTGGCGGCCTATCTCCGGCGTTGCGCGCATAACGGCGCATTCGCCGTGTTGCGCCGGCGTGGCGCGGCCGAGGCCGGCGCGATTTTTGTCAAGATCGACAGGCTCGACGGTTTCGCCGCTTTGTACGGACCGGTGCCCCATAGCGAAGCGAGGAACGGCGAGGACCGGCTTTTCGCGCGGCTCCATCGCAACCCCTGGATCGATCCGGCCGAAGCCGAACAAAAACTCGCCCGCCAAATCCACTTCGATCCAGATATTTGGATCGTCGAGACGGAGGACCGGCAGGGCCGCTGTTTTCTCGATGTTGCCTGGTGATTTTGCGCGGATCGTACCAAAATGTTTCACGTGAGCCATTTTGGTTCTCTTATCGCGGCGGCCCCAACAAGAGGCAAGCGTTCGTTCGCATCGATGCCATGGCGGCGTTACGGATCGTCCCGCGACATCGCACGCACATGAGTACGGGCCAAGCTTCCGCGCCGCGGCACGGCACGCGCGACGGCCACGAACAGTGCAATATCGGTAGGAAACGGCGAATTTCGCGCAACTCGGCCAATCGTCTAACGACTACGATGGCCGCGCTATCTCTTGCCGTGGCGGCCGCTTGCCGGTAAAGAGCATCCCGGTAATTACTCCAGAGGCGCTTTCCATGCAGTCGGTCCTGATCGTCGTTCATCTCATGATCGTCATCGTGCTTGTCGTGGTCGTGCTTTTGCAGCGCTCCGAGGGCGGTGCCCTTGGCGTTGGCGGCGGCGGCGGCTTCATGACTGGACGCGGCCAGGCAAGCGCGCTGACCCGCGCAACAGCCATTCTGGCAGCGCTGTTTTTCGCGACCAGCATGGGCTTGACGATTCTCGCCCGGTACAATCAAGCCCCGGAAGTGACCTTCCAAAGCCTCACGCCGATCGAACCGGAGGGCGCGGCAAAAGAGGGGGAGGGAAAGGGAAGTTTGCTCGACCAATTGAGACAGATGGAAGATGGGGCGGCCAGGCCGCCGGCGCTTCCGCCGGGTATGAGCTTGCCGGGCCAGAGTGGACCCGCCGCGCCCGCGGCGCCGCAAGGTCTGAATTTGCCTCCCGTAAATCAGCGCGCGACGCCCCTGGTTCCGCCTGCGCCAGTTCAAACTGGGCCTGCCGCGCCTCCGGCTCCGCCCGCTTCCATCATGGTGCAACCGGCGCCGTCGCAGGCCGCGCCCGGCCCGGCCAAGGCTCAGCCCTCAGCCTCGGCTCCGCCGTGGTCGAAATAACCTTCGCGTTTATGTGCAAAAAAGGAAGCGGCGCATAATTTGCCTCCCCAAGCGGGCAAAAACAGGATAAATCCCAAGCCCCATGGCGCGGTTTATCTTCATCACCGGCGGCGTGGTGTCATCGCTTGGCAAGGGGCTCGCAGCGGCGGCGCTTGGGGCGCTTCTCCAGGCGCGCGGTTATAGCGTCCGGCTGCGCAAGCTCGACCCCTATCTCAACGTCGATCCTGGGACGATGAGCCCCTATCAGCACGGCGAAGTCTTCGTCACCGAGGACGGTGCGGAAACCGATCTCGATCTTGGTCATTACGAGCGCTTCACCGGCCGGCCCGCGATGCGGGAAGACAATATCACAACCGGGCGGATTTATCAGGAGATCATCGCCAAGGAACGCCGCGGCGATTACCTTGGCGCGACCGTCCAGGTCATTCCGCACGTCACCAATGCGATCAAGGCTTTCGTGCTAAGCGGCAACGAAGGCGTCGATTTCGTCCTCGTCGAAATCGGCGGCACGGTCGGCGATATCGAAGGCCTGCCGTTCTTCGAGGCGATCCGCCAGCTCGGCAATGATTTGCCACGCGGACATGCGATTTACATTCATCTCACCCTGCTGCCCTTCATCCCGAGCGCCGGCGAACTCAAGACCAAGCCGACCCAGCATTCGGTGAAGGAATTGCGCTCCATCGGCATCCAGCCGCACATCCTTCTTTGCCGCACCGATCGCGAGATCCCGCGCGAGGAGCGGCGCAAGATCGGGCTTTTCTGCAACGTGCGCGAAAGCGCCGTGATCGAGGCCCGCGAGGTTGCCTCGATCTATGAAGTGCCGCACGCCTATCATGCGGCGGGGCTCGATCAAGAGGTCTTGGCGGCGTTCGGGATCGAGCCCGCGCCAAAACCCGACATGAGCCGCTGGTATGCGGTAATGGAGCGGCTCGCCAACCCGGAAGGGGAAGTCACGATCGCAATCGTCGGCAAATACACTGGATTAAAGGACGCCTACAAATCCTTGACCGAAGCGTTGTGCCATGGCGGCATGGCCAACCGGGTCAAGGTCCACCTCGATTGGATCGAATCGGAAATTTTTGAAACCAGCGATCCGGCGCCTTACCTCGAACATGTGCATGGCATTCTGGTTCCGGGCGGTTTTGGCCATCGCGGCGCGGAAGGCAAAATTCTCGCCGCGCGTTTTGCCCGCGAACGCAAACTTCCCTATTTTGGTATCTGTTTCGGGATGCAGATGGCGGTCATCGAGGCGGCGCGATCCTTGACCGGCGTGCCGGACGCCAATTCGAGTGAATTTGGTCCAGCGAACGAGCCCGTCGTCGGGCTGATGACGGAATGGCTGCGCGGTAATGAGCTGGAAATCCGCGCCGCCGAGACGGATCTTGGTGGAACGATGCGGCTTGGCGCCTATCGCGCGGAACTGATGCCAGGCTCAAGGATCGCCGCCATTTATGGCGCGACCAGCATATCCGAACGCCACCGGCATCGTTTCGAAGTCAACACTGCCTACCGCGAAAGGCTCGCCCAAAAAGGTCTCGTCTTCGCCGGAATGTCGCCGGACGGCCTGCTGCCGGAGACGATCGAATTTTCCAATCACCCGTGGTTCATCGGCGTGCAGTTTCATCCCGAGCTCAAATCGCGGCCTTTTGAGCCTCACCCGCTCTTCGCGAGTTTTATCGCCGCCGCGGTGGAGCAATCGCGGCTGGTGTAGCGGGTATAATGGTCGAATCGGGGATTGCCCTCGCGCCTGTAACCCAACTACTAAAATGGAGGAGATTCGCGACTTTGATCGCCTCGTCAGTCGTCGAAACGTGCAAGATCATTCGCGATCCGGCGGAGTTTCTCGCGCTTGAGGACGAGTGGCGGTCGCTGTTCGACCGGGTTCCCAGCGCCTATTTGGCGCAAAGCTTCGATTGGTGTCGGGCCAGTTGGGAGACGATCGCGGCGCCACGCGGGCGGCGGCTCCTCGTACTGGTACTGCTCGGGGGGGAGCGCGCCGTCCTAATCTGGCCCCTGGTCGAAGCGAAATATGGCCCGTGGCGCGTGCTGCGGCCGCTCGGCACCGAGGCCAGTGAATACCACAATCTGTTGGTTGAAGATGGACCTGAGGCGACGCGTCGCGTCTCCACAGTGTGGGAGATGCTGCAGCGGTCCCGCGGCATCGACATGCTAAATCTCGTGAATGTCCGCTCCGATATGGCGCTCTATGGACTGCTCACGCAGGATAGGCGCTACCGCATGCGCGCACGGAGCCCCTTGCTCTGGGTCCGTTGGCCCCATGCCACGGGGTGGGACGGCTATTGGCGTTCGCGCAGCGGCCATCACCGCGGGCGCGTAAGTCGCATGCGGCGACGTCTCGCCGATCGCGGAAGGATCGGCTTCGAGGTCGTGGATTGTGCCGACCGCTTTGCCGGGCTGGCCGACTGGATACTACTGCATAAGCGTGCCTGGATGACGCGCCGAAGGCTCGGGAGCGACTGGCCGTTCACCGCGCCCTATTGGGAATTCCTGCGGCTGGCCGGACGGCAGATACGTGGGCGAAGCCGTCTTGCCGTGTTCTTGCTAAGCCTCGATGGCGCGCCCGTCGCTGCGATGATCGGTTGCATCGGCGGCAAGCGGGTCGAGGGCCTGATCGGAACCTTCGACGATAACTACGCCGCCGTCTCGCCGGGGCAGACTCTTTATGCGGAGTGCGTGCGGTGGGCTCTAGAGCACGGCCTCGAGTTCGACTTCCGGTTCGGCGATGAGCCGTACAAAGAGAGCTGGGCTAATGAGCGAGGCATCCTCGTTTCCTTTTCTAGGCCGCTCACCGTTAAAGGTGCTGTGCTCGTGCTGCTGCTCCTGGCGCGTCAGCGCCTGCGGCACCTTGCCGGACGCCTTGCCAGGCGCCTGCCTGCGCCCGGGAAAAGCCGGATAAAAACCGCGTTAACGAATTTGATTCGGAAATCAGCGGTATAAATCGCGGAGGCAAAACGTACCACTGACCCGGCTTGGCACTGCGATGCGAGAGCGGCGGCAAAGTGTTGGCCACCCCGACTAAAGTCAAGAAAAGGAGCCTCAGGCCGAGGTCTTCACCGAGTGGTCCTTGACGCAAAGCAGATGCGCGATCTTGGCCGCGTGGCGTGGATGGACTTGCAAGAGATGGCGGTAGCAATGCTCGACGACGCCGGGATCATCCCATGGGACATCGTGCAACGCCCCGGATCCGGAACGAAGCCAGGTGCTTTCTGGGTCCCGTGCAATCTCATTCGGGAAAAGTGCAATGGCAGCTTCCTTTGGTAATTCCACCGTCTCAGGCGTTTCTGCCGGCCAGCCCAAGTGCCGCGCGAGCGCGCCGCATAAATCGTGTCCGAACAGCCGGCCAAGATGGATCGCGCCGGTGGTGCGAGGATTCAACTCAATCACGAACGCACCACCACCATCCTCCGCGATGACGAAATCGAAGTGTGCGAAACCCGATACGCCGAGCGCGGCAACGAGCCGCGTTGCCGTTGCCTCCATCTCTGGATGATCGAGGAAACGCACAACCGTGCCCGGTCCGAACGGTTTCGGACCGATACAGGCCTTGAGAAAGCTCACCCCGGCCAGGACGCGGCCTTGCCAGGCGGCCACTATGCGCATTGCCGGAACGCCATGGATGAATTGCTGCAACTCAAAAATTCTACCGGGGGGCGTCCAAACGCCGGCCAGCCGCCATACGAATCGCCGCGCGGCCCCTTCGCTTCGCCGCAACAATCCGCCGCGCCCAAGGCCCGAAGCCTCGATGCTCGCCGCGAGTTCAGCAGGGTCGCGGGCAATCGTGACACCTTGACCCCCTGTGGTTTGATTGCTTTTGACCATCACAGGAAAATCCATTGCCGCGGCCGCCTTGAGCGCCTCGGCTCTGTCAACAGCACGGCTCGTCGGAACGCGAACGCCAATCCTCGTTGCGAGTTCGAGGAAATGCGTGCGGCTGCAGGCTGCATAATAGCCCGAAGGCGAGCCAAGCGAGACTTCGAGCAGGTAGCGCAGTTCAACGCTCACCGAGCGATCGGTGGCAAGTCCCCGCAACAGCCACGCCGAAGCGTCGTCCAGAGGCACGATCAGATCAGGGCGCCATTCGCGGTTAGCTTGTTCCAAGCGAAAGCGGGCAGCCAAAAGCCCCAACGCGAGACCGCGATGGCGCGGCAGACGGAAGTGCACGGCGGCGAAGCGAGTCGTGGCGGTGGTAAAGCCCGGCGGACTCATCACGGCGCACGCACAGCCGAGCCTTCCGAACTCCGCCAGCAGCCGGGTGGAATCAGGCCAGTCGCCCAGGGTCAGAAATAATATTTTCCGGCCCGCTGTCGCTGTCGTCTTCAAAGGAAGTCTCCCGCAGGCTCTGAATTATTAGACTTCACCATTTGCATAGACATCACCATTTGCATGCGCGAATTCAGCGATGCGCACTTTCCCAAGGCAAATCGAGAATTCGCGTGGTCATGGACACTCTGTCCCCCCGCTCAACCGGCGAGCTGGATCACGCCTTCCCGCCTTGCGAAGCGCGAAGGAGGGAAACTCATTTTCAGCCCACCATACGGCATCATCCAACATCCCAGTGCGGCTTTTGGGCCGCGCGCCAATTTCCCCCCGAAAAGAAGTTTTCCCCAAAACTTTCATTCGGCGTCGCCGATTCCAGCCGAAAATCGGCCAAACGGCGAAGAAGTGGCTTAAGTTAACGGGCGAATCAGAAATTGCTGGCGTTCTCGAACCGGTCTCCCGGTTTATTCAGGCAAGCCCAATCAGACCGGGTTTGGCGGCAAGGCCGGACCCAATCGGCAGCCCGCTTCAATAAAGATTGCGTGGGCGGCTTGACGGAGCGCGGTGGTTGGGGTTCCGTCATGTCTAGCTCGTTTAAATAAGGCGAGCCGGAGGCAGTGTCGCGCCGGCGTGCGCTCGCGCTAAAATCAATGGAGGCAAAGCGGATGACGAACACAGGTAAAAAAGCCACGCCCGGCAAGGGCGCACCCGAAAAGGGCAAGACTTCGAAAGCGCCCGATGAAGAAAAGGCCAAGTCCGTGCCAAGTGCCTTCGCCAAGCCCTTGCAGCCTTCGAAGGAACTCGCCGCCGTGGTCGGGCCGGACCCTTTGCCGCGTACCGAGGTCGTGAGCAAAATGTGGGAGTACATCAAGAAGCACAATCTGCAAAATGAAGCGAACAAGCGGGAAATTCTCGCCGATGAAAAGTTGGCTGCGGTGTTCGGCAAGAACAAAGTGACAATGTTCGAGATGAACAAGTTTCTCGCCCAGCATCTCAAGTAGAATGTTGGTTGCCGGGCGGCGTTGGAGCGCTTGCCATGCCAAATAGGCTGGACCCCTTGGGAGCAAATGCAAGCGATCCAGTGATATTGACGAGCGACGGGCGCAGGGCTGAGCGGCAGGCTTTCATCCAGGTTTGTCTGGCGCGCTATATACGCTCGCCAGTTCAAAGCCCGCGGCATCATCCCGAGAAGGTATCGCGCGCGGAGAGCGCGTCTTGTGCGCGGCTGGCCGGGTCCCCCACTCGAGGCCGCGGACGTAGCATGCGCGGACTTTGCCTTCGCCATATGAGCTTGATCTTGGGAGCTTTGCCTTGAGATACCGCCAGCTTGGCGCCAGTGACCTGCGGGTTTCGATCATTTCGCTTGGCTCCTGGCTGACTTATTCGGGGGGCGTTGAGAAGCACCAGGCGCTTGCTTGCGTCCATAAGGCGCTCGACCTCGGGATCAATTTCATCGATACCGCGAATGTGTATGGCCGCGGCATGGCGGAGAGCGTGCTTGGCGAGGCGCTAGCCGGCATTGATCGCGGATCATATGTTTTGGCGACCAAGGTTTTTTTCCCGATGAGCGATACGGATAGCGGGCTTTCCCGCGCGCAAATCGTCAAGCAGCTCGACGCTTCGCTGAAGAGGCTTCGGACAGATCATGTCGATCTTTATCAGTGCCACCGCTTTGACGAGGAAGCGCCGCTCGACGAAACGATGGAGGCTTTGACCACGGCCGTCCGTCAGGGCAAGACGCGTTATATAGGTTTTAGCGAATGGCCGCTCGACAAGATCGAGGCGGCGGCAAAAATGCCAGGCGTCACGCGTTTCGTGTCGAGTCAGCCGCAATATTCGATGCTTTGGCCCTCTCCGCAAGACGAGATTTTTCCGCGTTGCGCCGATCTCGGCGTCGGCCAGATCGTCTGGTCGCCGATCGCCCAGGGCGTGTTGACCGGCAAATACACGCCCGGCGCGCCGCCGCCGGCGGACTCCAGGGCTAGGCATGCGTCAATGGGCGCGATGCTGCCGAAACGGTGGCTCGAGGCGCCCGTGTTGACGGCCGTGCAGCAGATGAAGCTCATCGCTGAAAAAGAAGCGGGCTTGAGTTTATCCCAGTTCGCGCTAGCCTGGGTGTTGCGGAGACGAGAGGTATCCTCGGCGATCACGGGTGCAAGCCGTGCCAAACAAGTGATTGAGAATGCCGCGGCGGCGGATTGCGAGGTTGCGCCCGAGCTTTTCGCAAGAGCCGAGGAAATCTTGGCGCCGTTTCGCTGAGCGACGGCCACGGCCGTTGGCGTGATTTCAGCTCTGCGAGCTTCTCGCTCGATTGATATCGCGGGCCGGCATCCTCGCCGTTCAATCGCCGCCGTGTTCCCGAACGGCGGTGCCGAACTTGTCTTGTTCGGCGTAAATACGGATGAGTTTGCGACCCTGTAAAAGAAAACGGTTCGCCATCCGGTCCATCTCCCTTCGATTGGGACCGACCCGCCCCGCCTGGCGGCAAAGACCGGCAACCCGGCGGCTTGATGTACGCCGGGGACTTCACGCGATTTGGTTTAATGTTCCCGGCGCTGGAAGCAACAAATCGAGGGCTTCGTCTTCCTTCAGGCAAGTCCCCGTGCGCCGGATTGTCCGGGCTAACGCCATGATGGCGAGGATACGCCGGCCCGCCTCGTCCAGCGATAGGCCATGGCCGCCGATATTCGAGACGCAGTTGCGCTCTGCGTCCTTGGTCACACCGGGCTTTGGGTCGAAGGTGATATAGGCGCCCATGCCGTCGCAGGAGGAAAGCCCCGGGCGCTCGCCGATGAGCACGACGGCAAGGGTCGCGCCCTGCCTTGCCGCGATATCGTCGCCCAATGCGACCCGCCCCTGAATCGCTACGACCGGAGGAGCAAAAACGCAATTCGGCGCCGCCAGCAGAATCTTGCACAGCGGCGCAGCTTGCGCCTGCACCGCGCCGGCCGAAAGCCCGTCGGCGATGACGATCGTGGCGTCAAAGGAGCCTGGCGCGAGTTTTTCCGCGCAATTTTCCGCGAGGCGGCGGCCAAGATCCGGCCGCTGCAGAAAAGTTGCGCGGTCCTTTGCCTCGCTTCGCACGAGCACCGGGCGCCAGGCGGCAAGCCCGGCAATCAGCGCGGCAGGATCGAGATTTGCCTTGGCCGCATCACGGGCGCGGGCATGCGCAAGCTCGAATTCGAGCACGCGGGCCGTGGGCAGGCCATCGCCTACACGGCCAAGCGCGATGCGGGCGGGCGTCGCGCGGCGCAGATAATCCCAGAAATCTCCGGGCGGCAAAGTCATCGCGGCGCCGCCGCGAGGAGACGCGCGGCGCCTCCCGAAAGGCTTGGCCGGACTCGCGATTTCGCGTCCATGATGCCGAAGGCTTTGAGCCAGGCCTCGAACTCCGGCGCCGGCCGCAAGCCCAACACGGAACGCGCATAGAGCGCGTCGTGGTAGGAGGTCGATTGATAGCCGAGCATGATGTCGTCGGCGCCGGGAACCCCCATGATATAGTTGCAGCCGGCGACGCAAAGAAGGGTCAGAAGATTGTCCATGTCGTCTTGATCCGCCTCGGCGTGGTTGGTGTAGCAGACATCGGCGCCCATCGGCAGGCCCATCAGCTTGCCGCAGAAATGATCCTCAAGCCCGGCGCGAAGAATCTCCTTGCCGTCGTAGAGGTATTCCGGGCCGATAAAGCCAACGACGGTATTGACGAGCAAAGGCGCGTAGCGCCGCGCCACCGCATAGGCGCGTGCTTCCATTGTTTGTTGATCGACGCCGTGATGTGCTTGCGCCGACAGCGCTGCGCCCTGGCCGGTTTCGAAATACATGAGATTGGCGCCAGGCGGAGCGCGGTGCAGCGATTTTACGGCCTGATGCGCTTCGTCGAGAAGCGCGAGGTTCACGCCGAACGCGCGGTTGGCCGCCTCGGACCCCGCGATCGACTGAAAAACCAGATCGACCGGACCTCCTCTCTCCATGACCCGCATGGTTGTCGTCACATGGGCGAGCACGCAGGATTGCACCGGAATTTCGAAGCGCAACCGCAGCTCCTCAATCCGCTCAAGAAGAGCCAAGACATGCTTGGCGCTGTCCGATGCCGGATTGATCCCGATGCAGGCGTCGCCACAGCCATACATGAGGCCATCGAGGATGGATGCGCCAATGCCAGCAAGTTCGTCGGCCGGGTGATTGGGCTGGATGCGCACGCAAAGCCGCCCCGGCAGACCGATCGTGGTGCGAAACCGCGTAACCACCGAAATCTTTTTCGCGACGGCGATCAAATCCTGGTTGCGCATGAGTTTCGACACCGCCGCCGCCATTTCCGGCGCGATGCCCGGCGCGATGCAAGCGAGCGTTTCGCTGGTTGCCTCGTCGGACAGCAGAAAATCGCGAAACTCGCCGGCAGTCATCGCGGCGATTGGCGCAAAGGCTTGGCAGTCATGCGTATCGAGAATGAGCCGTGTCACCTCGTCCGCCTCATAGGGCACCAGGGGGTCGTCGAGGAAGCGCGCAAGCGGCAAATCGGCCAGGGCCATGCGCGCGGCGACCCGCTCTTCGCCGCTTTCCGCGGCAAGACCGGCGAGGTGGTCGCCCGCGCGATCGGGCGAGGCGCGCGCGAGAAGCGTGCGCATATCCGCAAAAACATAATGCGTGCCGCCGGTATTGCATCCATAAGACATTAGATTTCCCGTTCACCAGGTCGTCATAATTTCCAGGCTAGAGTAAGCCGGATCGGACCGATACGCCCGCAGCTTGACACAGAGACCGCCACAATGGCGAGCGCCTCGCCGGGGGCCTTGGCTAAATAGGTCACGCGAACTTGAATGAGTTGGCAACCTTTACCGCTGCCAAACATTACCTATATCAAGGTACACAGTCATTTTTGAGAGAGAAAAAATGAGCGCTTCGATGGAATCTTCCAAGAAATCGTCGGTTTCGACGCGTGGCTTCGCCTCAATGGATCCCGAGAAGCAGCGGGCGATCGCGCGCAAGGGCGGCGAGAGTGTGCCGCACGAAAAGCGGAGTTTTTCGCAAAACCCGGCGTTGGCGGCCGAAGCAGGGCGCAAGGGCGGTCAAAGCGTCAATCCCAACAAACGCAGCTTTTCGCGCAATCACACGCTTGCATCCGAGGCCGGCCGCAAGGGGGGGCATGCCTCGCATGGCGGCCCGAAGAAACCCGCGGTCGAGGGTTGATGGGCAAAAGCCAATATAAGCAATACAAGAAGGCGCGGCGGCGGGTTCCAACCGCCGCGTCTTTTTTCAATATGAACCACGGTTCAAGGCTGGCATCCTTGAAATGGGGCGCAGCGGGCAGGGAAATGTATATATCCCATTACAATTTCTTCAAGGTGAGACTTATGCCTTCCTTTGGGTCTTTTTTCCAGCTGCCATCCGGTTGCGCGTCAAGATAGGTTTTATGCCCCTTGCGCGCGGTCAACACGAGACGGCCATTGACGATTTGCCAGCCGGCCGGATCGAAAATCACGATCCCCTGGTCTCGACAACCGGGCGCGAGAGAAGCCTTTTGTCCGCCGGACGCCTTTACGCGTTTGTCCAAGGTCAGCATGCATCCGGTATCCTTGCCGCCGTCGCGCAGGATGGAGTAACGCCCGGCCGCGTCGGCTGGCGCGGCCGCCGGGGTTTCTTGCTTTGTCGCGAGGACGGAGGGCGCGGGGTTTGCGCCTTGATTAGCGAAAGGTTCTTTGTTCTGCGCCGCCTCATGTAGCCGGAACGTCTCGCCATGCGGCCCGCCGGGCGCGAATGCCGCGCCGGCCGTTGCCGCGAAACCGAGAACCGTCCTCGAAGCATCGACGGGGGCGAGGACCGGAAACGCGCCAAGGCAGACCGGAGGGGTCACAACTTGCCGATGTGCGGGCCTTGAAAACTCCGGCCGCGGCAAAACCCGGCAGTTCCGGTTCGTGCCGTCAACCGACAACTCCCATGTGCGGGCGAGACTCTGGACCCGCGGCAAAGGCGCGGCCGCCCGCACCCCAGTGCATACACATACGCTCGCCGCGACAACAAGCCAGCCGTGCCCCCAACGCATGTTTGCCACTTGGAAACCCTTTCGCGCCGGCACCGGCAATCCCCGACGCTCCACACCGGACAATAGCCTAAATCCGGCGTTGTTAGGCAAGCATGTAAAGATAACATCATTTCGGCGTGGAAACCCACGCGGGCGACGGTTGGCGTGGCAATGGCGTTTGCCCGCGATCCTGATATTATGTCGCCTTGGGCGACGCGATTCGCCTGCTTTCGAGTCATGAAAGCGGCGGATTTACGAGGTGTTCTAGATTTTGTTAGCTGGTCGCGGTTGCTGAAATGACTGATTTCAAGGGGAAAGCACGTGCGCCGCTTCTGACGCTCGGTCTTGTTTTGGCGGTGGTTGCCGGCCCCGGCATGGCTTCGGCTCGCGCCGATGAATTCCGAGCGCGCTATACGGTGAGCCTCATCGGCTTTCCTGTTGGGGAGGCGGTGGCAGCGGGGTCGCTCGGGCCGACAACCTACCGGATCGATCTCAGTGCCAAGCTGACCGGCGTCGCGGCGATGGTCGCTAATGTCAAGCTGGCACTCACCGCGACCGGCGCTTTGCGCAGAAGCGGCGTTGCGCCATTCACCTATGCTACGACGTCCGCCAATTCCCAAGGGAGCCGGACGGTGCGCATGTCGCTCGATGCCGGAAACGTCAAGGCCGTGGAAATCTTTCCGCCTTTCGAGGACAAGGAAGGAAGAGTGCCGGTCACCGCGGCGAACAAGCGCAACATTCTCGATCCGGCGACCGCCCTGATCATGGCGGTTCCCGAGGGCCAACCTCTGGTCGGTCCCGCCGCGTGCAACCGAACGATCCCGGTCTACGACGGCTATGTCCGATTTGATGTTACCCTCCACTATGTTGGCGTAAGAAACGTGGCGGTCGACGGATACTCCGGTCCGGTTTCGGTCTGCGCCGCGCGCTATATGCCCGTTTCCGGTCACAAGCGGGACTCCAAATCGACAAAATTCATGGCCGAAAACAGGGACATTGAGGCTTGGCTCGCGCCAATCGAGAGGGCGCACATCGTCGTGCCCATCCATGTCGCATTGATGACCTTGGCCGGCACCGCTGTCATCGACGCAATCGAATTTTCGGTCGAGCCTTCGGACCTGACGGCGACCACCACGCATTGATGGAGTGAATTGCGCGAAACGTCTTACCGTGATGAAGCGAAATAAGCAGACGGAACAGCATGATCACGCTCTACGCATTCGGGCCCTTTTTCGGTCTCCCCGATCCAAGTCCGTTCGTCATCAAGGCTATGCTGCTGCTGAAACTCGCGGGTCTGCCTTACCGGGAAGATCGCGGCGGGTTTCGCAAGGCGCCAAAAGGAAAGCTGCCTTATATCAATGATGGCGGCCTGATCGTTGCCGATTCGACCTTCATCCGCTTTCACATCGAGAAAAAATACGGTGTCGATTTCGATGCCGGGCTCACGCTGGAGCAAAAGGCTGTGGCTTGGGCGATCGAGAAAATGTGCGAGGAGCATCTCTATTGGGCCGGGGTGGCGACGCGTTGGCTCGATGACGCCAATTTTGCCAAGGGGCCGGCCCAATTCTTCAAGGTCGTGCCGTTGCCGTTCCGGCCGATCGTACAAAGCCTGGTTCGGCGAAAAATCAAGAAGGCATTGAAGTTGCAAGGATTTGGTCGCCACACGCCGGCCGAGCAGGATGAACTCGGGGTTGCCGACATCAATGCCCTTGCTTCCCTTATTTGGGACAAGGCTTTTGTGATGGGCGAAAAGCCCTGCGGGGCAGATGCGACAGTCTTCGCCTTCGTCGCCGGTTTTATGACACCGGTGTTCGCCACGCCGATCCGTGCCGCAGCTGAGCGCCACGCCAATCTCACCGGCTACCGCGACCGGATCCTGCGGCGTTATTTCGAAGGATAGACCGTGGGCGGGGTTGCCTCTTTTTTTCGCGTAACAAAAATTGTTTTTTGGCGGTTGACAGGAAGTGCCTTCTGAGTCCACCCGCCTCTCGCGCATCAAAGCTTCACGTTTCAGCCGAGATCGGGGTTTTTTACAATTGGTAGGGCCTCGATTGCCCTCCACGCCGACATATTGCGGTGAACAAACAAGGATTTACGGCAAGTCAGCGATTCGGGCGCGATTCGTTCGTCTCCCGTTCGAACCGTAAACAATGTGCCCGCGGCGGTAGTGTCCTAATTTGAATTCACCGCTTTCGACGGTCCCGGACAAAAATCCATCCGGTACGGTTGCATGTAGGGCAGCTGCTTCCCGCGCCTGTTGTTCCGGCCCCACTGCATGCTTCACACAGAGCCCAGTCGTCATTATTCAAGGCGCTCCCATAAATGCCTTTACATTGGCGGCGCCCGCAAGACCCGTTCAAGCGTTGGAGGTCATAAGTAATATCGCCACATTTCGTGCAGACGCCAACTGGTGGAAATTCGGTACTCATATTGTGGCTCTTTCCACCAATTCCTCAAGCGACCAAAGCCGATCGCTAACACTGGCTGCCATTGCGGGCGTCTCGCGCAAGGTCCGGTGTAGCCGCACGAAATTGTAATGCGCAAAATGCAGCGCAACTGCGGCGCGGTGATTTTCAACCTTCTTTGAAAAAAAATTTGTGAGACGCGTAAAACGGCGCATACTCATGCGCATCGTCAAGTTCTGGCGCTCAATCATGCCGGAGGCTCGGGGGCGGTGAGCAATGCTGTTCGCCACGCGACACATGTTATTATGTTCCTGATGTTGACCGGCTGTCTGTCGAACCAACAAGAATCGGTTTCGGAAGAGGCAAAGCAGCAAGCAATGAAAGCCTATATGGAGTGCCTCCATGCGGCCGCCGCAAAGATGGACGATGGAAAATCCGACGCTATGACGGTCGCCATGGCCATTAAGCCGCTTTGCGCTGGCGAATTTGCTCGGTCGGTGAAATTGTCCGGCAGCGGCTTGAGCCCATACGCTCGCAACCTGTTTGAAGAGCGTGTCCGAGCTAGCCAGCTCGAACTGGGGGCTACGGCGGTCCTCGACCAGCGAAAGGCCGCCAAATCAAATTAGGACACTACCCTCGCGGCAGCCTCATTTTGATACACAAAAGCGCCGTTGTGATACAGAAGGCCCGAGACGGGAGGGAAGCGCGAAGGGTTTCCTTCCGGCGGTCAGCCGTTCCAATCGCGACCTTTCGCCTGAGCGGCGATAGGTCCTGGACGATGGGCCCTTCAAGGCAAATCTCCGCGTGTTGCAGCCGGATAGCCGTGAACCGTCACCGCTGCCGCACGCACCTGCTCCTTTTCCCGCGCCGGTAAACCAATGAACATTTCCTTTCCGGCCGCCAAAGCCTTTTCGCCGGACCGCGCCAGCCGCGTGAACGTGCTGCTCGGGCCGACCAACACCGGCAAGACGCACTACGCCATCGAGCGGATGCTTTCCTATTCCAGCGGGATGATCGGCCTGCCGCTCAGGCTGCTCGCGCGCGAGGTCTATAACCGCGTGGTGGAAAAAGCCGGTGCGGCCGCTGTCGCGCTCATTACCGGCGAGGAAAAAATCAAGCCGGAATCGCCGCGCTACTGGGTTTCGACCGTCGAGGCGATGCCGCGTGACCTCGACCTCGCTTTCGTGGCGGTGGATGAAATTCAGCTTGGCGCCGATCTCGACCGCGGCCATGTCTTCACCGACCGGCTGCTGCACCGGCGGGGGCGCGAGGAGACTTTGCTGATCGGCGCCGCAACCATGCACCGCGCCGTGCGCGACCTTTTGCCCGCCGCCCGCATTTTTGCGCGCCCGCGCCTTTCCAGACTGAGTTTCGCGGGCGACAGGAAAATAACCCGCCTGCCGCGCCGCAGCGCGATCGTCGCCTTTTCCGTCGAGGATGTCTATGCGATCGCCGAATGGATCAGACGCCAGCGCGGCGGCGCGGCCGTCGTCCTCGGCGCGCTCTCGCCACGTACCCGCAATGCCCAGGTGGACATGTATCAAAATGGCGATGTCGATTACATCGTTGCCACCGACGCGATCGGAATGGGGCTCAATCTCGACGTCGATCACATCGCCTTCGCGGCCGCCCGGAAATTCGACGGCTGGCAACACCGGCGCCTGACGCCCGCCGAGTTCGGTCAGATCGCCGGCCGCGCGGGCCGCCACCTCCGCGACGGGACTTTCGGCACAACCGGGCGCTGCGCCCTCTTCGATGCCGAACTCGTCGATGCGCTGGAGGAGCATCGCTTTGATGCGGTGCGGATGCTGCAATGGCGCAATACGGACCTCGATTTTTCCTCTATTGCCGGTCTCGCCGCCTCGCTCGACACTTTGCCGAAGGAGGAAGGCCTCGTCAGAGCGGCGCTTGCCGCCGACCAGATGGTGCTCGACATCGCCTCCCGCGACGAGAAAGTTGTGCGCGCGGCGAAGTCCAGGGCCGATATCGCGCGGCTCTGGGAATGCTGCCAAATTCCCGATTATCGTAAGCTGTCGCCGGCGGCGCATGCGGAACTCGTGCTTTCGGTCTTTGGCTTTGTCGTGCGCGCGGGTCAAATCCCAGACGATTGGTTTGCCCGTCATGTCGCGGCGCAGGACCGCGTCGACGGCGATCTCGACACTCTTTCGGCGCGGCTCGCCGAGATGCGAACCTGGACGTACATTGCCAACCGTTCCGGCTGGTTGCGCGATCCCGCCCATTGGCAGAATGCCGCGCGTCGGGTAGAGGACAGATTGTCGGACGCTTTGCATGAACGTCTCGCCCAAAGGTTCGTTGACCGCAGGACGGGCGTTCTCATGCGCCGCCTAAGGGAGAACGCCATGTTGGAGGCCGAGGTCACCCCGAGCGGCGATGTGTTGGTCGAGGGCCAGCACGTCGGCCAGCTCAAAGGATTTCGCTTCACGGCCGACCCTGAGGCGGCGGGCGAGGCCGCGAAGGCTCTGAACGCCGCCGCGCAAAAGGCTTTGGCGAGTGAAATCGATGGCCGCGCGGGACGGGTGAGCGAGGCTGTCGACGAAGCTTTCCTCCTTTCCAACGACGGAATCATCCGCTGGCTCGGCGAGCCTATCGGCAAGATCGGCGCGGGCGCGCATGTGCTCGAACCCCGAGTGACAATTCTCGCGGACGAACAATTGACCGGCCAGGCGCTCGAAACGGTGCAACGGCGGCTCGATCTCTGGCTTGCTCAGCATGTGAAAAAGCTTCTCGGGCCGCTCGCCGATTTGGAAAAAGCCGACGGGCTCGATGGCATTGCGCGCGGCGTCGCGTTTCAGGTTGCCGAATCGCTCGGCGTTCTCGATCGCGCGCGTGTGGCCCAAGATGTGAAGAGCCTTTCCCAGGACGCCCGAGCTGTGCTGCGTAAATTTGGCGTCCGCTTCGGCGCCTACCATCTCTATTTGCCGAATTCGATAAAGCCCGCCCCGCGCGCCCTCGCCGCGCAGCTGTATGCCTTGAAGCATGGCGGCGGCGACGCGGTCAAAGGCCTCGACGAGGTCCTTCAACTCGCCGCTTCCGGCCGCACCTCCTTGGCCGCAGGCAAGGATGTTCAAAGGAATTTGTACCGGGCGGCCGGGTTCCGCGTTTGCGAGGATCGCGCGGTGCGCGTCGATATTTTGGAACGCCTCGCCGATTTAATTCGACCGGCGGTGAGCTATCGGCCCGGCGTCAGTCCGGGCGATCCGCCGCCTGGCGCGGCCGATGGCGATGGCTTCGTTGTGACGGTCGCGATGACCTCGCTGGCCGGCTGTTCTGGCGATAGTTTCGCCTCGATCCTGCGCGCGCTTGGCTATATGCCGGAACACCGCAAGGGTCCGGCGATCACCGCGGCTTTACGTGCCGCGGCTGGACCGCTTGCGCAGCACGACGTCGGACTTGAGCCAACCCCGGAGTGCGGTTTGGACGCTGGCCTAGATATGCAAACCGAGGAGCTACCGTCCGAACCACGCGGTTGCACTGGGCAACCGGTCGAACCGGCTGGCGTCGCCGTGCACGGGCCGGGCGTAATTCGGGACACCGTCACTTTAGACTCGCCGTGCCCAGCCGCTCTCCCAGATGCGAGGCCTTCGGACGCAAGCGGGGTCGAGACGGGCGAAACCAGCGCCACGGAGGCGGGCTGGGCAAAAAGTTCCCTGGAGCCGCTGCCGGTCGAAGCGCCACTGATCGAAATCTGGCGGCCGCACCGGCAGCATCATCATGCGCGCCGGCCCGAGACGCGGATGCACAAAAAACATTTCGAGCGGCGCGAAGGAGCAACAGCGGGAGCTGGCAATGCCACTACGCCGGAAACAACCGAACGACTGGCCATTCCTCGCGACGGGGCGGCCGCGGACTTACCGGGTGGCGAGGGAGCTGGAAAGGTGGCGCTTGCGGACGCCCAAACCGGCTCCCGGCCGAACGCTCTCCAAGATCGCCGCAAGGACGGCGGCGAGCGGGGGGGAGGCGAACAGAGGCCGCGCTTCGGAGGCCATCGCGGCCAGAACCAGGCGGGAGAGCAGAACCGCGACGGCACGGGCGAGCGCGGGGAAGGTCGTTTTGGCGCCAGAGAGAGAAAGTCCAGCGAACGGCCGCCGGACCCGGACTCGCCTTTCGCGAAACTGCTTGCGCTCAAGGCGCGGCTGGAAGAAAAAAAACCAGGATAGCTAGCTTGGCGCTGGATTCGCCGAGGGTGAATTTATGCCTTCCCGCCGTCTCGATTTTGATCGATCCGGTGTTGATCAATCCGGCAAAAAGCCTCCCGCAATTTGCCCATGGCGCTCGCCTCCACAAAGCGCATCCGCCAGAAAGCCGAGCCGGAGGTCTCGCACCATGGTTTGCACGCGTGGCGGCATAACGCGAAAAGCCCCGGCAAGCTCGTCCCGTAAATCAAAATTCATGGAACGATTTCCATCAGACCTGTGTTTTGTCCTCAAATGTTTTTGGATCTGTAACCGGCGCTGACCCGAGATCGTTCACTCGCAATTCAGGCGCCGCGGGCTAAATGGCAATCTGGAAGGAGAGTGAAATGAAACGCTTCGGTGTATTGCTGGGCTCGGCCGCGCTCGGCGCGGCGCTGGCCGCGAGCGGTCCCGCCTTGGCATTCCATGGCGGTGGTGGATTCGGCGGCGGCCACTTTGGTGGCGGCGGTTTTGGTGGCGGCGGTTTTGGTGGCCATATGTTTTCGGGCCGGAGCATGGCCATGGGTGGCTTTGGGCGTGGTGGCTTTGGGCGTGGCGGCTGGGGCCATGGCGGCTGGGGCAATAGCTGGCACAACGGCAGGGGCTGGGGAGGCGGCTGGTGGCCGGCGTACGCTGGGCTTGGCCTCGGCTATGGCATAGGTGCATGGGACTATGGCTATCCCTACGATTACGGCTACGGCTATCCGGACTACGCCTATGGCTACGGCTATCCCTACGATTACGGCTACGGCTACCCGGACTACGCCTATAGCTACGCCTATCCCGCCACCGGTTATTCCTCGGCCGCGCCTGTCGTGACCGGCCGGAGCGAGGCGGCGGGGCATATTGGGAGATCACGGCACCACGCGCCCAAAGACCTGCGAAACCTGGCACTCATGCAACGTTGGTGACGAACTGTTCCTGCCGGGTGGCGGGCGGAGACGCGCGGGGCTCCGTGACGCCTTGATTGTTTCGGCTTGGACGCACGCGTTTTGCGCGATTACGGCCGGGATCTCCCGGCCGTAATTTTTTAACAAATACTCAGAATTGTTTGCTTGCCCCGCACGCCGTCCAGACGGTCCGCAACGCCTTCCAAGCTCTCGTTTCGAGTTGCCTCTTCGCGGCCGGCCAACGCGCACGCCGTCGGGGAAGCCAGCTCCTAATTAAAATAAATTTCATGGAACGTTTCCCTACTGTTCGTATTTAGTCACCACAGTGTCATATGATTCTATGTGGGCGTTGGCGATGGTTTGGCATTTCAGCCACGCATCGCGTGAAAAGCGTCAAAAGGAGAAACGTACATGAAACATTTATTATGGTTGATCGGCGGCGCGACGCTTGGCCTGGTCTTTACCCAGTGTGGCCCGGCCTTGGCGGTTGACACCACCACGTCCATCGTCTGCACCGACCCGACGCTACCCATCACTGCGCAATTGGCAGCCACCAAACAGGGCTATCCCGACCCGGGGCACTGCTGGGCCTATCCGATGGCCCATCCTGCCGCCTATAATGCCTTTGGGCCGACTCCGGCGCCTCTCGTGACGGGCCGGAGCGTGGCGACCGGACAGTTGGGAATTTACTGCGCCACGCCCGCGAAGACGTGTGAGCTCTATCGCGCGTCATATGTTGGTGGAGGCTGTTCGTGCAGGGTCCCCGGTGGACGTTCGTGGGGTTTTGTGTCGCCGTGATCTGCGTGCCAGGGCGAAGTATTTGCCCTTGAGTCATGGCCGGGCCAAAACCCGGCCATTTTCGTGGTTGCGCCGTCGTCTCCGAGGCCAAAATATTGGCGCCACCAGGCGATAAAAGCCTTAACTTTCTCTTTTAGCGGCGTTTTTCGGCCTAAAACCCGGCAACCGCGAGTGCAGTACGGAGGCGGCGTTAGCGACCCCCTCCGCCGCCTGACAATCTTGTCCAATAACTTAAAATTCATGGAACGATTGTCGCCAAACCGCTGTTTCGCCCTCGATGGTCTTTAAATTTATTGACGGCGTGGAAGCAAGAGCGTTCATTCGCGTCCAGCCGTGAGCCAAAAATGGCATTTTGGGTGGAGAATCGATGCGACACTTCGGTATATTGCTGGCCTCGGCCGCGCTCGGCGCGGCTTCGGTCCCGGGCGGGCCAGGACTGGCGTTCGGCAGAGGTGGTGGCGGCGGCGGTCACTTTGGCGGTTTCGGCCCCCGGTCTGCTGGCCGGAGCGTGGCAATGGGCCACTTTGATCGTCGATTTTTCGATCGAGGTGATCGCTTTCGCCGCTTCGATCGGGACGATCGCTTCTTCTTCCGTCGCGGCTTGTTCACGAACGGTTCTCCGTTCTGGGGCTGGGGCGGCGGTTGGGGCTATCCCTATGGGGATAATGCCTATTCCGGATACAACTATCCTGGCTCTGATTATTCCGGTTTATCAGGCTCCGCGTCCCCGCCTTTCGTGATCGGCGCGAGCGCGCCAACCGGGCAACCGGGGAATTACTGCATCATCTCGGTGAAGGCTTGCCAACTCCATGACCCGCCCTTTGTTGGCAACGACTGTTCCTGCAAGGTCCAGGGCGGGGACACCAGCGAGGTTCCGTGAGTCTTCAATCAGGAGTCTTAAGAATAACTCACGCGTGGACGGCGCCCGCCTGCGAAGGGGTTGGCACATCGATGCCGAGGAGCTGGGGCCGTCGACCCCATCAAGAAGGCAAACGGGGACGACGGGCCTCCTAATTGACCTCAATCATTGGCCGGAGAAAGAATCGCTCAAAATCAAAAAGTTGGAGAAGGTTCGTCGCGGCAAAGGCGATTAACTCTTTCGGCTCTAGAGCGGGATGAGGTTTGAGTGAATCGCGAGGGATTCCCAAATCGGCTTTTTGCTGATTCAAGGTTGGGACTGGATTGGAGGCCAGCATGGATGACCAAGCCTTATTCCTTGGATCTTCGTGA
>PEFW01000005.1 GCA_002890675.1 Candidatus Methylaffinis lahnbergensis
GTGAAGAGAACAATCTCGGCTCGCCACACGTACTTCTGCGCGACATTGCGATCGTCGATGAGATTTTCAAGCCGACGCCGATCGGCCAACGAAACGGTGATGGATTTTCCTGCGCGCATCGCGCAGACTCGCACATGCCGCAAATCTGGGGAATCCCAATAGGGACTCAAATGTTAGATTTGAACCACTAGAATCATATATCCCATAGTGCTATCAATCGACAAACGGCCACCAAATAGATCAGCAAGGAATTTCTTCATCGCAATATCGGAAAAAGTCCGCGTAAAGTCGCCTTCTTGCGGCATCGATTATATACTATTTTTGCTACATGCCGAACTTCCGCAAAGGGTCGAAAGCAGTTATTCGCAGGCGGGTAGGTGAATATCTCCTGGCGCTGATCGTAAGTGCCTGGTTTCGAGCTATCGCTGAATGTTGGTGACCGAAGGGGTCAGGCGGCAGCGGCTTGAACTTTTGGTTTGACGACTCAATTCTATCGGCAAGCCATACAGTACACCATATTACACTAAAGAGTTTCACAAATTACCTGCAATGTCGCGGTAAAACTCTGAAATTGATCTGTCCGTAGCCTTCGGGGTCGGCGGCGGAGAAGGCAGAAAGGTCGCCCCAGATGAAAGAAGACCTCAACCGGGCGGGGCGCCCGAAACCGGTACGGCGGACGGCGGCAGAAGTCGAGGGGCGCTGCGAAGCCTGCGGCGAACTTCATCGGGGACGGCACCGACTGGCGGCGAGCCATCTATCATCATAGACGGCTCGTGAGCGACCCCAACGTCAGCGACAAAGAGGCACGGGCGGCGGCGAACTGCATGGTGCTGCATCCGGCGTGCCATGACGACCCGGTCGAATTTTATAACTTGCACGGGTTTTATCCGGACAATCTCCGAAGCCGATCGCTCGCCGGGGAAGGGCGGCTGATGTTCATCACGCTGATGGCGGCGACCCTGGCCTATCTCGGGCTCGCCGTCCCCGGCTGGGGCGGGCTGGCCGCCTTCTTCTCCCACCTGGTCCAATCGCTTTCGTGCTAGGGAAGGGCCATGCCACCCCCCGACCACCATCTTCCGGTATCCCTCAAACCCGGCCAGCTCGCGACCACGGGCGACACGCATCTTGTGCCGGCGCTGATCGCCGACGCTGGCGCGCCGGCCGCCTGGCGCTATATCGAATTCTTCTCCGCGAATATCCGCAACGCGAACACGCGCCGGGCTTACGCGCGGGCCCGTAGCGAATTCTTCGCCTGGTGCGAGGATCGCGGCCTGACGCTCACCACGATCCGGCCGATCGATGTCGCCACTTATATAGAGGCACTCCAGAAGACCCATTCTGCGCCGGGCGTGAAGCAGCAGCTCGCCGCCGTGCGCATGCTGTTTGATTGGCTCATCACCGGCCAGGTGGTGCCAATAAACCCGGCCTCGGCGATGCGCGGTCCTAAGCATGTGGTGAAGCGCGGCAAGACGCCGGTGCTGACAGCCGACCAGGCCCGCGCGCTCCTCGACAGCATCGACACCTCAACGCTCGTCGGTCTGCGCGACCGTGCCCTTATCGGCATCATGACCTATGCCTTCGCCCGCATCGGCGCCGTCGTCGCCATGCGGGTCGAGGACTACTTTGCCAATGGTAAGCGCTGGTGGGTTCGGCTTCACGAGAAAGGCGGCAAGCGCATTGAAATGCCGGCGCACCATAAACTTGAAGGCTTTCTCGACGAATATATCCGCGCCGCTGGCTTCGGCGACGAGGCCAAAAGTCCCTTGTTCCGTTCCGCCCGCGGGCGTACCGGCGAGTTAAACGGCGAGGCTATACACCGCATTGACGCTTATCGCATGATCACGCGCCGCGCCGCTGAACTCGGCATGAAGGTCAAGATTGGCTGCCATACTTTCCGGGCGACCGGGATCACTGCCTATCTGGAAGCCGGCGGCACGCTCGAAAACGCGCAGGCCCATGGAGCGCACGAAAGCCCGCGCACGACAAACTTTATGATCGTACCGGTGATGAAATTACGCTCGATGAGGTCGAACGAATCACGATTTAGCGCCCAATCACGAGATTAAAACACTATGCGACCGTCACAACCCCAAACAGTCGTCGAGACCGAAGTATTCAGCAATGTAAGGAGCGCTATTCAATCCAGCCAGTTTCCAATCCTTGTCCTAGGCGCTGGGGGTCGGGTAAGACGACACTCTTGAGGACTCTGTATAACGAATGGATACAGGCCGGACGGCGCGCTATCTATATTTCATTGGGAGCGGTTGCCACGATCGATGATCTCTACCTCTTCTTGCGACGCGAGCTGACAGGCGAGTCTGCACACTCGTCCCTTGACGAGCCAATGATCATCATGAGCTCTGGCCGGGAAATCCTTAGATCGACCGTGGACCTTGTCAGATCGCTCCCATCTGAACCGCTACTACTCTTGTTCGATGGACTCGACGATTTGCGGGATTCGTCTGGTGTACTCCAGCTAGTCGAGCTGTTAGCTGAGTCGCCAGCGAAGGTCATCGCGGCCGCTCGGACTTTAGAGAATATTTCCAGACGTCTGTTTCGATCAATCTTCGATATGCCCGCATGGACGGCCGCCGAGCCATACGATTTCCTCCGCAGGACGATCGGTAGCGTTTTGGATACGTCTGCTATCGAGTCAATCGCTCTAGCTGCGGGGGGATCGCCGCTCGGCCTAACCCTACTGTTGGAATTTGTCCGAACGCATGGCACGGCTCCGTTAGAGCAAGGTACGAGCGTCCCGATCAACTGGATGATCGAGAACGAACTTGCGAGCGTAAGCACAGAAAGTCGCCAGGATTACTTGATGGCGCTGACGGCGCTCGCCGTTTTAGGGCGCGCTGTGCATGTTTCCGAGTATCCCGCTCGAAGAATACTGGAACTACAAAGCTCGGGTCTACTCACAAGATCTGACGGGTTCAATCTACACTTTGTACATGCACTTGTCGCCGAAGCAGTCCTCTATTTCGCGCGCCTCACCGCAGATTCTAAGGATCGCCGGCTAGCAAGCCTGGAATTCGGCGCGGAGGAAGCCGAGCGGGATAGTTTGCTATCGGACGGATTCATCGCACTCCCAGAATTCTCGGAGGTGCTGGCGGGAAAGAAGAACATTGTCGTCGGCGATCGGGGCACGGGAAAAAGTGCTATGTTCGCCCGCCTATCTGCGTGGTCTCGTTCCGCCAGCTGCCGCGAGCTCGGATTTGCGCTGCCCTGCCGCCCGATATTGATCACCATCGATCCGCTGGAGCCGCTCAGCGTGCCTTTGATCGTGTACGACGGCGTTGTGATGGTGATGTATTCCCTGCCGTTGCGCTCCCATCGCCCAGACGAGCCGAACGCTGGGCTGGAGAAGGTCGCGGTTCCGTCCGCCGCAAAGTCGACCCGGATTTCGTGGCCGCCGAAGATGAACGCCCATGTCTCGCCGGAGAGGTCCGAGGGTGGCCGATAGTCCAGCGGCGGAGGCGGCGCGTCGGGGCGCATGGACGGCGCATTCTGACCAGTCTGCACCAGCGTCTCGTGGGTTGTTAGTTCACTAGACTGCACCATGCCGAAGGTCCCGCACGTGCAGTTCCCGGGGCCGTTGCTGCAGTACAATGGTGTTAACAGGAAGTGCATGATGTTCAGCCCGGTCCGCGTGTCGCTGTACATCTCGCCCGCCGCGCAGAGATGAGGCGACGTAAAGCTGATGGCCCACCCTTGCTGCTTGTAATTGCCGTCCGCGTGACCAAGCTTGGTGTCGTCTAACGTCGCCGGTCCGCCTGCGCCCGAGGTGCCGGACAGGATCAGCGTCGTGCGGCTGGAAGGCGTCGGGTAGGACGTCGAGCGTACAGTCTGCCACTCCGATGGCACAACGGGCAGCGTCGGAGTGCTGATCCCGGGGCCGACGACAAGAGTGTTGATGCTGTCATCTAGCGGTGCCCGCAACTTGGTCGGCGGCGGTGGCGGTGCCGAGCGCAGAAGATTGGCATTGAACCCCGCGCGATCGACGAGCTCGGCGATTCGTGACCCCGGCAGCACGTAGGTGTTGCCCCCCAAGCCGCTCTGCGAAACCACCATCCCGAGCACACCGTAGTCGTTAAGCACGAGACTGCCGGATGATCCGCTCGGCGCAGGGAGCTCGGTAATCCGAAGCTGGTCACTAGGGCCATTCTTGTCCTGGTAATGTCCCGGGCCGCCAAGCTCCCAACCTTCGGGGCCGCCGAACTTCCAGACGTCCATCAGCGGCGAAAGGTCGTGCAAGTCGACGATCGGTAACGGGATCGTGGTGAACGAAGAAGGTTTTGCCGCCGTCAGGACAGCCAAGTCGACGCCTGGAAACCGTGTCGTCTGGCGGCGCGCCCAAACAGGCTGCAACATTCCCTCCAAAGGACAGACGGCGTGTCGGTCAGGGGCGGTTGTTGGGTGTCCGGCTGGTCGCACTGGTTCCAGACGACATGACAGGGCGTTACGATCGTCAGCGCATCGCCGCTGTCGTCGAGTTTTTATCCAGAGCCTTTCGGCTGCGACGCATAGCATTGAAAGGTAGGCTCTGGCAGTTTTTTCGTAACGCGTTGCAAAACGACGAAACTGCTTGAGCCGGTTGGCGCATCCCTGGGCCGGTCCAATGAGCGGCTGCCGGCTCGGGGGTGTATCGAACCAGCCCTGTTCGGGAGGGAGGCTTGGTCGCTACCGCAACCGCCAGCTTGGCCAGCAACGGCCGCTTGGTGGAGAGCTGGAGTATTTCTTTCGGCACTATTGGCATAACCGGCAAAATAACGAAAACCTGCTTCGACCGGGAGAATCCAATCCGGTTTCCGCGCCACTAGCAAACCGTCGATACGCGACTAATTACATTCGCGCGATCCGCGCAAAGCATGAACAGGAAAGGGAGGAACTCATGGCAATCTATATCACCCAGGGCCGGTACACGCCCGATGCGGTCAAGGGCATGGTCGCCAATCCCGAAAACCGGGAGAAGGCCGTCGCGGACCTTATGGAAAAGGCGGGAGCCAAGCTCCTTGCCCATTATCTCACATTCGGCGAGTATGACTTCCTCTCGATAGCAGAGGCGCCGAACGAAGAGGTCATGGCCTCCGCGCTGATCGCGGGGGCGGCGTCGGGCGGGATTTCCCACCTAAGGACGTCGGTCGCGATGACCGCCAAGGACGCCGTGAAGGCGTTCAAATCAGCTGGGACCCTCAGCAAGTCATTCAAACCGCCGGGGCGGTAACGAAACCTTGGGTTTATGATTCGGCTTTATGGTCGCTCTCGGGGGTAAGTCTTGTAGCCCGAGGTGACCGTGCGCGGGCTCATGACGGAACTCGCCGAACGCGGCGTTGCCGTCAGCTATGGCACGGTCTGGAATTTCATCCATCGCGAGGGAATGAGCTTCAAAAAAAAGCGTGCTGCCGGCCGAGCAAGATCGCCCCGACGTGGCGCGCCGCTGGGCGCGTTGGAAAAAATATCAGACGAGGATTGATCCTGCCCGTCTCGTCTTCATCGATGAAACCTGGGTCAAGACCAACATCGCTCCCATCCGAGGTTGGTGCGCGCGGGGCCGGAGGCTCGCGGCAAAGATCCCGCACGGTCACTGGAAGACAATGACCTTCCTCGCCGCCTTGCGGTGTGATCGTATCGAGGCCCCATGGGTTCTCGATGGTCCAATCAACGGCGAGAGCTTCCGGACCTATGTCGATCAGGTTCTGGCCCCAACGCTGAAGCCGGGCGACGTCGTCATCCTCGATAATCTCGGTAGCCACAAGGGCAAGGCGGTGCGCCGCGCCATCCGGGCTAGCGGAGCCAGGCTTCTGTTCTTGCCGCCCTATTCCCCCGACCTCAACCCCATCGAACAGGTCTTCGCCAAACTGAAACATCTCATGCGAAAGGCCAAGGAGCGAACCGTCGACGCTACCTGGAAACGCACCGGCTCATCGCGCGCAACCTTCAAATCCAGCGAATGCAAAAACTACTTCGTCAATGCAGGCTACGCTTCATCCTAAAATGATCATGCTCTAATGCGACTATGCGACCAGCGTTCCTCACGGTGGTAGCGAATGCCTTACTCGCGAGCTAAAGTCACGAGAACACCGATGACTCCAACAACCACCGCGGCCAACGCTGCCCAAAACGTCCAACGAGCATACCAATATATTTGGTGCTCTCTGACTTTCCTTTCATGCTCTCGATCACGCAGCCAACGAACAGCATATTGACGTTTGTCTTCAGGGTAGCATCCGAGAGTTCGCCCGTTGAATATGTCGTACACAAAGCGCTCACCATCCTTCTCAAACTCGGCTACCATTCGGCTTCTCTTTCCGCATTGGATGTCATGCTCAGACACTACTTCAACCGCCTCTTGAGCGCCAGCCGAGACCAGCCATGAACCGGTCAGCCAGACGAAGGGGCGGTACATGAAAGTCCTGTATTTTCTGAAAGAGCGCACCAAGTTTATCCGGCAGTTCAATGAAGGTGCTGGCGAGTCGTTCCGTGCAACGATCCACCAAATTGAAGCGGAAGAACCTCCATTCGACGAGCCTCCCTACAGTGAGAGCGGCGAATCGCCTTTCATCGAAGAGTGGAGTGACGCCACCATGGCGCTGGAGATGCTCGGGCGAACATGTATTTCAATGCTGTCCGCTTCGCTGCAACTTTACTTCAAGACTTGGGAGCGTGAACTCGGCATTAATTGGGAGCCGGGTGAACGCAAGAAGGCGTTTAAGAACGGCTTTGTACAGGGGTATCGCGTCTGCTTTGGTTCAGCTTTGAACCTTTCGTGGGGGGACTGCCCCGTCAATTTCGACATTCTGGAAGATGTGGCGTTAGCGCGCAACAGCGACCAACATCCAGAGCATATTTCGACGATGCGCGTTACGCTCGTGCGGCAAGAGAAACAGTGCGAACGCCAACCATTTTTTGTTAGTGACGCCGAGCGCAAAATGTTATCAGACCCTGACATGACGAGTAGTTCTTGGATGCGACCAAGCTTGCATGTTTCACCGGAGTCTCTGGTGATCGCAATTGAACAGGTGGTAGCTCTCGGCGAATGGTTGGAAGAACGCATGTTCGATGCCAAATATCCAGCACGACGGGAAAGGTGAATGGAATCAAGCAAAAATCAAGACTTTCGATTGGTTCACTTTTGTTCCGTGAACATCTTTAGATAGGCTTCGAGGCTTAGTTTACTAAGAGCCTCGGACTGGCACTTGTCCTGCTCCACCACCTTCTTCAACAGCAGGTCTGAAACTGATTTTTCGGTAAGTGTCATTTGTGCCGGACGCTTTTCTTTAAGCTCTTCCCACATGGCTTTTTCAACATCGGTGCGCTTATCGCACCGCGCATCCATCCAGTCCTTCAATTCCGGTATAAAGCCCTCTGGGTCTGACTCAAAGTCAGCACTGCCAATCCATCGAACCTGATCCTTTGGCACCGAGAACATCATGTCGGCGTACTTCGCCGGGACGTTCATTTCTTTGAGATAATTTTCTACAACTGTTCTGAGCTGGTTAGCCGACGCGATAGCCTCGTTGGCACTGAGGCCCCTTAAATCATTGGCTGTCAAAAAAGGTCTGTGAATACCTAGAATAGCCTCGATAGATTGATTTAGTCTGATTTTCTTTTACGCAATTTCGAAGCTTGTCGAAATCGCCCGCTTCAATGTTCCCTTCGAGAACCACTTCATCGAACCCTTTGATTTCTGCTGCGTGCACGGGTGCCACGCTTGCAACGCACACAGCAATTGCCGCCATCAATAGGCGGCCTGCGAGTCCGCGTAGCCGTAATGGTGGCGGGTGGTGCCGTGCCCCCTTGTTCAACAAATCACGCATCGACGCCTCGGCCGGATTATCCGGGTAAGTTGATAGTTATACCATAGCGGCCCTGCGCAAGTTTCCCGACCGGATGGATCGTGCAGCCGACACAGCCGACCATGCGAGCACGTTGCATCGTCCGGATTTCTGCACCAAAATTAGGCCACTGATTTTTAGGGGCTTTCTTGTTGCATAAGTCCGGTGCAAAAATATTCCGTCGTTTAAGACCGGTTGATTCGAGCGAAACTTACACTGGGGATGTTTTCCGGTAATGGGCTCGGCCGTCGAGGCGCCGCCGCCGCCTCGCCTCGAATTGCGCCCAAAAAATCGATTGATCTTACAAATTGAAGGAGAGGCCGCTGTCTTCGGTCTTGTAGGATTTTTGGCGTGCAATCGTACCAAAATGTTTCACGTGCAGCATTTTGGTAAGATTGAAACCGGCAGGAACGAGCCCCGGTTTGTGGGTTTGCGCAGACTTTTCCCTAGCCACACATCGCTTAATCTAGCGCTCTTTGGCGAGAAAGGCGGCGAACGCGGCGCCAGCTTCCTCCGACTGCAGCGCAGCGGAAAACAGCCGTGCTTCGTCCTCGATCCGGGCGAGAATTTCCTTAGCATCGCCGTGCATCAGGCGGCGCGTGGCGGCAATCGCCGCGCGGGGTTTTGCGGCGAGCCGCGCTGCCCGCTCGATTGCAAAACCGCGCAGCTCGTACGCCGGAACGATGGCATTGGCGAGCCCGTGCCGAACCGCCTCCCCGGCGCCAAAAGCGTCCCCGAGCAGCAAAAATTCGGACGCCTTTGCCATGCCAATCCGGCGCGGCAGAAGCAACGAAGACGCCGCCTCCGGCACCAGGCCGAGATCGACGAAGGGCAGGCGAAAAGTCGCGTCCGGCGCGACATAGACGAGATCGCAATGCAGCATCATTGTCGCGCCGATGCCGATCGCCGCGCCTTCGATCGCCGCGACGAGCGGCGTCTCGCAAGCGGCGAGCATCTTGATGAAAGTGAAAGCGGGAAATTCCCCCGGCTCGGCACTCGCTTCGACAAAATCCGCGATGTCGTTGCCCGCCGTGAACACCCCGCCAGACCCGGCAAACATCACAGCGCCGATGGACGGGTCGCGCGCGGCGTCCCGCAGCGCCCGCGTTGCCGCCAAATACATGGCGCGGTTGAGCGCGTTCTTTTTGCCCGGCCGGTCGAAGGTCACGCAAAGAACCGCGCCGACGCGCTCAATCCTGACGTTTGGCGTTTGCGTCAAGCGTCTCCTCGCGTCAGAGTCTCACTGGCCAAGTACGGCAGCGCTCGCACGCACCGAGCCAACGCCGCGAGTCACTTCGCGTTCGAGGCCGCCCGCGCCGGCCGCGATATTTTCGGCAAAAAAGCGGGCGGTCGCGATTCGCGCGGGCAATGCGGAATCGCTATTACCCGCAAGCGAGAGACGATGCGCGGCAAGCGCACCTCTTGCCAGTGCCGTGCCTCCCCGTGCATACGCGAAAAGCCGCAAATATGGCGTCGCGCCAGCGAGCGCATCCTCAACGCGCGTCTTGGAAGCGTCCAGCATGAAGGCGGTGGCGCGATCAAGCGCATCCACGGCTTCCGCCAAGCATGGTTCCATTTCGCCGAAGTTTTCGGCATTGCTGTTTCCCAGCGCCCCGGCCGCCGCGCGCATATCGGCGACTTCGCGATGCACCGCCGCGCCCCCGGACAGACCGAGCTTACGCTGCACTAAATCGATTTCCTGAATGCCATTTGTGCCTTCGTAGATGGCAGCAATTCTCGCGTCGCGAAAAAATTGCGCCGCGCCGGTCTCTTCGATATAGCCCATGCCGCCATGAACTTGAATGTCAAGCGAGGCAACCTCGTTGCCGATGTCGGCGGAAAACGCCTTGGCGACCGGGGTCAGCAACGACGCACGTTCAGCGGCCCGCTCCCGCGCGGAACTGTCTCTTTCCCGGCGTGAACGATCGATCGAATCCGCCGTCATGAGACAGATCGCCCGCGCGGCCGCCGTCATCGCCTTCATCGTCATGAGCATGCGGACAACGCCTGGATGTTGTACAATGGGGCTCATCGCCTCGCTCATATCGCCCGAAACATGACCCTGGCGTCTTTCCCTTGCGTAAGCGAGTGCGTGCTGAAACGCGCGCTCCGCGATCGCGACTCCTTGCACGCCGACATTCAGCCTGGCGCTGTTCATCATCGTGAACATGCAGGCAAGTCCCTTGTTCTCCTCGCCGATAAGAAAGCCCGTTGCGCCGCCATGATCGCCAAAAACCATCGTGCAGGTGGGTGAGGCATGGATACCGAGTTTATGCTCCAACGAAATGCAATGAACATCGTTGCGGGCGCCAAGCGCGCCATCGGCACCGACGAGAAATTTCGGCACGAGGAAGAGCGAAATGCCGCGCGTTCCCTTCGGCGCGTCGGGCACGCGCGCGAGCACAAAATGAATGATATTTCCGGCCATGTCGTGCTCGCCATAGGTGATGAAGATCTTGGAGCCGAAGAGTTTGTACGTTCCATCTTGCTGCCGCTCGGCTCTGGTTTTGAGCGCGCCGAGGTCGGAGCCCGCCTGCGGCTCGGTCAAATTCATGGTGCCGGTCCATTCGCCCGAAACGAGCTTTGCGAGATAGACCGCCTTCAACGCCTCGCGCGCATGCGATTGCATAGCCTCGATCGCGGCAAGCGTCAGCAGCGGGCAAAGGCTGAACGCCAAGTTCGCCGCGCTCCAGATTTCGATGCAGGCGGTATTGAGAAGCACCGGCAGACCCATTCCCCCATATTCGGATGGACCGGTGATCGCGTTCCATCCCCCCGCGGTCCATTGCCGGTAGGCCTCGGCAAAGCCTGGCGCGGCCGCGACCCTGCCCTGCGCGAACTTCGCGCCCTCCTTGTCGCCAACGCGGTTCAAGGGGCTAAGGACATTTTCGGCGAATTTCCCTGCCTCTCGCAGGGTCGCCTCGGCAAATCCATCGCCAAGGTCTGCATAGACTCCGTCTTTGAATCCGAGATCCAGCCCCGCCTCATGGATCATGGCGAAAAGAATGTCGGTGATAGGCGCGTGGTAACTCATCGATGTCTCAGCGCCTTCATCACGTCTGCGGCGCCAGGAGATTAGCGTCACGCGCGAGCAGCCAGCGCCCGTCGGACTCCTTGCGTAAGACCGTGAGCGTATAGCCCGATCGCCGGACAGACGCGCCGCCGTCGCGCGGCGTCATCGTCACTTCGAGATAGTTCCTAAGATAAGCCCAATCGGCGAGGACCTTAATTTCCTTAATGTCGCTCGACATCTCCAAACGGACACCCTTCAGCCCTTTGAAGCTAGCGGCAAAGGCTTCCTTCCCGAACGGATTTTGACTGGGAAGCATGAAGATCACATCGTCTGCCATTAAGCCCAGCACCGTTTGAAGGTCCCCTTTTTGGCTCGCCGCGAGCCAAGTTTGGACCAATTCGCGAATGGCGCGCTCATCATCCGGCATTCCGTCCTCCTTTCGCATCCAGTCTCATATTCGCAAAAATTGGACGAGCATGCCATGTCTGATCCACTGCCCAAGCGAACGATCGGGGCGGGATTTCACCCTGCAAAGGATCAGCAACTGAAGTATAAGCCCATCGTGGCCTTACTGTCGTCAGGGATGACTACCCAGGTATGATGAGCGATTTTGCTGGAAATGACCGGCCCACGCAAAAAGAAACGGTGGCGGATGCGGCCGGGATTGCCGAGGCGGCGCGCACCCTGCGCCGCGGCGGTCTCGTCGCGGTCCCAACCGAGACCGTTTACGGCCTGGCCGCCGACGCGACATCGGACGAAGCCGTCGCCCGAATCTATGCGGCGAAGGCTAGGCCAAAGTTCAATCCGCTCATCGCCCATGTTCCGAGCCTTGAAGCAGCGCTTGAGCAAGGCGTTTTTTCGCGCGATGCCTTGCGGCTTGCCGAAGCATTCTGGCCGGGGCCGCTGTCTCTTGTGGTCCCGCTCACGCCCGGCGCGACGGTCTGCGCCGCCTCCCGCGCGGGCCAGCAAAACGTCGCCTTGCGGGTGCCGGCTCATCCGGTCGCGCTTGCGGTCATTGCGGCGGCGGGGTGGCCACTGGCGGCGCCTTCGGCCAATCGCTCTGGCCGGGTGAGCCCGGTCACCGCCGCTCACGTGGCGCGGGACTTTGCCGGCGAAATTGACCTGATCCTCGATGGCGGGCGCTGCCAGGTTGGCCTCGAGTCGACGATCATCGAATGCCTCGAAGAACACCCGCGATTGTTGCGGCCTGGCGGGATCGCGAGGAAGGACATCGAAACCGCGCTCGGCCGTGCGCTTGCGGAACCCTTGGGGTCCGACCCAGTTCGTTCGCCGGGAATGCTTAACTCCCATTACGCGCCCCGCGCGAAACTTCGTCTTGAGGCTTCAAGACGCGACGAGGGCGAGGCGGGCCTCGATTTCGGCCGGATTTTTGGCGAGGGCAAAAATGTGCTGGATCTTTCGCCCGGCCGGGATCTCGCGCAAGCCGCGGCAAATCTTTTCATTTTTTTGCGCGACCTCGATGCGCGAGAACCCGCCTACATCGCGGTCGCGCCGATTCCTTGCGAAGGTTTGGGCGAGGCAATCAACGACCGCCTTCGCCGCGCCGCCGCGCCGCGTCCAAACCGGACTCTATGATGCCGCTAAACTTATTTGGATTGGTACACCACGCCCAGCTTCCACGATGTAATTCGTTTGCCTATTTCGAATCATGCGGTCGGATGAAAGCCGCCACATCGAAAACCGATGAAAACCATGGGAACCTTTATCATCCTCATCAATGCGGACTGCCGTAAACACTTACTCTTCCCTCCCTCCCTCCCTCACCCACTTCCTGGAAAATCTCCGCTGCTAACTTAAGGTGTTTATGCCGTATTGACGGTTTTTATCCAGAAACTTGCGGCGGCAATGGATAGCATTGAATTGTAAGCTCTGGCGGTCTTTTCGTAGCGTGTCGCGATGCGGCGGAACTGTCTGAGTTGGGTGACGCACCGCTCGATCAGATTTCGCCGCTTGTAGGCTTCGCGATCGTATTTGATTGGCGTAGAACCTCGAAATATCTGGACCAATTGCGGGCGATGTAAGCCTCGGAAATGAACGTGACCCCATATTCGTACTCTCTCGAAATCAGATGGCCGTGCTGCAGCAAACCGCCGCGAAGCGTTGGTCGTTGTCAGTGTTAGCCGTGGCCGCCGGCGGGAACGGCGCCAGTCCATTGCGCGGACCGACTTGAAGGCGGTGAACTCGTTCAAGCGAAGATTACTTGTTTGACGGCCAGCCCCGGAAGATCATGCTCATCGGGGCCTGCAAAAGGCTCGCGCGCCAGCGGCTTTCGCCCGCCTGCTCGCCGCGCGTATGCCGGTGATCTGGAGGATGTCAGGTATGTTATGTTGTTGCTCAAATACGAACGTGTTGTCGATTAAGAGGTGAATAAAATGACAACATTCTCTGATAGATCGGCACACGCTGTCGAACGTTTTCCGTTGATTGTTTTTGTTCATGTGCCCAAAACTGGCGGAAGCACTGTGTATAAGGTGCTTTGGTCATGCTCCCATCGAGGGCTGGGCCACTGTGAGGGGAACCCACGTCCCAAACTTCTCGACGCAGCGGGTCGTCATGATTGGCTCATGGGGCACCTTCAGAGAGAGATATTCGCCACCTCTTTGATCTCGCTTAGCCGCCCGATAGAATATTTTGCAACTATCCGAGAGCCCATCTCTCAAATTCTTTCCCATTTGAATTGGCAATTCGAAATATACAACAGGGGTCCAATTTTCTTTTTGGCGCAGAATCACAATATCCAGCTTATATCGAACGAAGTACGGGCAACGGATTTTTCCGATACGTCCTCGGTAATTGCGCTTCTTTTTCGATACAAGGATATTTTTTTCAACTTCCAAGCTCGCATGATCCTCGGCGACGATTTCGCCACAATTACTTGGAGCGAAGTCGCCCGCAGGGTAGCGGCCTACACTTTCATCGCGACCATGGAAAATTTATCCGCTCTTTATCCGGCGTTCGGTTTTGCGCAGCTCCCCAAGCAGGTCGATGAATTGCGCGAGAACGCCGCCCAAAAATACTACTTCGACACGACCTTATTTCAGAGCCAAGAAATTCTAGACTTTCTGGCGCAGCATCACTCTCACGATTTCCGCCTCTATGATTGCGTCCAGAAAGCCTCTTGGTCTGCGCAAGAACGCCGCCCTTTTCGGCCCGCTTTTCCATTCGTCACTGCTGACAACTATGAAGAACAGGCTTATCTGGACGGCAATCCAGACGTGGCCAAAGCTTTGAAACGTCACCGCACTTGGCGTTCCGGCCGCGACCATTTCACAGCGCATGGCCATGCCGAGCAACGCCGTCAGCTAATCCTGCCTTGCGAGGCTGTCGGGCCGAGTATGCACGCACCCGCTCCGTCGCCAGTGTATTTGAAACAGTAGGCGGCCGGATTTTGGGGGGACGAGGCGCATCCGACGGCTGATTTTATGCGGCGTGCTTTTGGTGTTGCAAGCGGCGATTTCGGATTGTGCCTGGTTTGATCCTTTCTCCTTCGGACAGGATGGTTTGGGCGCGCCCGATGTAGACGTCAGGCGGGGTGAGACGACTCAGTGACCTGTCCCCCTTTTCTGCTCCCGCGTTTTGAACGAGAATCCGTCGCCGACGAGACGGACCGGGGCGAAGAGCAGGTGCAACGAGGCGCAGATCGTTGGCGTCCGCGCGACCAGGAAGCTGGAAGCCGGGCCGCGGAGGTTTGCCGCCAGCGCGGTATCATCGAACAGACCTTCTATCGATGGAAGGGGAGGTCGGCGGCTTCGGGGTGTCCGAGGCCCAGAAGCTCAAGACGCGCGAGGACGAGAACCGGCGGCTGAAGAAGCCCTTGGCGGCGCCGATGCTCGACGTTGCCGCGCTAAAAGACGTTCTTGGAAAAACCGGGGTCGCCGGCGCGGATTATCAAAACTCCTTCGTTATTTCATTTGCGTGACTTGAGATGTTAGTAATACCGCAGCTTAGTTCGTAAGCAACACACGCCGGGCAAGCCTCTCGGCGACCAAGCTCACGGCAAGACACACAGTCGCAAAGGTGATGAGGTAAGGAATATTGAGAAGCTTGTCCGGATAGTCCTCGTAATAAGCATAACGAATCCACTCGATGCATTGCAGCAGGGGGTTCAAGGCAAGCCACCGGTCATAAGGGTCTGGAATAGCGGTTGGAAAGAAAACAATGCCGGAGACGATCCAAAACAACGGCATGGAAAGACCGAAAAATATGTACCAAACCGGGAGGAGACGGCCGATCAACGCATTGGCAACACCCCATGAGAAACTAAAATAAATTGTCGCGGCGACCGCGAACACCATCCCAGGCCAGTCGCGCGGCGAAAAATCAGTTGAATAAACCGCCAATAGGCAGACCAAAATAAAGAAAACAACGACGGAGTTGGTTGCCTCCAAGATACCTCTTGCAAGGAGAATATCGAAAATCTTCACACGATTGAAATAAAGGAGCGGACGGTTTTCGGCGAGCGACGTGACGATCTGCCGCGACAAATATGCGTAAATCACGAATGGCGAGACGGATAGGCCGAAATAGACCACCTGATCCGTTCCTTGCGGTGCCAAGCGGCCAAAGATGCGGAAAGCAATGAGAACGACCAGTATGTGCGCCAGGGGCATCAATAAAATCATCAAAAATCCAGTATAATATGGTCCAGCTCGCAGTTTAATGTCGCGCAAAAGGATCGCCCCGATCGCGGCCGCGTTGATCGCGAGCGGCGAGGCGCGTGGCCGCCGCATCGACTCTGTCACCGGCGTAGCTTCCATTAGCGCCTCCGTATTCGAATGAATTTTGTCAATTTCCCAGTCCTTGTCCAGAGACGCCGCGCTGGGCACTCCTGACATCGATTGTATGGTCTCGCACCGGCGGCCCGCCGGAAGTCATGCCAGCCCCGGTCGCCTTCCGGGCTTCTGGGTAAGTTATCAAAGATTTTTCCGGTAGAACTCTATCGCATCGTCGATGTGACCGAAGGGCACGAGCTTACCGCGGTATTGTGGCGGTCCTGCGACCACGCCTTGGCACTATTTGGCACTATGATGCCATTGAGGACAGGCCCGTCCACATTATCAGCCATCGCCGCTACGTCGCATTCCAGATGACCGAGGTCGCCATCCCGCGAAATCTGTTTGCCGACATCTTGCGGCTGATCACGGAACTGCGGCCACCACCAGCAGCCGTATCGACGTGAGGCGCTTGATTAACTTGCGTCCGACCAAAAACCAAGGTGCGTCCGGATCCACTTTGATTGGAACGCTCTCGATCAGGGATTTGTCCAGCCGGCCGGCAACCGGCAGCCGGCGAGGCCTCACGTCGAAATGCCGTAACACCGTTTGCCGGACGGCAGGCTGACGTCAAAGCCTGGCAAGCCGACGCTCGTCTCACCGCTCGAAGCGCCGCTGTGACGACCACCTCGGCGGGTCCGGGCGCTTTTTGTTTCTAGATCCTAAAAAACGATCTGTGCTCGCCGCCACGAGTGATCTGCGATGCGGCAGTGATCTGGATATTAGAGTACATCCTATCGATGTTCGCGGCATCGTTAGGCCTCTCTCCGAATTCTTTGACAATCTCGTGGTACCTTTGTTTTAAAATCCCATTGTCTGGGCTCAAATTAGATACGCAGACCAAGCCGGTAGGAGCGCAATCTAAATACATGATCTTCAGATCCGGTCGATACTTTTGTAGGATAGGTATCATTTTCCAGACGTCTCCCGTCCACCAATTTTCAAACCGCGTTCCCATCATTTTCGGACGCCATTCAGCCAGATCTCTGATTGCCATTACATCATTGAGGGGCAAGCAATCATGCATAATGATCAAAGAACGAGGATCGCTGATCGCCTCTGTATTAAAGAAATCCCGCAGCAGAAACTCATACGTATGAAAGCCGTCCAAGAAAGCTAGATCAGGCGCGCCCGACAAGTTTGCAACGAGAGAGGGGTCGGCGAAGAAGCTGTCGCTAGTAGCACTGATAAGATACGTTTTTTGTTTGTTTTTTGCAAGATTGGCAGAAATTCTAAGCGCTGGATCTACGCCCACCGCAAGATCTGCGTAGATGTGGCTCATCAATACGCCTTCATCTACGCCTATCTCAAGGTAGCGCTTTGTTTCCCTTTTCTTGCTCAACAAATCATTACCGCGTTCACGGCGCCGTGTTTCAATTCCGCGCTCGCCTCCTCGCATTCGATGGTCGAGGCCTGGAGATCGCTGGCGTCATCCAGGCAAAACCTCAAGCGACTTACCCCATAGGGTTTGCTCAACGAGGCCTTTGGCGCTGAGCGGTTCAATCCGATCTGCCATCACCATTTGCTCAAATGCATGCCTGTATGAGGGGGCCAACTCAGGACGGGACAAAAACAGTTTGTTGCAGGTATAGGCGAAAGGGGCGAGGTTGCGCGGTGTGGCGAAAAATTTGTGAACCCCGACGTTCACGCCCATGGCGACCATGTTCATAAAATCATCCACGGCCACAAGGCCTCTCGCCGCGAGCATGTCCTCGGCCAGCCGCAGGTCCCAGAATACGTCATCGCATTCATGCGAACCATCGATGCTGATGAACCGCGGGTCGGCGCCTAGTACGTGAAGAAGTTGCCGGCTCGAACATGAAGTCGATGACGTCTGCAACCAAACGATGCTTTCGGGATCGACGATCGGGGCCACCCCTGTTTTCACGGTCTCAAGCGGAACGAATTGAAAAGTATCGAGTGCGACGACCCGGTCATTGCTCCGTAAGGCGGAGCGAAGCATGAGGGCGAGACTGCGCCCATGGTAAATGCCGATCTCTAACAGCGGCCCATGGATCGCGTTTTGCTCCTGCCAGGCCAAGAGGTCCAATATTCGAATCGCGGCGTAATCGATGAGCCAACCCGGAAGGGGATGCACGAACTCGCGCAAGTATGCGTAATGTCGGTACCCGCCACCTTCGCGGCATCAACTAGACTTGGCTTGATCATTAAGTTTTCGTATCCTCGCTCTCAATCGCGTGGGTAAACACATACCGAAAACAAGCTCGAACGCCCCATCTTGGTAAGGAAGGGGCGGGTGGGCCTCGGTTACCTCGAAGTCCATCTGTCGAAGGTTATTTTGACACCATTCGATTGCGGCTGCATCGACATCGCAACCGGAGAATTGGTTAGGCTTAGCGCGTTCGGCCATCCAGCGCAAAGTCCGGCCACAACCGCATCCCCAATCGAGAACGCGTCCACAAGAAAAGAGGTCCCCTCCCACGGCCGCCACACCAGCTTCCAGTTCATCCGCGCACCGCTTTCCAACCTTTAAAAACTCGCTAACATCGCGGCTATTTGACACGTTAAACCGAAGTTGTTCGGGAGGTAACGGCAGACTGCCATCCATCATCGCCCTCATTTGTTCGAGTTATAGCCTTGGCGGCTATTTTGGCAACAGTCCGCCAGGACTCGCGATCGCGACGCCGTTCGACGATTTTGGTGGATCGCGGGGAACAGCCGCCCGGTCACATACCCCGGACCGGCGCGGCTTCCGGGTAAATTATCAAAGATTTTTCCGGTAGAACTCTATCGCATCGTCGATTTCACTGAAGGCCACAAGCTTACCGCGATAAAGCACGAGGCCGCGGTCACAATAGGCCTTAATCGTCCCGATGTCATGCGAGACCATGATCATGCTGCTGCGGCTGCGTTTTTCGTCGAATGCCTGTCTGCACCGCAAGGCGAATCGCGCGTCGCCCACGGCGGTGATTTCGTCGACGAGGTAGCAATCGAAATCGATCGCCATGGAGAGGCCGAAAGCGAGGCGGGCCTGCATGCCGGACGAATAGGTGCCGACCGGCATTTCGAAATAATTTCCGAGTTCGGAAAAATATTCGACGAAATCAATCGCGCGCTGCGGGTTGGCGCCGTAGATCCGGCTAACGAATTTGATATTCTCGCGCCCTGTCATAAGGGGATGCAATCCGCCGCCGAAGCCAAGCGGCCAGGAGATCCGGACATCGCGGAAGATTTGGCCGGAATTGGGCAGCTCGCTGCCGCCGATCAGGCGGAGAAGCGTCGATTTTCCCGCCCCGTTCGAGCCGAAGATGCCATAGGAGTACCGCTCATCGAACAAATAGGTGACATCGTCGAGAACGACCTTGCGATGGTTCTCGGTACGGTAAATTTTCGACACGCGGGAAAGCCGGATCATTGCGCGCCATCACGTCGCGAGCTTGCGGAGGGTCGCCCGCCAAAGAGCCATGGCAATCGCATAAAGCAAGGCGGCCTCGGCTATTCCAAGCAAGCTGAAAAGGACTCGTTTGGGATAGGTTGAGTTCCGCGGAAGAACCGGAGAGACGAACGTCGCGAGATAGACGTGCTTTCCTTCCGCATTAACACGGGCGCGCTCGAGGGCGGCGGCGGCCAGCGTATATTGCTTTTCGGCAATCTGCTGCTCCAGTTCGAACTCGTCGAAGCGAGTAATCTTTCCGGCGATTGTACCGGGCTCCATATCGTCGCGCGAGGTCAAAAGCTGCTCGAGGCCGGAAATTTGTTCGCCGATCACGTCGACGCGCGTGCGCATGATCTGAACCTGCGGCGCGGATTCGCTGACATCTCCCCGCTTCGATGCCGTCAGCTCCTGTTCGAGGCGGATTTTTTCCAGGCGGAGCTCCGAGATCAATTTGCCGATTCCCTCGGCCGTGCGTTGCGGATCGAGTGTCGATTGCTGGTTACGGAGATCACGCATGGTCGCGAGCGCATTGGTCAGGCGCGTTTCGGCGTGCGCAAGTTCCGCTTCCGCTTCGGTGACCGCGTCTTGACGCGCGCGGGCCGAAAGCCCGTTCACCAGGCGCTCGCTCAAATCGACCGTTGCGTTGGCGATTCTGAGTGCCTCTTCCGGCGAAAAAGCACTCACCTGCATTGTCACGATCCCGGACGGCGCTTCGACCGACAATTTGATGTGCCCTTGCCAATATTTGACGAGGTCTTCGATCGGATCGTCGGCATTAAAGCGGGAAATCCAGTCGACTCCGTCGCGTCCAAAGATCGCGCGAAGGTCGAGCTGGCGATCGAGCGCTTCGACCAGGGCCTGGCTTTTCATGTAATTGACAACGATGAGAGAATCCTGCACCTGCGAGAAGGATGCAAGGCCGGTCATTGCCGAGATGGTGTCTATGGGCGGCCGCGCGCCGCCTCTGACCGCGAACCGCGCCTCCGAAGTATAATTGCTCGAAGCTATGAGCGAGAAATAAACGATCGCCCACGCCGCCGGCGCGGCGAAAAAAGCCAGAAAACCGAATAGGCCAGAGCGGGATCGCCGGACTGGGCTGAAGGTCTGATAGGCGATTCGCGCGGCCATGGCCCAGCTTGTCCGCGAGACGGTCCTTGCGTTGGCGAGCCGCACTGCGCGCGCCGAGCGACGCAGTTCCTCCGAGGCTATCGCGGCGCGTTCGAGAGCAGCCGCGTGCGTCCCGGCAAGCGCGCCAGGCTCTATTGTGTCGCCGGAATTGGTTTTCGATGCAGTCACACCATGCGTCCCATGCAATGTGCAAACGCCATCGGGGCGTCTGTCAGCATCCCGTTCCTGGAGGTCATGATTGGCCCTTTTTGAAGACGAAATCGTAACTCACCATTTTGTCTAAACCGCGTCGATGTTTCGCCGGTCCGGGAAAGTCACCCGTTATCATTCCAAGGGATGCAAGGGACCCGCCGTGCCATGCGACAACGCCGCATCGGCAACACGGCATTCCCGCCGCTGCCGGCCTCGGAATGGGGCTAATTGGGGGCAACGAGACCATGCGCGGCATAGAGGGCGAGGAGATCGCTTGCCATATCGGCCGGAACCCTCTCGTATGAACTTGCGGCGCCCATCTCGCTGGCGAGATAGGGTTCGTCCGCGACTTTACGTAATATGTCGGTAAGGCTACCGAGGTTGCCGCGCCCGAAATGAAATCCATTGACGCCATTTGCGACGAATTCGGTCATCCCGGGCACATCCGCCACGATGACCGGCGTATGCGTCGCCAAGGCCTGCAAAAGAATGAGCGGACTGTTCTCGTACCAAGTGGAAGGAATTGCGAGGAAGTCCAGCGTGCCGAAAGCCTCCGCCAGTTCCGCTCGCGGCAAAATTCCCGGAAATTTGATCTGTAGTCCCTCCGCCTGCCGCCACAATTTGGCGTAATACGCTGGATCTTGATCCTGTGGCCCCCATAGGCTGAGCGAAAGATTGGCGCGGCCGCTGGCGCGTAAGGCCTCGACCAGGAGATGCGCTCCCTTGTGCGGGGAAAGCTGGCCGATGAAACCGAGCCTCACCAAGCGGGGATCGTTGCGCGCCGGTTTGGGCGAGCGGTCGATTTCGATACCGAAGTGGCTGAGGCGCAATGGTGCGGGAAAACCATTACGCTCATAGGCGCCCTTCAGGAAGAGGGTAGGCGCGATGGCTTCGCGATAGACCTCCATCGCGCGGCATAAAATACCGGGCCGCAGGACGATGTCGTTCGGCGCGAAGGAGCTGATGGTGAAGGGCTCCTGCTCACGGCGGCCAAGCCGGGCGAGTTGGCGCGAAACGGGCGCCCGCACAGCCTTGTGTCCGCCAAGCTTGGCGAGGAATGGGGCGTTGGGACGCGAACCGGCGAGCTTGAGAAAACAAGCGATGCAATTGGCGCGCTCCGGGTCCGGCCCTTCGCATAGGGTCCCTCCCGCGCTCTCAAGCTGGTTATTGTAGCAAAACCCGAAAAAATCGGTCAGTGTCGCAAACACCGGAATGTTCATCCGCCGCGCCACCTCGAGCAATGCCGTCGTGTGGCTGATCAGATGGCAGACATGAATGACATCGGGCCGCAGCTGGCGAAGCAGACGCTCATGAAGATGGCGCAGGGCGGGCTGCTCGTAGCTGTCGCGAACGCAGCGGTTCGGGAAAAGATTCTTGTCGATCGAGACGACGCGGACGCCTTCATGGATATAGTCTTCGATAACGTTCCTTTGGCCCGGTTCGCCGGCCAATGTCGCCGATACCACGACAGGTTCATGGCCGGCCGCGGCCAGTTCCTTTGCAAGGGCCAGGGTATAGGCCTCCGTGCCGTAAAAATGGCGCGGGAAAAAGCAATGAACGTAGAGCGCGATTTTCATGTTACAGCTTTGGCCATGCTTGCGAGGGTTATTGCGACGCCTTCCTCGAAGGAAACGCACGCCGACCAGCCGAGCTCGGCCCTAGCTTTGGCCGAATCGAGCACCGAGACCGGCACGTCGAATGGTCTTCCCGGCTCGCGCTCGACCATGATCGGCTTGGCCAAGAGCTTCTGAAGAACGGTAACGATGTCGTTCAGCGAACGGCCTTCCCCGCTGCCGATGTTGAGCGCTGCGGAGGACACTTCGGTGTGCCCGCCGCGCAGCACCGCTTTCACGGCGTCGTCGATATAAACGTAGTCGCGCACGATCGCGCCGTCGCCAAACATGCGGATCGGCGCGCCCGCGAGCGCCTGCTTACTGAAATGAGAGACGGCGCCAAAAAGCCGTTGAGTTTCCTGTCCCGGGCCAAACAGATTTCCGATCCTGAGCGACACCGGCCGAATGGCGCCAAATGAGGTAAAAAGATCGAGATAGGCTTCGACCGACAGTTTTGACACGCCATAGGCGGACAACGGCCTCAGCGGATGCTCCTCCGACGCCGGCGCCTTAACGAGCCGCCCGTAGACCGTTCCACCGGAGGACGCGAATACGAACCGCGGACTTGTTCCACGCTCGACGCTTTCGAGCAAGCGCAAGGACCCAACAATGTTGATCCGTGCGTCCTCGGAAGGCGCTTGATTTGAATCGGCGGGGATCGTCGACCAGCTCAAATGATAGATTGTATCGACGCCGCGCAGGATTGCGGCCAGCGGCGCGGCCGGATCGGCGAGATCGGCCTGCCGCCAGATCAGGCGCGGATGTGGCGCAAAGGGGCAGGTTTTGCGGCCGGTCGCGACCACGCTTTCGCCCGCGGCCAAAAGAGCCGGGACGAGGGCTCGGCCGAGAAAGCCGCTGGCGCCGGTAACGAGCGCTCTCACCGTCATAATCGTGGCACTCGTTAAATGGGAAAATGAACCGCGTCTGGAAGCCTGCTTAGAATTTCGACCACTCGCGGGGCAAGGTCGCGGTAGAGCTGGAAATAGCGGATTGCCATATCCTCCACCGAAAACCGTTCAAGCGCGAGGGCGCGATTGCGTTCGCCCAAGGCCACGATCCGCGCTGGATCGTCGAGAAGCGCGGCGACGATTTTAGCCGTTTCGGCGAGAGAGGCGCCGAGCGTCTCCACGCCGCCAAGAATTTCGGGGATGGCGCCAACATTGTACCCCGCGACCGCCAATCCGGCACTCATCGCAAACGGAACCACCTGACCAAAGCTCTCTTGCCACACCGGCGCGACAAAGGTCCTGAACCTTGCGAATTGCGCCGGGAGCTCCTCATAGGGCACATAGCCGGTAAACTCAAATTGCGAAAGTCGCCCTTCTTGTTCGACGCGCGACCGGAAATGCGCGAACAAGGATCCATCGCCGATGATGACGATGCGTGTTGTTGGCCGTCTTTCGGCAATCGCCAGGAATAATTCGATTGCATCGGCGTCGAGCTTGTCGCTTTCAAGCCTGTAAATCATTCCGATTGTATCGAACGCATGGGGATCGATGACGGCCGGCGGCGCGAAGCGGTCAAGTTCGATGCCGGGATGGATAACGCTAGCCGGAACGGCCGAGCCGAATTGGTCAAGAACGCTGTGCGATACGAAGACATTGCGATCGACCCGAACGCCTGCGAAGGGAGCAACCGGCGTATTGATGTTTTGCAATATCGGACATCCGAATTCAGCCGCGATCTCGAAAATCGTTTTGTACCAAGGTTCGTCCACGTCGCCCCAATAATGGACATGCACGATGTGCGGCCGGAAGCGGCTGAATATACATCGCACAAGATGACGGGAATTGGGTTTTGGCACGACATCGATCGCCATGCCGTCGTGAGAACCATGGGCAGGCAAGGCGGATGTCACGACCGTCATTTCGAAGCGGTGCCCAAGATGGTTGTGAAGATCGACGATAAGCTGCGTTGAGCCTCCGATCCAAACATTCGCAATCGCGTGCAGAACTCTCGGCCGCCGGGCAAGAGCGAGCCTCTGGCGGGGCTCGACTCGATAGACGGCGGGTGGGAAAAAACCGAATGAGCGCCGCAAATGTCCCGCGAACGCGGGAAAATCCACTCTGCGCATAAAGACGCTCCGCGAGGAATCGAAAACCAGCCGTTCGCTGCGAAAACGCGCGTCCTTGATGCGACGGCCGGTCTCACGCCAATGCAAGATTAGAGCCGCGAGTTTGAGCGGAAACCGCAAAATCCTCGCCAGCCGGCGAAGCCCAGTTCGCGCCAAGGAGCCCGCCCGCAGCAACGGTTCGAGACGCGCCAGCCGCGCGTCGAGTTCGGCTAAATGATCTTGCATCATGAAAAGACTACGGGTGATCGCCACCCACTCGTCGCGCGCCGCCGATTCATCGGTACCGGCACCAGCCGGTAGATGGGACAGGCCAGGGCCTTCTGACGATACGGGTTGCACCCAGGCCGGCACGGCCGGTCTTTCGCAGGCCGGCTTCCCGGCAACGAACGCCGGCGCCTCTTTTGCTTCGGGATTCACGGCAGATCCGTCCAATGCTGCTCCACGAAGCTCCGGACCGCCAATCCGATCGCAAATCAGCCGCCCGTCGAATGTCCCTGGGACCATAACGCCAGATAACGCTCTTTTTTCAAACCCGGCAACGAATCGGTAGTGGGTCAGTTCAAATTTGGTCTGCGCTGCGCCAGGAGCGGGCATATCGCTCATGGTGATGCAATGAGTTTCCGAATGTGGTATGCTTTTATTTCTGGCCATATCCAAGCCAGATAACGACATCGAGTTCAGCGAGGTTCTGCGCAGGGTGATCAGGATTTTGAAGTAGGGAGAACCGTAGTTTCTTAGCTAAATCAACATAGCGAACCCCGTCGCTCGCCTTTCGTGGCGCTTTGAACCCAACAGCTTGGAGATAAGCTTCAACGGGCTTATTCCATACCGGGTATTCTTTGGGGAACCTCAAGCAAAGCATCTCGGACAGGAAGGCCTTCCGTGTCGGCACCCTTTCTTCCCGGAGCCTATCAATTTCTTCGACAACAATGTCGTCCCGATCGTCGTCCTTGGCTGATCTTGCAAAACCTGGGCCCGTAAATCGATCATTGAGCTCATCGCTCCAATAGCATGGTAAATCTTTATAAAACTGCCCGGAGCTTATCTCACCCTTAGCGCATCGACGGAACAAGCGCATTAGGCCCGTCTGCTGCCCTTTGTACGCGTGGAGCTGGTCACGCCGATTGGCAATTTTCTTTTTCATTCCAGGCGGTTTCGGTAGAGTGAATGAAACTAGTGGTATCGCGTCCTGTCCCTCCTTTTTTGCTCCGCCGCCTTGGGAACCGCCCGTTGAAGAGGCTTCTTAATATTTATTCAGCCAATCCTCCGAGACCACCAACGACTGGGCTTCAATCTTCTTTACCCACTGTTTCGCAATGGCATAGTCGGCTGCTGACAGCGGGCAATACACGATCGCTTCATAGTTTGTCTCGAACGCGGCCCGAGTTAAGTTGGACGAGCCAATGATCGCAAAGGAGCGACCGGTGTTCTCTTTCCAAAACACTGCCTTCGGATGAAATCCGTCGATCCGATCGGCCGCCATGAATTGGCATTTCCGTTTCGAAGGCAACCATCCCATTACTTTTTCACAGGCGCCCTTTTTAGTAATGCCAAAATCCTTTCCTATGATTATCCGAAAACTTCGGCAATCGGAATTTAGCTTCAGAGAATCATCCCATTCTGTCAGAAATGCCGTTACAATAAATAGCTCAATTGCATTTTGAAAAACCCGTTTATACAAGCCGGATAGTTCCCCATCGCTATCTTGGCTGAGCATCAATTTCATTTCTTCTCCGATACTAGCTAGCACTATGGACCCGCCCTTATTACGGGACGAATCGAAACGAATTGCTTCCTTTCAGGCAAGCGCAGCCGAAAGGCTGACGAGCGAGAGACCGGTATGAAAGAAAGGATCGTCTCGCAAACGGTCGGCCCAGCGTTGGCGGAAGTAGGCGCGCTCGGCCGCGTGTTTGTCGAGACGCCGAAACGTCGCCTTGCCGCGGCTTGCCGATTCGAAATGCACGACACGCGCGAATGGCGTCCACAGGGCGGCGAATCCGAGTTCATCGAGCCGCAGGCAAAGGTCTATGTCGTTGTATTCCACCGGGAGACGAGCATCAAACCCGCCGGCGGCCGCAAATTTCGCCCGCTCTACGGCAAGACACGCTCCGGTAACCGCCGATGCCTCGTGCAGGATAAGATTGCGGCCGAGCCAGCCCGGCTCGCCATCGCGGCGCCCGGCATCGAAATGCCCGGCGCCCTCGCCAATCCCGAGGACCACACCGGCGTGTTGGATTCGCCCGTCCGGATAAAGGAGCTTGCAGCCGACAGCGCCAACCTGCGGGTCGATCGCCCGTTCGGCAAGCTCGCGGAGCCATTCGGCCTCAATGATTTCCATGTCGTTATTCAAGAAAACGAGGACATCGCCCCGCGCCTTTGCGGCGCCGAGATTGTTCAAGGCGGAGTAATTGAAAGGCTCGGGAGCATGCAGCAGCGTGACGCGCTCGTCCGTTTCGACCGATCGCAGCAGGCGGAGAGCCCGCGGCGCCGTGCTGCCATTGTCGACGATGACGAGATCGAGCCGCCCGAACCGGGTTTTCTCCAAAACACCGGTAATCGTCCGGCGCAAAAAATCCGCATTGTCGCGCGTCACCATCACGATTGTCACGCTTGCTTCTTGCGCCCGCGCAGGGCGAGGATCGGCTGCCGCGGTTACGGCCTGCTCTCCGCGGCGTCTTTGTCTCGTTTGCACGAGAAAACGCCTGATATGGCGAACGTCTCGACGCCCCAGACCGCGGAGGACGTTTTGGACAAAGCCGGCCTCAAGGATAGGGACTTTCGTCAAGCCAATCCGGTGGCGCGCGTAGCCAAGCCTAGTCAACATCAATCGCCCAACATATGGCCTCGAGGCCTGCAAATGAGCGCTCCAATCCGGTTTGAATATTGGCGCCTCCGCCGTCTCCTCGTCGCAATAAAGCACCAAAGCATCCGGCGCCCTCTGGCTCGCCTCGATAAAACATGCGAGCGCATGGGGCGCGAGACGGTCGCTAAATTCCACGAAACCAACAAAATCCGCGTCTTCGCCATCAAGGTCCATCCGTTTGCCTTGTACCGCAAGCCGGGCGTCCTTGGTCAGCCAAGAATTGAGCCGGCCGTTAACCAAGACGTCGTCCGAGGTTCCAAGAATCGTGAGTGTCCAGCGCTCGTAGAGCTGGTCTCGAAGCGCCGCGATGGTTGCATCGATCGGGGCAGCCGTGGTCTCTGCTTCGAGGCGAACGAACAGCCTTGCCGCCGGCGCGCGCGCCCAGTCGCAGCGCGGGCTCTCGAATTCATCGAGGCGAGCAGCCACCGAGAGCCTGTCGCGATAGGCGGGCCATGCGGTCAAGGGCGCGCCTTGAATGGACCAGCGGAGATTTTCTTGGGCTTCCTTCCGCCACCCCAGAAGCCGGGTCCCGGCCGCACTTAAGAACCTGGCTCTGTTACCCGCCAATCCCATGCGCAGCAAAGCGAAACTCGATAAAGGTTCGATCTCCTCGATTGTAAAGCAAAAACGGCCAGGTTCGGAAACCGGCGATATCCACACCGCCGTGGCCTCCGCCGGAACAATGCCAAACCAATCCGCGCGCCCAAGAACAGGGCCAGGCAGCAATTGCCAGCCAATCTCCACCGAGCCTTCCCGGTAGCTTACCAACGGCCGCACCGGCCGGTCGTAAAGCCCGAGCCGGTAGCGCATCCGAAACCACCGTCCAGCCGCAAAAACCGAAATGGGCTCAATCGACAGCCACGGCCGCCCGTTTGCGGCAAGATAGTCTCCTGCGCTCCCCTCCACCCCGGAAACGGCGATCAGGCGGGCAGTTGGCGGGGCGCAATCGATGCTGGCCATCTTCTTGAATCTTTCCATCAAGGCGCTTCTCGATCGAATGGCTCATTCGATTGAAAACGAACCGCTCGAAAACAAGAATTGGATCTGGACATTGTCGAATAATTGTTACAATTTTTCAACGGACTGCTACTCAAATTGATCCGCCGGACGCGGCGCAAGAACCCGGGCCACCTCGGCATAAACTTCGAGATCTTTTTCGATCAAGGCGCGCGCAGGGCGCATTTCACGCAATATTTCCGCAAGCCCAATCACCGTCTGGCTTGTGCGCCACGAAACGCCTTGAAGCCGATCCGGCAGGTCAAGTAGGGCGGCGACAAGACGGAGGAACGCGCCCGCATCGTCGCACACGCCAACCGCGTCCATCTCCGCCAGCGAATCGAGCGCGGAGGCGGTTTCCGGTTTCCGCGGAGGATCGAAGGCGTTCGGGGCGCCCAGTTGATAGACGATTGGATTGTATAGAACGGCGCGCAACTCGTCGGATGGGCGCGACAGCAGGTCCTGCAGCGCCGTCAAATCGCTGAGATTGACATTGCAAAACGTCTTTGCACAGAGATGAACGGCTTGTCCAAGAACGGCCGCTGCCGAATTCGCGCCGGAAAGCGATGCCCACTTCAAGATCAACAGCCGTTCGGACAGCTCCTCGAACGGCTCACGCAACAAAATCCCGGCCTTGAAGTTACGATCCCGGACCATCGGCTCCCACACGCGCCAAAAAATGCGGCCGGATGCGAACAGGGAGTTCGTGAACGAAATGGCGAATATCGACCTTGTGGTTTCTTCGGGAAGCAGCTCCAGGGATTTATAGGACATGTGAAATCGCGCGATCAGCGCATCATCCAGGCTGTGCGAGCGAAGCAATTGGGTCTCAACCCGCAAGAATTTCTGGTCAACGATTTGCGCCTCGTTGCGGCGCCGGTAGATGAGGATTTGGTTGTCGGCATCCCTGATTTCCAAATGTCCGGCGGCGGTCACCCCGGGGCAATTATTTTCATCCACCACGAAACCGCAAACCCCGGTATTGTGGAGGCCTTGTTCCCGCAGCAGTGGACGCACCACGAAGGCGTCTATAACGACATGATGTTCTGGACGGAGATGGATAACGACCTTCGGGGTCGTCGCCGGATTGTCGGGCATGACCCAACCGACGATCCGCGAACCCGTGTCCTCGTCGATATGGAATAACATCGCCGTCCCGCGTTCCTATTCGCGGCGCCCGCGTGGTTTCCGCGATGCGCCGCCGCTCATCGTTCGATTTTGCGATCCCTAATCCCCGCGGCCGCGAGCAGCATGACGCTCCACAGCGAGAATGCGCATATCCCAGCGAAAGCGACCGATCGCGCGCGGCGCGGATATTCGGCGATTTCCGGTTTCTTCGGTTCGACGAAAAGCGCAAAATAGACATGCTGCCGCTCGGATTCCTGACGCGCGCGTTCGTAAGAGGCCTGAGCGACCTCCAAGAGTTTTTTCGAGAAGCGAGTTTCCAGCTCCTGCTTTTCGAATTGCGCGATGGATTGAGCCGCGGTTTTGGCGTTCTTCCGCTGACTCGTTAGAGCCTCGGTCAGCGAAGCGACCTTTGACCCGAGCGCCCGGATCTGATCGGAAAGAACTTTTTGCTGAGGCGCGTCGTCAGACAAAACCGTGCGGTTGGCGTCGCGGTCGCGCTCCAAAGACAATTTCTCGCGCATGACGCCCAATAAGGTTTCCGCGGAACTCTTTATCGTTTGTTTCGGATCGACGGTTCCCTCCTGGTTGCGCACATCACGCATGGCAGTGAGCGCCGCCGAATAACGGAGGCTCGCGGTTTCCAATTCCTGTTCGGCCGAAAACATCGCGTCTTGGCGCTCCCGCATCGCGACACTGTCGATCATCTTTTCGGCGGAAACCGAGGCCGCGCGAGCCAGGGCGAGCGCATCTTCGGGGTTGAAGGCCAGGACCCGCACGAGCACGAGCCCCGAGACGCGGTCGACGCTGACGCTTATCATTTCCCGCCAATAATGCCAGAGATCGTCGTCGCTCTTCGATGTATCGAAGCGCGACAGCCAATCCGCCTGATCCCGCGAAAATAGCGACCGCAACCAACCGTCCCGATCGAGTTCCCTGACAACATTGCGGCTTCGTAGGTAGTCCGCGGCCACGTAGGGGAGAGTCCCGTTTTCGCGGGTCCCAGATTTGCCGCCCTTGATCATCAGCGCAATATTGTCCTCGTCCGCGACGAGCTCCGTCGCCGATCTGACGCTAAATCGAAATTCCACGCTATATTTGCCGGCGGCAATGAGACCGTAGTAGATATAAGCGCACAATACGGGCAGGACGACCAGGAGGGCGAATGACAAACCGTGCATTCGCCATGATCCGAACTGATCGATCGGGACCGAGACGCGGCGCAGATCTTCCCGCAGGACAAAATGATCTTGCCCGGCTGATGGGTCTGCCGGAGAACGATCGGGGGCCCTGGCCTCAAGATGCGCTTCGTTCATCGGAATGCCGCTCGAACCGCCGCCGTTACCTTGTTCTTCATATGGTGTGGTCGCGCACGTTAGCGGCGATCACCGCGATGAGCGACCAGAAACTCAGCGCGCCCAGCGATATTAGCAAAATCATGTGTGCTCGCCTCGGAGCGATCGGGCTTTGCGGTACGGTGGGATCTTCAATGGCGACAAGGTAGATATGATGGTGGTTGGCGTCCACCTTTGTGTTGTCCAACATCCTCTCCGCGATCACGACGGCTTGCTCGGCCAGGCTCTTTTTTACGTCCAGTTTATCATATTCGGCGAGCACGGCGGAGGCGGTAGGCGAATTGAGATCGGCGCCCGTGATCCTGGCTTCGAGCGCCACGATCTGATCGGAAAGGATTTGCCGATTTGCCGTGAGCATCTTGATTTGCGGCGCGTCGGAGGCGAGCGAAGCCTTTGCGGTATCCAACGTTACCTCGACATCGACGAGATCGCGCCGCAATGTCGTGATCGTCTCGCCCAGGGACCGCGCCAGGGCAAGCGGGTCGATCTGCATCCGCGCGTTCCGGAACTGTTCGAGACTAGCCTGGCGCGCGGAGAGTTGCGCCCTCGCGGACTTCACTTCGGCCGTGGCGCGCTCGACCGCATCGTGCCGCACCCGGTCCAGAAGCTGATTTGCAACGATGTCGCATCGCGCGCGAATGGCGGTGGCGATGCGCACTGAATCCTCGCGGGAAAATGTTTTGACGGTGACCGTTACGATGCCCGAAGCGGCCTGCACCGACGTTTGGACCATGCTGCGCCAATAGCGAAGCAGGTCCTCTGCCGCTCTCCCCCGCTTGCTATAAATGGCCCCGAGATCGATCTCCTTTGAGAGATCGTCGATCATCGAACGGCTAGCGATATAATCGGCGACGATATAGACATCTTGACTGGAATTGAGGGATGCCAAGGTGCCCAATCCCGACGCCGCCAGGGCGTCGCTGCCGGGAAGCAGTTGCGTCGCGCCTCTCACGGCCAAGCGCATTTCGGAGCCGAACTGATCGGAAGCGAGGAACCCAAAATAGATGGAGCACGTGACTAAGGGGGCGAGGACAAGTACAAGGAAGCTTCGCCAAAGCCAAGTCGATCGCGTGTTCGTCGCGGTCCTCGCTTCGGCCGCGCCGGTCCCCGAAAGACTGGGTTTTTGCAAGCTGCGCCCGGCTTTCGTGGCAAGCTGGTTCAAGCTTTCGATCGAAAACCATAGGCGCACGCTCGGGTCGCGCGTGCGCGTGCCAAAGCGCGGCTTCGGCAGCTTTCCGGCAGTGGACTTTCGCTGTGTTTCCAACATCGTTCCTAGTGTCGCTCGGCTGCGAGGGACACGGGTTAAACCAGACATTCTCAGCAAAATTTGACGATATGCCGACAAACTGGAAGTTGACCCCATCGTTTGTTTTTAGCGCGAAAGCCGCGTTAGCCAACTTGAAAAAGTATAGGTAGAAAAATATAACCTCGTGCGTGCTTGAAAAACGACCCAGGATGTGAAATTATATTATATACCAATATTAATAAAGCATATCAATTCGTTGCTGAATACATCGTTTGTCCGTGAATAACCTACATTTGCCATGATTGGGCCATCAAATACGGGGATGTCCATGCCAAAAACAAAAATACATTATACAAGTTGGCATCTGAATTGTTATATGTTTGTTCACCGTAAGAATTCCGCGCCTCGCGGCGCAAATTAATTATTCTTAATCTCCCTTGACGGTTTTCCCGCGGATTTGCTTCCATAGCTCTAGGCAAAGCGCATTCGCGGCTATATGACAAGGCAACATATCACATCAAGTTTTCCACGATTATGTGGGAGTTGGTGCTGCTCGGTTAGAATTAGCTATTATAAATCAGGCAGGATTATGAGAAAACATCAGAGCGGTCGTCCGGCGGCGGCCAATTTGGACGGGTTGGAAATCGCGATTATTGGGCGCGCGTGCAGACTGCCTGGCGCCAACTCCGCCGGGGAGCTTTGGGATTTGCTTTCGGCGGGCCGATGCACGGTTTCCCGCATCCCTCCCGATCGATGGCCGTTGGAACTGCTAGCCCATCCGCGCGCGAAGGAGCGAGGCCGCAGTTATTCCTGGGCGGCGGGCGTTCTTGACGATGTCTGGGGCTTCGATCCCGCCGTTTTCGGCATTTCCCCGCGCGAGGCCGAACAAATGGACCCGCAGCAGCGGCTGTTGCTCGAACTCACTTGGGAAGCACTCGAAGATGCCGGAATTCGTCCGTCGGACTTTGCCGGAGCGGACACCGGTGTGTTCGTCGGCGGCTCGGCGCTCGATTATGGCAACCTCAGGCTGCATGACGCAGCCGCCGCGGATGCCTATTTCGCCACCGGCAATTCGCTGGCCATTCTATCAAATCGGATTTCCTACGTTTTCGACCTCCACGGGCCTAGCTTCACGGTCGATACGGCGTGCTCCTCATCGCTCGTCGCATTGGATGCGGCCGTCGCGGCGATCCAATGCGGCAGGATTGACACCGCGATTGTCGGCGGCGTGAACATCCTGGCCAGTCCCTTCGGCTTCATCAGCTTCTCGCAGGCCACGATGCTGTCGCCAACCGGTCTTTGCCGGGCATTTTCGGCGAAAGCCGATGGCTATGTTCGTGCCGAAGGCGGAGTCGTCTTCGTCTTGCGCGCGCTCGGCGCCGCTCGCGCCGGCGCGGATCGCATCCATGCGGTGATTGCCGGTTCGCACTGCAATTCCGACGGCCGCACGACCGGCATCTCCTTGCCCTCGAAGGCGCATCAGGCCGCCCTCCTTGAACGGGCCTATTTGAAGAGTGGCTTTCATTTAGATGCGATCGCCTTCATCGAAGCGCATGGGACGGGAACACGCGCTGGCGACCCAATCGAGGCGGCCGCAATCGGCGAAGTTTTGGGCCAGCGGCGCACCCGTCCTTTGCCGATCGGCTCGATCAAGACGAATATCGGCCATACCGAACCGGCATCTGGCCTCGCTGGATTACTAAAGGCCATGCTGGCGCTCGAGCACGACGAATTGCCGCGCTCGCTGCATTTCGATGAACCAAATCCCGACATTCCCTTCGCCGATCTCAACCTTTTGGTCTGCGCCGCACCCCTGGCGCTGCCCCGCAATGGCGGCGTGCGTTATGCCGGCATAAGTTCGTTAGGTTTTGGCGGCACGAATGCGCATGTGATCCTCGCCGACCCGCCACCTGTCGCGAAGCGGGACCTCCCGGTGATCGCGCCTCGGTTTCTGCTGCTTTCCGCGCAAAGCCGGGATGGCTTGGCGGACCTCGCGCGCCAATATTCAGTTCGGCTCGCCCGCGCCGGCGTTGAGGAAACGCAGCGGGTCGTCGCCGCGACGGGCCGCCGGCGCGAACTCCATTCCGAAAGACTGACTATTCCGTTTGACGATCCCAAGGGTTTGATTCAGGCACTGGACCAAGCTGGCGGCAAGAATGCCTTCGACTCGACGGCAATCACCGGCACCGCTGTTGCGCGTTCCGCGCCGGTCGCCTTCGTGTTTTCAGGCAATGGCGGCCAATGGCCGGGCATGGGCCGGGCCGCCTATGAGGCGAACGCGGTTTTCCGTGCGCAATTCAATGCGATTGACCACATTTTCCTGGGCCTAGCAGGCTGGTCCCTCGCCGAAACAATGTTTAATTCCGGCCTCGCCGCGCGCCTCAAAAAGACGAGCGTTGCCCAACCGCTCATCTTCGCGATCCAGGTTGCGACAACGCGCTGCCTCGCGGAGCTCGGTCTCGCCCCGGCGATAGTCCTCGGCCACAGCATGGGCGAAATCGCGGCCGCGGAGGCGGCAGGCATTCTTGACCTCGAAAGCGCTGTCCGCGTGATTTATTTCCGCAGCCACCACCAGGAGATTGTCCGCGGCGCCGGCGGCATGGCCGCTGTCTTTGGCCCGCGCGAGGTGATCGAGATACTGGTCCGCAAATCGCCGGGGCTCGCGATCGCGGCGCATAATTCACCTCGCAGCTTCACGGTCGCGGGCTCCCTTTACGCTTTGGATCAAGCCGCCAAGATGGGCCGCGCCCATAAAGCGCGCATGCGCCGCCTCGATCTTGCCTACCCTTTCCACAGCGATCTCATGGCGCCTGTCGAGGCGCCTTTCCTTGCCGATCTCGAAGGGCTTCGGCCGGGATCGAGCCGGGCAAGTTTTCTATCGACGGTGGACGCCGGCGTTGTTTCCGGCACCGGCCTCGACGCAAGATATTGGTGGCGCAATGTCCGCGAACCGGTGCGCTTCATGGAAGGCGTGCAGCTCGCGATGCGCCTTGGGGCGCGTGTTTTTGTCGAGATCGGGCCTGGCCCAGTGCTGCTCTCCGATCTTAGAAAGATTGCCGAGCAATCGGAAACGCCGATTGCCACGCTCGACATGCATGAGCAAAAGCCAACCTGCGGCGACCCGTTCCGCCACGCGGTTGCGCTCGCCTTGTCGCTTGGCGCGCGAATCGATGCAAATATCGCGTTCGGCGACGATCCAGGCCCGGTGGCGAACCTGCCCGCCTATCCGTGGCGGCGCAAGCCCTACCGGCTGACGGAAACCTCCGAATCGACGGGATGGCTCCGCGTGCGTCCATCGCATCCGCTCATCGGCGCGCGTCCTTCGTCCGATTCGCTTGAATGGCGCGCGCAGCTCGACCCGTTGCTCGTGCCCGGCCTCGCCGATCATCGCGTCGACGGTCAGGTGCTTCTTCCTGGTGCCGCCTTCGCCGAAATGGCGCTCGCGATCGCGCGCGATTGGACCGGCGCGGAAACCGCGGCGATCAACGATCTCGACATCACCCAACCGATGGTGTTTTCCCCGAACGCCTCGCGCGAGATCCTATGCCGGGCGGCGCCGGTCACCGGCACGATCGAGATCATGAGCCGGGCGCGGTTGAGCGATGCTCCCTTGGTTTGTCACGCCAAGGCCAAAGTTATCTTTAAACCAGCCGCGCCACCCGCCGCCATTCCCGCGATCCCGAAGCCGCGCGCAAAGCGTGTCTCCGGCGGCGATCTCTATGCGGCCGCGCGACGTTCGGGCCTCGAATTCGGTCCCGCCTACCAACAAGTCTTGGCCGCCTCGCGTATCGGCGACGATGTCATCCTCGTGGATCTGGTCGCCGCGGAGGCTATCCCGGAGTATAGTCTCGATCCGGCCCGCCTCGATGCGTGTTTCCACGGCTTGATCCTGCTCTTTGCGGACAATTCCTCGAGCCCCCGGCCTGCCGCCTACTTGCCAGTCCGTTTCGGCGAGATAAGGCTGGAAAAACCCGGCGCCGCGATCGCGCGGGCGCGGATCGACGTCCGCCGCCAGGACGCGCGCGCCATCGTCGCCGATTTTACGCTGATCGACGCCGATGGCGGCCTGATCGCGACGTTGCAAGGCGCGCGCTACCAAGCGGTCCGTCCGCGCGGGGCGGGCGACCTCGCCAGCCATTCTCTCGCGCCAACCTTGATACTCGCCGACGAGCCTACGGCGATCCGGCACGATCCTCCGCTCTCACTCGAACTGCTGGTCAAGGCGGCGATCCGGGAGGCGACGGCCGCCGGGGAAACCTTGCCGCCGGATTTGATGTTGATCGAGGGTTGGGCTACCGCGGCCGCCCACCGTCTCGCCAGCGCGCTGGCGGTTGACGGCGCGGTCGCCCCAGACCGGCTGATCGCGGCGGGACGCTTCCCCGCGGCGCGGCGCGGGTGGCTCGTCAATATGCTGGTTGCGCTCGAAAAGAGCGGCCTCGTCCGTGCCGATGGCGAACTGTTCGTTTTGGCGGACGACTTCCCTCTTCCCGCTCCACGGGACATTTTACGGAGTATCGCCGAGAATTACCCGCACCGGTCCGCCGAGCTTCTGCTGGCGGCTCGCTCCAGCGCCCTAATGGAGGCCTTGGCGGCGGGCGAAAGTGAGATCGCCCCGATAACCGGCTCCATGATCGAGGCGTTCGAAATCGGTTCGGTTTCGGTTGTCGCGGCGGCAAGACTCCTTGCCGAACTCTTGCGCCGCTCGGAGGCATCCTGGCCGCGCGACCGGGCCCTACGTATCCTGCAGATTGGCCACGGGCCTTTGTCGTGGGACGCGGCGGCTCTGGCAAATGCGCACGGCGGACGGCTGACGATCGTCGATCCCAATCCCCGGCGTCTCGAACGCGCCCGCCTTGCTTTCACGCGGGAGCCAGGGATCTGCTTTGCGGATGGCCTCGAAAATCTCACCGGCGGCTGCTTCGATCTCATCATCGCGGCGGATGCCCTGCACCGGGTCGCGCCGGACGCCGCGCTGCTCGATCGGGTCGTCGAAACGATGTCACCTGACGCCTTGCTGGTCGCGATTGAGCCGGTACCTTCGCTATTCCGCGATCTTGTTTTTGGTCTCCTTGGGGACCGGTTGTTTAGCACGGAGGCCGAGCAAGAATCGCTTTCCTCGCTGTCCGATTGGGCGGCGCGGTTCGCGGCCACGCCACTGCGCGGCCTCGCGGCAAAGACCATCGGGACCGCGGCTGGCCCGGCGCTTCTCGTCGCCGCACAAATGCCGGCATTCGCCGGGCGGCGAAATCTTCCGGCCCACGTTGTGATCGCCGGCCGGAGCGACCCGCAACAGGCGGAAACCGCCGGCACGCTTTCGCGTTTGTTAGGGGCCGCCGGGGTTGATTGCACGATCGTGGATGAGCGCACGTTCGAACAGCTTCCTTTCGGGGATGCCGACACGATCGTCTTTCTCGCGCCCGTCATGGCGGGCGGCGCGACATCCGCCGGGCATCTTGCCGAGCGATGCCTGACTCTCAAAAACTGCGCGGCCAACCTCGGAAAACACAAGCGGCGGCTTTGGATCGAGAGCCCCGGCGCGCTGCGCGCCGCGCCGGGCGCGGGTGGTCCGGTCGAGACCGGATTTTGGGCTTTTACACGCAGCTTCGCCAACGAATTTCCGACGCTTGACGTGCGACGGGTCGATCTCGACCCCGGCTTACCGGCACGCGTCAAAGCGCGGCGGCTCGCCGACATCATTCTTTCAGGGACAGCCGAGACGGAAATCATTCTCGACGCGCATTCCACCAGGGTCGTGCGTTTGCAAGCACGCGATTCCGTGGCCGTGGCGGCGCAAGAGCCGCCTGCTTCCGCGAGCCGGCTCGAAAAGGGCGAGGGGACCGGCCTCGACCGCGTCCGCTGGATGCCGGTCGAGCGTCGCCCGCCCGGACCTGGGCAAGTGGAAATTGCCGTCGCGGCAACCGGCCTTAACTTCCGTGACGTCATGTGGGGGCTTTCGGTTCTGCCGGACGAAATGCTCGAAGATGGGTTGGCCGGTCCGGCCCTCGGACTTGAATGCGCGGGCCGTATCGTCGCGACGGGAGCAAATGTCGAGGGTCTCAATACCGGCGATGCCGTTATCGCCATTACCGGGGGAGCGTTCGCCACCCATGTTACCGTAGACACAAGGACGGTGGCAAGGATCCCGGAGGGCCTGCCGCTCGAAGCCGCCGTCACCATCCCGGTCGCCTTTCTCACCGCCTATTATGCCCTGGTCACTTGTGCTCGTCTTACGCGCGGCGAATGGGTTCTTATCCATGGCGGGGCGGGCGGCGTCGGTCTCGCGGCTTTGCAGGTCGCTCGCTGGCGCGGCGCGCGGGTAATCGCGACCGCGAGCTCGCTTGAAAAACGCGATCTCGTCGCGGCCCTCGGCGCCGAACATGTCTTTGACGCGCGCGCCCACGGTTTCGTCGATGGCGTGCGCCGGGCGACGGGCGGCGGCGTGGCGGTCGTCCTCAACAGCCTTTCTGGCGAGGCAATGGAGCTGACTGTCGGGTTGCTTGCACCGTTCGGCCGTTTCGTGGAACTCGGCAAGCGCGACTATCTGGCGAACACGCATATCGGTCTGCGCCCGTTCCGCAATAACCTTACCTACTTCGGCGTCGATCTCGACCAGCTCATGCTCTCGCAACCGGACAAAGGCCGGCAATTGTTCAAGGAGGTCATCGAGCTCATCGCGGAAGGCGAATTCTCTCCTTTGCCGCATCGCACCTTCAGGGCGCGCGAATTCATCGACGCGATGCGGCTCATGCAACAGTCCGGCCATGTCGGCAAAATCGTCATCACGCCGCCCGAGGCAGGTCAGCTTGGAATTGCGCCGCGCCGGCGGTTCAAGCCCGCCCCCGACAAGACGCATCTAGTCACCGGTGGTTGCGGCGGATTCGGTCTGGCGACGGCGGGCTGGCTTGCCGAGTGCGGCGCGCGTCATCTCGTCCTTGTCGGGCGAAGCGGAGCGGCGAGCCCCGAGGCGCGGGAGGCGCTCGCCAGTCTCGCGGCACGCGGCGTAAACGTCCACGCCGAGGCGCTCGATGTCGCCGACGCGGCCGCGGTCGAGAAGCTCATTCGGAATATTGGCGACACCTTGCCGCCGCTTGCCGGAGTGTTTCATGCCGCAATGGTGCTCGACGATGCGCTTATCGCCAACCTCGATGCCGAACGGCTGAAAAAAGTGTTGGCGCCGAAAGTGACGGGCGCCGAAAACCTTGACCGGCTTACCCGGGATCTGCCGCTTGATTATTTCGTACTGTTCTCCTCGGCGACCACGGCGATTGGCAATCCAGGTCAAGGCAGCTATGTCGCGGCCAACGGCTTCCTCGAAGGGCTCGCGCGGCAAAGAAGAGCTGCCGGCCTCCCCGCGCTCGCCGTCGCCTGGGGAGGGATTGAGGACGTGGGCTTGCTGGCGCGAAACCGCCTAGTCAAGGATATGCTTGCGAGCCGCGCGGGGGTCAAGCCCATGATCGCCCGCGACGCCCTCAATCTCATGGCGGAAGCCATCGCTCGTCCGCGCACGGCCCCCGAGGAGGCCGTTCTCGTCATTAGCGAGATGAACTGGTCGACCGCGCGCGCCCATTTGCCGCTGCTGCAATCGCCGACGTTTAGCAGGCTCGTTCGCGCGGATGAGGCGGCTGCCGCCGACAACCGTGGAAAGGTGGACATCCGCGCCTTGGTCGCGACCCTCCCCCTAGAAGAAGCGCGCAAGGAGATCATCGGCGTGATCGTCGAAGAAATCGCCCATATTTTGCGGCTCCCGCAAGAGAATCTGAACCGCGGCAAGCCGCTTGCCGATATTGGCCTCGATTCCCTGATGGCGGTTGAGTTGGGGGCCACTTTGGAGGAGCGCTTGAGCTTCGAGGCTCCGCTCTCGACGTCGGCTGGCGGATTCACCGTCACGGAGTTGGCCGACCACATTCTCGGGCTTTGCATTAACCCGGCGGTTGAAGAAGTGTCCATCGCGCAAGGTCTCGCGGAGCGCCATCTCGGCAAGGGAATTGACCCAGCGGCCCTGGAAACACTGACCGTCCTCGTCGAGGATCGGAGCCGCGATCTTACGCAGATTTTGCGCTAGCTGTCGTGTCTCAACAGGTTGTTGACGTTATGGCGTGAGTTAGGTGGCTTTCCGTGGATACCCATAAGGGGGGCGATGAGAGTTGTAGTGATGAAGGAAAGCAAGAGAGATTGCTTGCGTTCGTCGAAGTGGTGATTGGCCTTGAGCTAAGCCCTCCACCGGCCATACCTCCGCAATCGCTTGGGAAGCGATTGCTCCGCCAACAGGCTTCGCCCGCTGGAACTTTGGTCAGCTTCGCCCACTCGCGTAATGCGGTTTGCACGAACCGCTCGACCTTTCCATTCGTCCTTGGGGGGTAAGGGCGTGCGCGTTTGGGCTTGATGCCAAGCATGCGCGGGACTTTGTTTGAGGCTGGTGCCGTTGTCGGTCATCCCGCGGTAGACCTTGATGCCGTGACCGCGGAAGAATCGCAACGCATTCGAGAGGAGAACTGGATGGCGGACTTTCGCTTCTCGTCGGGGAAGATTTCGCTATAGGCAAGCCGCGAGGGGTCGTCGATGGCGAGGTGAAGACACTCCCATCCCTAGCCTCTGCCGTTGCTCTGGCTTGTGCGGCCGCCGGTAATGCGATGGCCGATGCCTTCGATCCTGCCCAGCTTTTTGAGGTCGATGTGGATCATCTCGCCGGGGGTTTCTTTCTCATCGCGAATCACGGGCGGCCTTTGCTCAAGCGTAGACAGAAGGGAAAGGTCTTTGCGCTTGCCGATGCGCGCCAATCCGCGCTTCCCCCGCTTCCAGCGTCTGGGCGCGCCACCGATGCGGGCGGCTGGAACGATCATGCAACCCCACCATCCCTTGCGCCTTGTGCCGCCGCAGCCATTTGCAAATGCAGGCGGGCGAGACCCCTACGGCGCTGGCGATAGAGCGCGGCGCCGTTGTCAGCGCGCCGGAACCTTCGGGCAAGAAGACCAGCTTCTGGCGGCGCTGGCGCGAGAAAACCTGATTCTCACGCCAAGATAGCCTTAGGATCCTTGGTCTTGCCTCTTATACATAAAGTACAGCACAAATATCGCAACCAATGCAGTGGCTATCAATAGGAGCAGCAGAGTCGCTTGGTCGAGCCAAGCGATGGCGGGAACGGCAAGGGCCAGCACGGCGCCGACAACGCAGATACGCCAGGCAGCAACGTGGACGCCAGCCGTGAACGTCCCCAGCGCCAACACTGTCAGCAACACGAGTGCGCTGGCGTCCGAGTTCATCATTTGCTTTACGTCCGACACGAATACGAGATACATCGCAACGAGAACCGCAACCCAGTGAATGGCCTCGGTTCAGATAGGCTGCCAATGCCTCTCCTTGACTGCGACGTGTCGCCAGCGGGTGATCACACAGATTACGGCGAAGAAGGGCGCAACGACAATCCAATAGTTCGTCACCGCCCCTCGCGCAATGCTCGTACGGGCGACTCCAAAAAGGGCAAGAGCCAACATGGCGAAGTAGGGCCAGTCCCTGAAGAGGAAGGCGCGCAGGCTGAAGCGTGACGCCTTGGGGCCGTCATCGTCTGATTCATAATCGACCATGGTGCAATCTCCGGGATGAGGACGGCGCTGTTCGTTTGGCCAGGCCGCTCGATTGGCGTAGTGATTCTAGCGGTTATGGAATTGGGCGGATAGCCCCAACGTCACCATTCACGAGTGGGCAGGCGCCGGCAGGCCTGCACACGGCAACATGTCCGGCACTCCCAAGCCAAGTTCCTCGCGGCGTCCAGTCGTCATCAAGGACGGGCTGGAGAGCGCGCCAAAATCAATTCCAATACAACTCGCTACGGTGCCAATTCCGGCGGCGCGTAAGCTCAGCCGAGAGCAAGGACGGGAAGTGGAATTGGCATTACCCAGAAGACGTCACACCGAGCAACGAGAAGCAATGTGTGTCTTTGGTCCGAGCTGTGATCCCCAGTCTGCCCCACTCATCGCAATGCAGAGAGGGTGATCCGGTCACGCCGGACAGCGTGAAAAATCTAGAGTCCGGGACTGCCATCGCCACCTTCGACAATGGCCAAGATGATAATGCCCACAGCGGAAATCATGCAGCAAATTTTTTTGAATGCCGCTCAGCGTCCAGAATTATTGCGCTGGGCCGAGAGGGCGAGCCGTTTCGCCAAAGCTTGAAGCGAGCTGGCGTGACCTACCGGATTTTGCGCCGGTTCCGGCGTCCTTCCACCACAGGTCTCGCGCCGGGTAATTCGCAACGAAACCGCGCCGCGCCCGGCCGCGCCGAATCGAGCTTAAACGTTGGTGCTCGTCTTGCGGCGCAGCCGGAAGACGACGTCCACCTTGACGATTTCATAGCCCTCCGGCGGCATGACATCGTCGGCAAATTTCATTCCAGCGAGAGGAATATCCGCGATCTCCCCGGTATCTTCAAAAAAGAAATGGCTATGATCGCTCGTATTCGTATCGAAAACCGTTTTTGTACCTTCGATTGCAAGCCCGCGCACGATGCCAACTTGGGCGAAGAGATTAAGCACATTATAAACTGTCGCCAGCGAAGCAGGCATTTTCAAAGCATTGGCCTCCGACGCCAAGGTATCGGCGGTCACATGCCTATTGCCTTTGCTGAAGAGAAGCCTCGCAAGACCTAGACGTTGACGGGTGGCCCGCAGGCCGTATCGCTCCAAAAGCGATCTATGCGGGTATTTGCTAGGCGGCGCGCCCGCCGTAAAGCTACCTTGCGAAAATTCTGCCATGCCAAAAGCGTCCCAAAATGCCGCCCATTGCGCCGCGCGCGGCGCGGCATTGGGTCAAACCTGTTCGCGGCCAGCAATCTCGCCGGTTGCCCAATTTGACAATAATACATCGCCGCGCGAGATTATTCAATGGCATGGAATGGCTCTTCCCATTTGTCCATTTGCCGCGATGGCTTGACGCCGGCGGCAGTCCGTTTCATGCGGGAGTAACGTTGACCTCGAATCATGCGGGAATACCAGACTCGGATGATTGGCGACTTGGGCCGCGCGATGAGCAGGATTGGTCAAGAATGACGCCAGCGGCAAACGATTCACCGAGCGGAACCTCGCAAGAAGCGGCAAGTTTGCGCGCGTCGCCGCGGCTTTTTGAAAACTGCCTGCTCGACAAATTGTCGCGCGTCCATTGGTCCACCCCGCTGTTTGTTTATGTGCCTGTGGTTTTCGTCCTCGCCAGCTTGAGTCTGCAAGCTTACGCTGCCGGGCCCGTCCTTTGCGCCACGGCGCTTGGTTATTTTATTTGGACCTTGATCGAATATTTCGGCCACCGCTTTTTGTTCCATTACGAGTTTCCAGGCCGATACGGCGCGAGAATTCATTTACTGATCCACGGCGTTCATCACGTGCATCCCAATGATCCGCTGCGCCTCGTCATGCCGGTGTTGCTCAGCGGACCGATCATGATAATTGCCTATACCGTCGTGCGGCTTCTGTTCGGCCTGCCCCTCGGCTATCCTGTGCTGATGGGTTTTATCATCGGTTATCTCGCCTATGACATGGTGCATTACTATGTGCATCATGGCGAGCCCAAGACCCGTTTGGGCCTGACTTTGCGGCGGCTCCACATGCTGCATCATTTCCGCGATTCGACGCGCGGCTTCGGGGTCAGCGTGCCTTGGTGGGACTATGTTTTTAGGACCGCGCATGTCCGCGCGGAGCGCGGCGGGACCGGCACTTGAAGCTTTATGGTCCAGGACCAAGACGAAGAGTCCACAAACGAATGGCATCGCTGAGCGCTTCCACAAGAAAGTGCTGGACGAGTTCTATCGCATCGGCTTCCGAAAGAGGCTCTATGCCTCGATCGGGGATCGGCCTCCGCCGCGCCTGCGTGCAGGATTGCCCCCCTTGGCCTCCTCACCCGCGCCTGGCTGCGCATTCTCACCGGCGCGCGCACCGGCCATGACAGCGCGCAAAGCGACCTCAATGAGGCCTTTGAAATCGCCGGGCACGGGCCGATGCCGTTGTTCCTGGCGGACATTCATCTGCATCGGGCGCGGTTGTTTGGCTTGAGCAATGATCGACCGGAAAACTACCCGTGGACGTCCCCGCAACATGACCTCGCCAAGGCGTGGCGGTTGATCGAAAAGCATGGCGGCGCAAGGAAGAACTCGAAGATGCGGAAGCCGCCGCCCGCGCGGTCCCGGATACCTCCTGAATTGGCAACACCGTCAGGATGGCCGCGGCGACGCGAGCATATCGAGCACCGGACAGGCGGGCGCGGACTCGCCAAGACAGCGCTCCAGAGCGCCGGCGAGAATCGTTTCAAGTTTGCGAAGATCGGCGATCTTGGCGCGGACCTCGCTCAGATGGACCGTCGTCAGGGTTTGAACCTCGGCACAAGATGCCCGGCCCGGTTCGGCGAGAGCCAGCAGTTCCCTGATCTCACGAATAGAAAAGCCGATCTCGCGCGCGCGGCGGATGAAGGACAGCCGTTCGACATGCTCCGGCCCAAAATTCCGGTAATTGCTTGCGGTCCGGGAAGGTTTCGGCATCAGGCCGATGCGCTCATAATAGCGCACCGTCTCCAGATGGACCCTAGAGGCCTTCGCGAGCGTTCCGATGGTCAGCGGTCGCATGTTTGTGATCCTTGCCCCTTGACCCCGTAGTAACTACAGACCTTATATCACTATCCGAGAAAGCGAGAAAGCGATCATGAACGTTCAACACGATGACCCGGCGATAGGGGCGATGCGGCTTACCGCGATCGGCGGCATTTTGGGGGCAATCGCGGCTTCATCGTGCTGCATCGCGCCCCTGGTGCTGTTCAGCCTCGGCATCAGCGGCGCGTGGATTGGCAACCTCACGGCGCTTGCCCCCTATCAGCCTTATTTCATCGCGGCGACCCTTGCCTGCCTCGGCTACGGCTATTGGCTGGTTTACCGCCGCAATAAAATCGCCTGCGCGGACGGCGCCTGTGCCCGGCCGCTGCCAAACCATATAGTCAAGTTAGGCCTCGTCCTGGCAACCATCCTCGTCGCCGGCGCGATTGCATTCGACCTATTTGCCCCGCTCCTGCTAAACTCCTGAGAGGAATCCCAATGATCAAATTGCTTGCCACGGTCGCCTTTGGGCTTGGCGTCGCCGCTTCGTCTTCCGCATACGCTGCCGAGCAGACGGTCACGCTCGCGGTTCAGCATATGACCTGCGCCGCGTGCCCCCCCACCGTCAAGGCGAGCCTTCAGGCCGTGCCCGGCGTAACCAGCGTCGTGGTGTCGGCCGCGGACAAGACTGCCGTGGTGACCTACGACGATAGCAAGGCGCAAGTGGATGCGCTCGTGAAGGCGACGACGAACGCAGGCTATCCTTCCGCGCCCAAGAGCTGAAGCGCCATCAAGAGGAAGTCGTACGATGAGACCGTCGACGAGATGTATTTTGTCCATCTCGCTGTTGATCTCAGGGTCAATCGCCCTGCCTGATGCCGCTCGTTCTGCCGCTATTTCTATTTCCTACCATGAGGTCGGCATCTGCAAAGGGTACGACACAGCAGCCGGCCCGGTGAAAGCACGGTCTGACGAAGCCTTTGCTATCTTCAAAATCGAATCCGTGGACAACACAAAACCGAGCGGAAGTTTCGATTTCGACCCAACGCATCTTTATGTGGACCAATCCACTCCTGTACAAAAGGCCAAGACGGCCGTGTGGGACAAGAATCGTCGCTTTGTGTATCCGGACCAGAGATTCGCGCAGAATATGGGCGTTTCGAGTGCCGCGGAAACCACTATCCCGGAGAGCACAAAACTTGAGATCAATGGCTTTGCTGTCGTTCCGCTCGGCATAAACAACCCAAGTGCCGGGCCGGATGCCAATCAATACTCTTTCGACCTCGTGTATGATACTTGGTCTACTGATGAACACGAAGCGAATGGGCCAGGCGGATCCTTTTTCTGGATTTTTGCGCTGGGAGAGTCGTTGTTCGGCGGCACGAAGTTGGGGTCTAAAACTATTGACTTAATCAAAACAAACCCATCTGGGACGACGTGGTCACTGACTGAGAATTGCAAAGCGCTATCGTTCAAATAGAGGTCGGCGGAGGAACGAGAACTAGGGTCACCATGACCAAAATGCTCGTCGCTATGACCCTCGCGCTCGGCGGGCTCGCCGCGCCCGCCTTCGCGGGCGAAACGACAGTGACGCTCGCGGTGCGGAATTGGTATTGCGGGGCCTGTCCGCACGTCATTAAGGAAAGCCTCGCGGCTGTTCCGGGCGTCACCAATGTCGCAGTCTCGGACAAGACCAAGACGGCCGTCGTCACCTTCGACGACACGAAGGCCGACGTGAAGGCGCTCATCAAGGCAACGACCGAAGCGGGCTATCCCTCGTTCCCATACTCGGAAGGGATGCTGTGGCCATGAAAGACCGCGCGCTCATTGCTGCCGGCGCTGTCGGGGTCGTGTTGGCCGCGATTTGCTGTGCAGCGCCCTTGCTTGCAGTCACACTGGCGACTGCCGGTCTGACGGCCTGCCTCGCCAATGGCGCTTATGTCTTGATCCCGGCGCTGCTGGTGTGCCTGGGGCTCATTGCCTACCGGCTCAATCGTCGGCGCACTACGACAGATTGCGGCACGTCCACACCGAACGATCAGGAAATCAAGTCATCATGAGGACGATCACTCTTTCGGTCTCCGGCATGACTTGCGCCTCCTGCTCCGACACGGTCAAGACAGCGCTGCAAAAAGTCGAGGGCGTGGAAACGACCGAGGTGAACTACGACAAGAAGGAAGCGGTGGTCACCTACGATGACGCGAAGACCGGCATCGAAGCGCTCACCAAAGCGACCGACGGGGCCGGTTACCCCTCCGAAGTGAAAAAATGAGCCATGAACAAACTAACCTCATTCATTGACTCGTTTGCGGCCGCGGCGGGCCACCCCACGCCGATTCTCGCGCGCTTGGGTATTGTCTTCGGGCAGCGGCGCCTTCCCGCGCTGTCCGCCCCGGCCTCCGGCGCGCACGAGCCACGGCACGGGGGGAGCCGTCTGGGGAGTAACAGCCTGGTCTTGGAGGTTACCGGTATGACCTGCGCCGGTTGCGCGAGCCACGTCGAGAAAGCGTTGCTCGACGGCCCTGGCGTCCAAAAGGTGGATGTGTCCTACCCCGAAGGGACGGCGCGGGTGAGCGGCGAAGGCCCCCTCGACCCCGCGGCGTTATCCGCCGCGCTGCATGCGGCAGGCTACGGGCTGGCGCTTGAGAAAAGTGCCCACGCCGGCGGCCCTCCAGCGAGGTGGCACGGCAAAACACCGGACGGGGAAGCCAGAAAAGACGAACGGGGCGCGTCGTTGCGGGTGGCCATCATCGGCAGCGGAGGAGCAGCCATGGCGGCGGCGCTGCGCGCCTCCGAAGGCGGCGCAAGGGTCACGATCATCGAGAGCGGCACGATCGGCGGCACTTGCGTCAATGTGGGTTGCGTGCCCTCAAAGATTATGATCCGGGCCGCTCACATCGCTCATTTGCGGCGTCACAGTCCGTTCGACGATGGCATCGCCGCCGCCCAACCCATAATCCGTCGCGATCGGCTGCTCATGCAGCAGCAAGCCCGGGTCGACGAATTGCGCTACCTCAAATATGAGAAAATGCTGGAGAACAATCAGGGCATCGCGCTCGTACGCGGGGAAGCGCACTTCACAGGCGCTCACACGCTCGCCGTCAAGCTCGCTGCGAGCGGCGAACTGGAGATCGGTTTCGACAAGGCGTTGATCGCCACCGGCGCCAGTCCTATGATTCCGCCCGTGCCGGGCCTCGAGGGGACGCCCTATTGGACTTCGGACGAGGCGGTTGCAAGTCCGGATATTCCCGCCCGCTTGCTCGTGATCGGCTCGTCTGCGGTCGCGGTCGAACTGGCTCAGGCATTCGCGCGACTAGGAAGCAGGGTGACCATTGTCGCGCGCCACACGCTGTTCTTCCATGAAGACCCACTGATCGGTGAAATGCTCGACACGGCGTTTGCCGCCGAGGGCATCGTGGTCAAGATCTTTGCACAGGCGCATTCGATCGTCTTTAGCAGGAAAAGAAGGAGAAAAGGAAAAAAGAAAAAGACCGAGAGCGAGTTCGTCGTCACGACTAATCGCGGTGAATTGCGAGGGGAGAAGCTGCTCGTGGCGACGGGACGTGCGCCGAACACGGCGGGCCTCGATCTCGACAAGATTGGAGTCGTGACGGACGAACGCGGGGCCATCGTCGTCAACGAACGGCTGGAAACTTCCGCCGCCGACATTTATGCGGCCGGCGACTGCACCAGCCTGCCACAATTCGTTTATGTGGCGGCGGCCGGCGGCACCCGCGCGGCCATAAACATGTTGGGCGGCGCGGCCACTCTCGACCTGTCGGCGATGCCGGCTGTGGTGTTTACGGACCCGCAAGTGGCAACCGTCGGCTATAACGAAATAGAGGCGCGTCAGAATGGGATTGCGACTGAGAGTCGGGTACTGTCTCTCGACAACGTGCCGCGGGCACTGGCGAATTTCGACACGCGTGGTTTCATCAAACTAGTGACGGAAGCAGGGTCGGGCCGGCTGATCGGCGTGCAGGCGGTAGCGCCGGAAGCGGGCGAACTCATTCAGACCGCAACGATTGCCATTCGCGCGCGCATGACCGTCCAGGATCTCGCGGATCAGCTCTTTCCCTATCTTACTATGGTCGAGGGCCTGAAGCTCGCCGCGCAAACGTTCACCAAGGATGTGAAACAGCTCTCGTGCTGCGCGGGTTAGCGCGTTATGAGGACCACTACGACTGCCTCTGCGGATTGGGTTGGCAGCACGCGCACGAAGCTATTGGCGTGGGGGCTTCCTCACGCCGCGTTGGTTGCCGGGCTGCTGGTCGTGGTGCCGGCTCGAACGGCGATCTGGATCGTCGCCCTCGCCTGGATGGGCGTGGCATGCATCCTCAATGCGCGGCGCTGTGGACGGACGCACTGCCGGTTCACGGGGCCGTATTATCTCGTTATGATTGTTCCGGTGCTCGCGCTCGGGTCGGGTATCGTTCCGGCCGGCCTATTAGGATGGCTGGTTCTCGGCGCCGTCATTATCCTCCTCAGCAAAACGATATGGTGGGCGACGGAGCGCGCGCGGGGGAAGTTCTCGTAGTCAGCAGATACCATTATCATGCGCCCCGTCCAAACGCGGCTGGCTGGGATTCGTGGGATCTTTCAGGCTGGACCGAAAGCGCGTGCGCAGGGAATTGTTGCGGACGGCCCGTTGGTGGGTGATCAGACATGGCACAGCAGTTTGATTTAATCGTTATCGGAACGGGAACGGCGGCACGGGTGGCTGCCACGCGCTGCCGTGCGGCCGGCTGGACCATAGCCGTGATCGACAGCAAGCCCTTTGGCGGCACTTGTGCCCTGCGCGGTTGCGACCCGAAAAAGATGCTGGTCGCTGGGGCCTCCGTGATCGACCATGCGCGGCGCATGCACGGCAAGGGGGTTGTCGGTGCGCCAAACATCGACTGGCCGGAGCTGATCGCCTTCAAGCGCAGCTTTACCGATCCCGTCCCCTCGAAGCATGAAGATGGTTATAGGGCGAAAGGCATTGCGACCTTCCACGGTCAGGCCCGGTTTACGGGGCGGAATAGCGTGGAGGTTGACGGCGAGACGCTCGAAGCCCGGCATATTCTGATCGCCACAGGGGCAACGCCGGCGACGCTCGGCATTTCCGGCGAAGAGCATTTGATCACAAACGAGGAGTTCCTTGCCCTCGAAACTCTGCCGGAACGGATTGTGATGGTGGGCGGCGGCTATATCGCTGCCGAGTTTTCCCACATTGCCGCGCGCGCTGGAGCGCAGGTGACCGTGCTGCAACGGGGCGAGCGCATGCTCACCCACTTCGATCCCGATCTGGTTGGCTGGCTGATGGAGAAGTTTCAGGTGGTGGGGATTGACGTGCGCACCGAAACGGTCGTTGAAGGCATCGAGAAAACCGGGGCTGAATACCGCGTCGAAGCCTCGTCAAATGGACAGAGCATGGCCTTTGAGGCGGATTTGGTCGTGCATGCCGCCGGCCGTGTGCCAAGCCTCGACAGCCTCGATCTGGATCGGGCCGGGGTGGCTGTGAAGGACGGGTGTTTGCAGCTCAACGACTACCTGCAAAGCGTCTCGAACTCGGCCGTTTATGCGGCGGGCGATGCCGCCAGCTCGGGACCGCCGCTCACGCCGATATCAAGTCATGACGCCAAGGTGGTGGCCGGGAACTTGCTGGAAGGTAATCGGCACAAGCCCGATTATCGCGGCGTTCCGAGCGTCGCCTTCACCATTCCACCGATTGCGGCTGTCGGGCTCAGCGAGGTGGATGCGCGGCAGCAGGGTTTCAAGTTTCGCGCGCAGGTGCAAAAGGCCCCGAACTGGTTCACGGCCCGGCAAGCGGCCGAGCCCGTCTATGGCTTCAAGGTTCTAGTCGAGGAAGAGACGGGTCGCGTGCTTGGCGCTCATCTTGTCGGCCCGCATGTCGACGAGATCATCAATCTATTCGCTCTCGCAATCCGCCAAGGCCTGACAGCTACGGCTCTTAAGCAATCCATATTTGCGTACCCGACCGGAGCATCGGATATCGGCGACATGCTTTAGCGGGCAAGGAATCGATTATGATGCACGACATGATGGGCGGCGGGATGATGTGGGGCATGGGCCTGCTTTGGCTGCTCGCCCTTGTCGTGCTGGTTCTGAGCGCAGCAGCCCTCATAAAAAATTTCTTAGGAAATAGATAGCAGTTTTTCTGCGTTGCCCCGGTTCGTAAATAGACATCTAGGTTAGCGTGTTATGAGTAGCACTACGAATGCGTCCGCGGATTGGGTTGGCAGCACGCGCACAAAACTATTGGCGTGGTGGCTTCCTCACGCCGCGTTGGTTGCCGGGCTGCTGGCCGTGGTGCCGGCTCGAACGGCGATATGGATCGTCGCCCTCGCCTGGATGGGCGTGGCGTGCATCCTCAATGCGCGGCGCTGCGGCCGGACGCACTGCCGTTTCACCGGGCCGTATTATCTGGTTATGATTGTTCCGGTGTTCGCGCTCGGGCTTTGTGTCGTTCCGGCCGGCCTATCCGGATGGCTGGTCCTCGGTGCCTTCATTATCCTCGGCAGCAAAGCGTTATGGTGGGCGACGGAACGCGCGTGGGGGAAGTTCTCGTAGCGCGCAGATATCAGTATCCGGCGCCCCGTCCCTTCGGTCACGTTCTAAGTCTCATAAGAATTTGCACAAATCGTGCGGGTGACCCCTCTTTTATCTTGGATTGTCCTTGATGGCCGCGTAGAGTGCCTGCGCGGCCTCGGCTCGCGTGATTGACCAGGCTTGAACGTTCCGTCCGATATATCGCTTGGCGGAGCCAGGATCGCGGGTCCGCCGCCGGGGTGGGCGAGAGACGGAGAAAGAGGCATTTTGCTGCTGGCTGCGACGCATTGCAAGTGCCTCTCTGGTTTGTCTGGATAGACCAGCAAGGTCTTGACCGAGGGTTCGGAATTGTTTTCGAGGCCGGAATCCCGCTGCGCCGCGCGCTTGCGGCCAGACTCTTCACCGGCGCCTATCACAGCACGATCAATGACATCGCCGTGCCCAAGTGCTGTTCGCCGTCGGCAAGAGACTCTTGCGATAGAATTGATTGAAGCCACCGAGATCTCGATTCGCGTCAACGGGCGATTGCAGGACAAATCCGCCGGCAGGTTCTTGCGTTCGCGGCGCGGCAAAGGCCGAATGCCGTCCGATGACCGGAACGTTCGATAAAAGGCTGCCGCCGGTACGGAAAAATCGCTTAGATCGCGAGCCTTGCAAGAGGCTCAATTTTATCCCGCGCAAAAGCGTACTATCCCGCCCAAGCGGCCGGCTTGAAGCAGATATTGTTGGGTATTGCCTATGATTTGAGGTAAACCGATGTATCGCGCCCATCCAAATGACGGCATTGCGTGGATCACGGGAGCAAGTTCGGGCATTGGCCGCGCGGTGGCGCAGGAACTTGCCCGACGCGGCTTTGCGGTCGCGGCGACGGCGCGCCGAGCCGCCGAACTTGAAGCCTTGGCTGCGCAATCCCACAATATTTTCAGCTTTCCCGGCGATACGACGGACCGCGCGGCCATGGCCGCCACGGTCTCCGGTATCGAGGCGGCGCTTGGACCAATCGCGCTGGCCTTCCTTAACGCGGGCGTCGGTTTCATCACTGAGCGCGACGGATTTTCGGCCAACCTTGTCTGGCGCACTTTCGAGATCAATGTCGGCGGGACGGTCAATTGTCTCGATCCCGTGCTCGCCGCAATGAAGCGGCGCGGCAAAGGCCAGATCGCTCTCACTTCGTCCCTGGCGGGTTACGGGGGTATTGCAGGGTGGCCTGGATATGGTTCGGCCAAGGCGGCCTTAATCTACATGGCGGAAGCATTAAGTCTTTCCTATGAGCAGGCGGGTCTCACCATCCAGGTCGTCAATCCGGGTTTTGTCCACACCGCGATGACGGCGCAAAATGATTTTGAAATGCCTTTCATCATGGGCGCGGATCGCGCGGCCAGAATTATTTGTGACGGGTTCGAAAAAAACGGCTTTGAGATCATGTTTCCGCGCCGGCTTGCCTATGCTTTCAAGGCCTTGTGTCTATTGCCCTATGCGCTTTTTTTCCCGCTCATGCGGCGCGCGGCGCAACGGGCGCGGCGGTAACATGGGAGGCGTCCGTTCCTATGGAAATCCCTAACTCCGTGCACAGCGGATGCTATGCGTTTCCTGCGACGGCGCTACCGTGTCATTCCATTGGAGCATGATTGCTTCAAATGGAACCGGAAATGGAACCGGTTCGTAGGCGTGGCCGAGCTTAGAGTTCGCGCTCGTAAATGCGGAATGTGCGGGTATGATGAGCCGGCAGGCTTCGCGCTAGATTGAGCATTGCACGATTGGTTTCGAGGATCCAGCTGATTTCAGTCTCTTCGATCCCCGCCCCGCGCGCCTTGGTAATCGCTTCGGCAAGAAGCAGCGAAACAGCCATCGAACCGATGCGGGTTCCCTGCCACCGGCTGGCGATGCCGATCATCGGGATCCGCGTCATCCGCGTCCCGCGGCCATGAATGCGCCAAAGCATACGCGGCCAGCCAAACGGCCAAAGCTTCCCGCCGAGCCCAACGAGCGCTTCATTGACGTCTGGTATTTGCGATACGACCGCGATGTCCTCGCCCCGCCATTGGGCCATTCTGATCCACGAAGGCTTGGCGACGGGCAGGGTAAGATCCGCGATCAGTCTGGCCTCCGCGTTGCTGACGGGAATCGAACTCCAATTGTTCTTCCAGGCGTCGTTGTACAGCCGCAGCACCCGGGAAAATTCCGTTGGCCAGCGCGTCAGGGACAGACCGTAGGTTTGGATCTCCTTGGCGGAATTGAATCGGGTTGCGGTCTTGGCTACGCGTCGGGGAAAGTCCGATTCCGCTATCCGACAGACATAAGCGAATAAATCCATGGCTTTGCGAAACCCGAGCGCCTCGATGTGGCGCCCATAATGGGGCGGAGCATGGTTGGTGCGCACAATATGAGGCTGGTCAAACCCTTTGACGAGGAGTCCGGCTTCATGATTGATCGACAGACTGAAAGGGCCGCGCATGCGGCGCAGCCCGCGCGCGCGTAAAAAATCGGCGGCATGTTGAAGCAGGACGGCGAACACGTCGTGGTCATCAATCGCGTCGATAACGCCAAAATGTCCGCAGGCATCGTGGTATTTTTCGAGATGCGCCCGGTTGACTACCGCCACGATCCGCCCGGCCGGTTGACCATCGCGAAAAGCGACGAAACGCTGAATTTCATTTTCAAGCATTATGGGCGAACGGTTCTTGTCGAACACCCGGAGCATCTCGACGAGAAGCGGCTCGATCCAGCGCGAATTGCCGGTTTGAGCGCGTTTCCCCGCCGCCACGAAAGCGGCGACGTCGGCCGCGCTTTGAACTTTCCGCACCAGAAGTGCGGTCATGCCGGACCGCCTTGCGGAAATCCCGGTATGTTTTGTATGGACGGGTTCGCGTTGACTTCTTGCATTGCCTCCTCGATCGCTTGCATTGTTTCATCTATCTGTTCGGCGCGATGCTCGGAGGTAAGAAAGAAACGCAGCCGGGCGGCGCGCTCAGGAACCGCTGGATGAATAATGGGCTGCACATTGATACCGCGCTCAAAAAGTCCTTGGCTTAGAGCCACGGCAAGAATCGAATTGCCGGCCATAATGGGAATTATCGCGAAACCGGCGCTCGTTCCCGTATTCCATCCTCGCGACTTGGCGGCATCGAAAAACAAGCGGCTGACACGGCGCAATCTTTCGACCCGGCCGGGTTCGCGATGCAGGATGGCAAGGGCCGCCGAGGCGGCGGCCGCCAACGGCGGCGAAAGGCCAACGGAGTAGACGAACCCACCCGACATGCATTTCAGATACTCCACGAGCGTGGTTGGACCGGCAATGAAACCGCCACATCCGGCAAGCGTCTTCGAAAGTGTCCCCATCCAGATATCCACATCGCGCGGGTCGGTGCCGGAGTGATCGAACAACCCGTAACCCTTCGGGCCAAGCACGCCGAGACCATGCGCGTCGTCAACCATCAGCCAGGCGTTATGCCGCCGCTTTATCTCAACAAGCATCGGTAAGTCGGGAACATCGCCGTCCATGCTGTATAGGCCTTCAACGACGATCAGCGCACGCTCGAACCGCCGCCGGATCGACGTAAGCAGCAAATCCAGTGCGATGAAATCACGGTGCGGAAACGAACGCCGTTCGGCACGCGACAGAGTAGCGCCCGCCAGAATGCTGTTGTGGGCAAGGCTTTCGTGGACGATCAAATCCTTCGGCCCGAGAATGGCGCCGATGGTCGAAACATTTGTCGCGTGACCGCTGACGAAAACGACGCAATCTTCCTGCCCATAATGTTGCGCCAAGGCCCCCTCGAGTGCCCGGTGGCTCGGCCGCTCGCCAGCGACCAGCCGGCTCGCGGACGCCGACGTGCCGAATGAGTCGACGGCGGCATGCGCGGCTTCGCGGACCTCGGGATGATGGTTCAGGCCAAGATAATCATATGATGAATAATTGATGAATTGGCGCCCGCCGATGAGGGTCGTCGCGCCGGCAGCGGTTTCATGGAGGCGAAAATAGGGATTGTCGAGGCCAACCACGACCGCCATCGATCGCTGAAGTTTAAGTTCGCGATACCCGGCCAGATTTTGAAAGTCCATCACGCCGTTCGGAGATGGTGGGACCGGCACCTGCGTAATTTGCGGCTTAGAGCCGGCTGCCAGGGCGTCAAGGCGGTTTTGCACCATTTCGTCGAGGCGCCGCCGACCCTCTTCTCCCAACCCAGTTCGATTTTGCGACTTCATGCAAATTTCCTGGGGGCTAGGCGACGGCCCGGGCGAAGCGTTCGATTCATTCGTGAACGGACGTGGAAGAAGGTTCGTTATTTCGGACAATATGTCAACGCCGTCTTTGGCCGGCTCCCGCGGGGTTTTGCGCTTGCCATTGGCGGACCCGGCTCAAAACGTTCGGTGCCGGCACTGCGTTTAGTTAGGCGGCGGCCAATGACCTTCGCCGGGCCGGTCTGGTCGAGCAGCAAATACGCACTTCCGCATTGCGGGGCAATTTGGCGATGTCAGCGTTGCGGATAGACAATGACCCGGGTTGTCGCGAGGATAAGCCTTGGATTGTAGTTGTCCGCGCACTCGCTGTTTAAGAGGAGCGGTGCCAGCCTCGGGGGGTAAGAATTCCCAGCTCGAGCATCCTGGATCCGGAAGGCCCCTACCTTATAAATTCAACCGGTGCCGGCGCCACAAGATCCCCAAGGCGCAAAACCGGGCGAGGAACTGGCCAGCACGCTCAGCCAGGAAAACGAGTGGACGTCTGGGGCCTTAACCGCGAACGGCGATGGTTTTGAGTTCCCGCAGAACGCTGTTTACAAAGCTTTGATGGTCGGTCGCGCGCAAGGACGCGGATTGCGCCACGACACCTCGCAGATAGGCTGCGATCTCGCTTTTGTCTTGTGGAAATTGGTGCTCTTGCTCGTTAAGGAAACTTCGCAACTTTTCAACGCAATCCGCCAGGTCTTTGTTCTTTGTGAATGCGGGGCGCTCGCGGCCGGCTGATTTTGATCGAATTTCATATTCGAAAACTGTTTGGGCAAGGCTCAACCAGATAACCCGCGCGTCGCACAGCGCGTCGGCGAAAATCGAGAGTTTGATGGAGATTGCTTCCCGCACGCCTTGCGCATCGCGCTCGCCTTCTTGTGTCAGACTCCCTGGCGGCCGCCTGTGTTTGTTAAGGGCACGCGGACAGAAGGCGATTTTTCCCTTGCGCAGGCACGCGACGTAAATCGCCCAGTCACCGCAATAGCGGAAATTTTCGGCCGCGTTCAAACTTTCGTTGAGCGCGTCGCGCCGGAATAGAACGGCGCTTACGTTGGGAATCGTATTCTTGATGGCTAGAGCCTCGGCGATTTCGCGCGGACCAGTCTCGACATATCCTGCTAACCATTTCGTTTCGCTGAGTGAATCGGTATAGAACCGGTAGGTCGAAGAGAGGATTTCTCCGTCGGTTCCGATCACTTCGGAATCGCAATAGGCGACTGCAATGTCTGGATCTACAAAGGCGGCGGCCATGCGCTCGAGAAAGCGAGGGCAAGACGAATCATCGCTCTCTGCGATCCAGACGAGGTCCTCGGCGGCGCTTTCGATCCCCTTTGCCCATTGTTTTAAAGGCGAACCGCTATTCGTCGCATTTGCAAGGATCGCGAAGTGAATTGGCGATCGCGCCTGCCACGCCCGCGCGATCTCCAAACTGCCGTCGCCCGATCCATCGTCGAGAAAGATAATTTCGTCCGGCCTCAATCGTTGCTCGAGAATCGACGCGAGCCTCTCATCGAGATAACCGGCGTGATTGTAGTTTGGAACGATTACGGAAATTGTCATCCGACGGGATGGGCGATAGGCGGCACGACGGGCCAAGAGTTCCGCCCAATCCGCGGCGGCGAGAGGCCTCGCTTCCATGAGATTGTGGTACGGCAGACCGATGTCCGCGCACGTCCGGGCAAGAGGCAAGGCGGCGCAGGCCGCCTCGCAAACGAGCCCCTTCGGGTCCAAGAACCTCATTGCGCGCAGCACGCGCTCGAGGACAACTCTCCTGTCGAACAAAGCTAGATCGGGGCGCGACAAGTCGAGTATCGCAACTCCTGGGATCGATTCCATAGCGGCGTTTGTCACGCAATAAACATCGAGTCCTGGCAATGTGAATAGCATCGTTAAGAGTTGCTTCAGTTCGGCCGTTTTCCTTCCGGCGGCCTCTCCAACATCGACGATCAATAAGCGAAAGGGCGCCTCGATCGCGCCGGGTGCGGGCATCGATCTTTGCCAGGGAAGTTCCTCGAAATAGGCACTCGGGGACGCGGGTGGCGGAAGAACTGGATGGGTGCTGTGCCACGTATCGCGCCCGTGCTCGGCATAAAAAGCCAGCGCCGTCTCGCGCGCCACACCTTGTCCGGAATAGGCCGCGACATAAAAATCCGTGTCGAAAAAACGGGAGGGGTCGCGGCGTTCGCGAGCGCCAATCGCCAGATAATGGTGCAGCGGCTCCATGCCCTCGTCCCGCACATCGGCATTCCGCAGCCGGTACCATGCCGAATCGAAAAGCGGACCAGGCGAGCGGCCGTCCTTGGCTCCAGAGGCCACGAAATGGAGAAACGGGTCGAAGCCCGCGCGCCGCACGTCGGGATTGTTTTTCAAATACCATGCCCGGTCGAACAGGGGCGTCGGAGCAAGACCGCGCCGCAGCCCGTGAGCCACGAAATGTCCGAGCGGCGACATAGCGCCGGTGCCGCCCGCGGCTTTCCGATAGAATGCGGTTGCAAAATAGGGGGACGGGTCGATGCCCTCTCGGGCTCCGTAATTTATGTAATCAATGAGCGGATTTTGATCGCGCTGTCGCGGTCCGCGGGCGTTCTTATACCAAGCTGGATCGAACAAAAGATGAGGCCGGTAACCCCGGTCCGCGCCGCTGAGCAGATAGTGCATGATCGGATCCAACCCCGTCACGCCGATCTCGGGATATTCGGCCAGGTACCAATTGCGATCGAAGATCCGGCTTCGCGCAATAAGCCACCTCCGGCGGACCCGCGAAAGACGCGTGAGCGGATTTTGTAAGTTTAGCAACATGGCGGTTCCCGAAGCAATTTGGGTTTGAGGCGCTTTATGCCTCGCCCGGCGATCAGCTACGCCGACCTAGTTGGAGCATTGATGAGCAGTTTGCAATCTTTCAGATTTCATGGAATCTTTGCTGCCGGTCTCGAAGCCTCTTGGCACCTTGGAAAATGCCGCCTCAAGAATGCGCACCCGCCTGTCCGATCACAGGGCGTCCGGCGGTCCGGCATGTCCAGTGGGTGACGTCCCGTCTCCTCGCCGCCCTTTGGCGTATCGAGTTCAAAACGGATACGGGTCCGAGCTTTTGCGGCGTGGATCGATTCGGATTATGGGAGTCGCCGGCAGGCCTCTATTTCTTTGATCCCCCGCTTGAGGGAAACCGCGCGTTTTATGTCCAGTTCTACTCAAGGGTGACTGATTTAAAGCTTTGTTCGCGTCAATCCGTTCGCCACGAATTCATGATTGCCGCGCGGCGCATCGAGGCCGGAGCTCGGGTCCTTGATGTCGGCTGCGGGTTCGCAAGTTTCCGTTCATGCCTGCCACAAGCGGTTTACACCGGGCTAGACCCGCACTTCGCCGAAGGCAGCGCGGCCGGCGGGGTGCGTAACGAAACGCTCGCTCAACATCTCGTCGGGCATGTGGGATCCTACGATGCCGTCTGCGCGTTCCAGGTCCTCGAACATGTCAAGGCACCCGCGGCCCTGTTCGCCCAGATGGTGCAAGCGGCGAAGCCTGGCGGCCTTATCTTCGTTGGCGTACCGCACGTCCCGTCCGCGTTGACCCGCATCCCGAATTTTGTGATGAACGCGCCGCCTCATCATCTGACGTGGTGGACGCGGTCCGCTCTCGCGGAATTGGCAAAAGGCGCCAATGCCGTCATTGACGACATCGCGCAAGTCCCCTGGGGTGGCAACGATTCTCTCATATATTGGGTCGGACGGTGCACCCCGGTCAAATGCACCGGACCGTATTTTCGCGGCGCGTGGTCCTGGCACCTGGCCGCCGCGCTCGGCCTGCTCGGCGGCCTGCTTGCGCACCGGTTACTTGGCATTCCGGCGGCCAACGACGAGGGCGCGGGGCTGCTGTTGACGGCGAGGCGGGCGATGGATGCGAATTGAGCGGCGTCGCCTTCGGCTGGTGTATCCGGTGGCGGCGTTGACACCGACGCCGCGCCTAGTCCTCGCGGGCTCGTGTTTGCGATGGCGGGCGCGGTGGGCTTGCCAGGAAACATCCCAGCAATGAGTACCATCGCAAGCATTCTGTTGATCGCGTGGATCACGATCGCGATCTTAAATACGTTGTCGGCATGGCGCTACACCTGGGGCCTTCCGCTTACCGAGGTTCCCGGAATCACGCCTCCCGCAGCCGTCATCGTGGCCGTGAAGAACGATTCGGACGTTTCGCGTGCCTTCTTCGACCGGTTGCGCCATCAAGCCTATCCAGACTATCGAATTATCGCGGCGGTCGAGTCCGAGGAAGATCCCGCCTTCGCAATGGTAACGGAGGAATCGAAACGGCCGGGAGCACCGCTTCGCACAGTTGTCGCCGGCCAGTCCGGACAGTCTGGTCAGAAGGTCTGGAATTTGCTCGCGGCCCTCGACGCGATCGAGGACGGAGATGAGATCGTGGCTTTCGTCGACGCGGACACGCTGCCCGCGCCCGAGTGGCTTTCCCGACTCGTTGCCGCTCTCATCAACACGGGGCGTGACGCGGTCACGGGTTACCGCTGGATCGTCCCGGCCGACAACCGGGTGAGTTCGGCGGTCGTCGCGGCGGCGAACGCGTCCGTTGTGACGGTGCCGAGACTGCCTTCGATAATTAACCATTGCTGGGGCGGCACAATGGCCATGCGGCGCAAGACGCTGGAGCGCATCGATATCCGCCGCTTTTGGGCCGGGGCACTCAGCGACGACGCGCAAATGACCCGCGCGTTCAAACAAGCAGGGTACGAGGTCTTTTCGCCGCGCCAGAGCCTCCTTCTCTCCCCCGTGGCGATGAGTTGGAGCGAAGCTTTTTCGTTTGCGCGGCGCCAATACCGTATCGTGTTGCTGCATGAACCCGGCATTTGGGCGCTGGCGGCGCTCGGAACGTTCTTCCCCATCGCCGCCGCGATCGCCGCGCTGAGCATGGCCTCGCAAGGGAGTGTCCTTGCCATCGTCCTGATTGGCGTGTCTCTCGTTTTGGGAGAGATTCGTTACCATTGCCGGCGCAGAATCGTCATTGCGCTCTGGGGAGAGGCAACCGCCGCCGGACTTCCAATGTACTGGCGGGTAGAACGGTGGCTGCGTCCCATCTGGTGGAGTTTTCATGCGTTGTGCGTGTTTTCGGCGCTAGGGTCCCGCCATATTCGCTGGGCCGGCATAGATTACCTGGTCCGAGGGCCGCAGGATGTCGAAGTGTCGAGGCCGTCGGCTGCACCGCCCTAGATGAGCGGTCGCCGCTAGATCCTTATGGGGTCAAGCAGAGCTGGCTCCGCTCTTAGCCGGGCGATCCGCGCCGGAACCGGCGGGTGGGAATAATAAAACAGGGCGTAGACCGAATCGGGTGTCAGGGTCGAAAGGTTATCCCGCGCGAGCTTCGTCAAGGCGCTGATCATCGGCCCGGAGCCGGCCATCGCCTTCGCGAAATTGTCGGCCTGATACTCGGCGCGGCGCGACAGCCAGCTTGTCAGCGGCGACAGCAAATGCGAGACTGGTCCCGCCGCAGTCAGTACCACCATCAAAACTAGGCCGGGATCGGCTGGCAGACCGAACGCGCCAGCCAATCCACCAGCGGCGAAAGCCCAGGCAAGGACAGCAAAACCAACAAACGCGAACGCCGTCATCTCGGCAATGCGCTGGCCGATATGGCCGAGTTTATAGTGCCCCAGCTCATGGGCCAGAATCGACAAAATTTCATCGGGGGTATGGTTTTGCAAAAGCGTGTCGAAGAAGACGATGCGCTTGGCCTTTCCGGAGCCGGTGAAATAGGCGTTTCCATGCGTCGAACGTTTGGAGGCGTCCATGACGTAGAGCCCCTTGGATGCGAAACCGCATTTGGCAAGAAGCGCTTCGACGCGCGTCCTCAACGGTCCGTCCGGCATGGGCGTGAACTTATTGAACAAGGGCGCGATGACGGCGGGATAAATCACGCTCATGGCGATCATCAGTGCCATCAACGCCACCCAGCCGAGGAGCCACCAGGTGTCAGGCATGACGCGCAGCAGCCAGAAAAGACCATAAAGCAAAGGGACGCCAAGGAGAGCCGAGAGTGCCGCGCCCTTTAGCCGGTCGCGCAGAAACATCGCCGGGGTCGCGCGATTAAAGCCGAACAGGGCTTCGAGCGCGAAGGTGCTGTAAATCGAGAACGGCAGTTGCAGAACGCGCCCAACCAGCTCGAACGCAACCACGACGGCGACAGCGCGGGAGATGCCAGGAGCAACGAATTGCGCCACCAACGCGTAGAGCGGACCGAGCAAGACCATCAGCCAAAGCACCGCGAGGACGGTGTCGAAGATGGTCTCCGCGATTTCCAGCCGCGTGCGGGCTAGGGCGTAGGCGGCCGCCCGCCGGTGTTCCTCGGCGCTGATAAAGCCGGAAAACCCGTCCGGAACGCGCTCGCGATGGGCGGCAACCGCGGCGGCCTGACGGTACATTAGCGAGACGCCAAGCGCCCCTGACAGGACAATGGCGCCAATAATTGCGATGGGGATCACCAGCTGATTCCTCGGAGGCCGGCGGAGCTTATATATGACAAAATACTTGGCGTTCGAGGCCGAGGAGCACAATGGGCCGCCCGGGCAAGGAACGCCCATGCGAGGTTCTTACGACAAAGGAGTGGTCATCATGGATTTGGCGCCCATCGCCGCTGCTTGGCAGCCGCGGCTCCTTGGACTCTTGCGGATCGTCACGGCCCTGCTGCTTCTCCAGCACGGTACGGCGAAGCTTTTCGGCTTTCCGCATGTCGCAATGTTCGACAACCTCCAGCTCCTGTCGCTCTCGGGCATCGCGGGCGTTCTGGAGCTCGTCGGCGGCATTCTGTTACTGCTTGGCATCTTCACCCGCCCGGTTGCTTTCATTTTGTCCGGCGAAATGGCGTTTGCCTATTTTCTCGTGCATGCGCAAAAAAGCTTCTTTCCCATTCTCAATCAGGGCGAGCTTGCGGTCCTCTATTGCTTTGTGTTTCTTTATCTCGCCGTGGCGGGCGGCGGCGCCTGGAGTTTTACGCGCGACGAGCTTACGCCGCCTTCCATTTGATCGAGCAGCCGATGGAAGGAGTTTGATCCCCAGGCGCAACGCCTGTGGCAGCGATGCTCCGCATGGCCTCGACAAGCTCTCGCCGCGCGCCCGCTGGCGGCGGCGTGGTGCGGCCTTCGTCCAGGCGCCCACGGTATTTCAGCTTCAGGTCTTTGCCGTAGCCGAAGAAATCGGGGGTACAGACCGCGCCATACGCACGGGCGACCGCCTGGCTCTCGTCGTGAAGATAGGGAAACGGAATTTTGTGCGCCTGCGCGAACCGCTTCATATTGGCGAAGGAATCTTCAGGATAGTCCGTGGCATCGTTCGCGCAAATGGCGGCGAAGCTAATGCCTTCCGCCAATAACAGCCGCGCGTCCGCGGCAAGCCGGTCGATCACCGCTTTTACATAGGGGCAATGATTGCAGATGAAGACGATCACCGTGCCCTTTTCGCCCGCCACATCTTTTAGCGCATAGGTTTTGCCGTCCGTGGCGGGAAGCCAAAAATCCGGGGCCGGCGTATCCAGAATGATTTTTGTTGCCGTAGCAGCCATGATCCTACCTCCGCCTGCCCTAGATATATAGGCATGCCGCGCAGGAGCCAACCGCTGCCTCGGGGTTGACGCGGCAGCTCGCAAGGGGCTAACCCAGGCAGACCTTGCCGGAGCCATCGTGGCCGCCTCATGCCAGAACTTTCCCAGGACGACTCCAAACAGCTCGCCGCAGCAAAGGCTCTGGAGCTGGTGACCCCCGGTATGCGGCTCGGTCTAGGGACCGGCACGACGGCCGCGCATTTTGTCGCGCTTCTCGGCGCGCGGGTTGCCAAGGGCCTGGACGTGATCTGCGTACCCACCTCCGAGCGCACCCGCACCCTCGCCGCGCTTTATTCCATCCCGCTTACGACGATCGACGCCTCGCCAGAGCTCGACCTGACGGTCGATGGCGCCGACGAGTTTGACCCAAAATTACGTCTCATCAAGGGCGGCGGCGGCGCGCTCTTGCGTGAAAAAATCGTCGCGATGGCGTCGAAGCGCATGATCGTGATCGCCGATTCGTCGAAGTTGGCGGCGGTGCTCGGCAAATTCCCGCTACCGCTCGAAGTCAATGTGTTCGGCTTTGAGGCGACCCGCCGGATGGTTTCGGCGGCGGCGAAGGGGTTAGGCTGCGATGGCGAGCTCCGCCTGCGGAAAACTCCTGGCGGCCAGGCTTTCGTCAGCGACAATGGACACTATATCGTCGATTGCTTCTTCGGCACCATTGCCGATCCGGACCGCCTAGCGGACCGGCTCGCCGCCATTCCAGGCGTCGTCGAACACGGGCTTTTCATTGGGATTGCCAAGGCGGTGATCAGCGCCGGTCCGGCCGGCATCAAGATTCTGGGCCAACTCGATTGACGCCGCCGGGAACATGGGCTTCTTTCATCACCGCCACGGTTCTTGGCTTATGCCCCTTGGGAGGTTTTCGTTTGCGCACAACTCAAAAAAAACACGCCATGAATTTGGTTTTTTGCCTTGCGTTCCTGCTTGCTCTCTTGGTTGCCGCGAGCGGAAGCATGGCTCAACCAGCCGCTCCCGACGCCTCGCCGGGCCAAACCGGGCCGGGTTCGGCCGCGCCTAGCCCGTCGCATTTGGCCGCCGCCCGCGCGCTCGTGATCGCCTGTGGAATGTCGCGCTCCTTTAGCAGCACCATTCCCGAATTCATGGATCAGATTGGCTCGTCGTTGACCCAGACACGGCCGGAACTCATCCACGATCTCAACGCGGTGCTGACCGGGCTCAAGCCCGAATTCGACAAGCAAGCGGACGAAATGGTCGATATCGCCGCGCAGATTTATGTCAAACAGATGAGCGAGCCAGACTTGAAGTCGGCGGTGGCCTTCTTCGAGAGCCCGGCGGGAAGAAAATACGTCGAGACACAACCGGCCTTCCTGACCGAGGTCGTGACTGCGATGCAGGGCTGGCGGGGCAAGATTTCGACCGATATGATGACCCGCGTGCGCGCGGAAATGAAGAAGAAAGGCCACGAGATTTGACAGCCATATGACCTATTGAAGCTCCTCTATTCGAGGCGCACCAACACGCTGTCCGTCGCCCCTTTTGCATCCATGACCGACACCCGCGCAAAGCCCGCGCCGTCGGGGGTCCGCGCCGCTTGCCTGCGCAAGTCCGCTTCGCCGACCGGCGCGCCGTTGACGATCCATCGCAGCGGCAAAACTCCGCCTTCGGCTTTCAAGGCGAGGCGGGTGCCGGGCGAAGGCGGCGATGATGCGGCGAGGCCGAGATCGATGCGGGCGCCATCCGGCGGAAAAGCGATTTTTAATTGCGCCGTCGCGACCGCCGCCAGATTCTTGGGCACGTCCTTGCACAAATGGCGCAAGGGCGGCGGAAGCGAGGCGGTCCGGCTTGCGAGAATACCGGAGGGCGCGGCAAGGAATTCGTGCCCGGCGCCGAGCCTTGCGAAAGCGTCGAACAGAACCGGCGCGGCGGCTTGGCGTCCGGCGAGGCCGAACACGGAGGCATTGTCTGGCCGGCCGAGCCAGACCGCGATCGTATGGGCCTTGTCGAAGCCGATCGCGAAAGCATCGCGGTAGCCGTAGGAAGTCCCGGTCTTATAGGCGATGCGCCCGAACGGCGCGTTTAGGGGCGGCGGCGCGCCGCGCAGAATGTTGGCGACATACCAGCTAGCGACTGCGCCGGCTATCCGGCGGGTCCCAGCTTCCGGCGTCCCCACGCCGTCCATTGTTTCACGCAATCCCGGCACCGTTCCTCCCCGCGCGAGGCCGGCATAGAGCAAAGCGAGATCGCGCAGCGTGATCCCGAGGCCGCCCAGACCCGCGGCTAGTCCCGGAGCGGTTTCATCCGGGAGCGCGATCCTGGCGCCGGCATTGCGCAGGCGCGCAATAAACTGCTCCGGGCCGATTGCGTCGAGCAATTCGACCGCAGGCAGATTCAAGGAAAATTGCAACGCGCGCCTCGCCGTGACGGTGCCCTGGAACGAATGGTCGAAATTTTCCGGTGCGTAAATTCCGTAATGTCTTGACCGATCGTCCAAAAGGGTTTCGGGGAGCGCGATGCCGTTCTCGAAAGCGAACGCATAAATGAAAGGTTTTAAAGCCGAGCCGGGCGAGCGGACGGCCTCTGTCATGTCGATCGATCCGGCGCGCTCTTGCGAAAAATAATCCGCCGCCCCGACATGGGCGCGGATCTCGCCGGTCGCATTGTCGATGACGAGGATGGCGCAAGAAAGCTTTGGTCCTAGCCCGGCGGCGGCCTCGCGCGCCAGCCCTTCGAGCGATGCTTGCAGCTTGGCGTCGAGCGTCAGCCGGTGGACGCGCTGCTCTGGCGCACGCCGGAGCACGGCTTCGCTGGCATGCGCGGCGAGCATGGGAAAGGCCCGGCGTTCTTGTGGCATGGCTTCCCGCTTGGCGGCATCGCGCTCGGCCTTGTTAATGACGCCCCGCGCAAAGACCCGGTCGAGGACTTTGTCGCGGGCAGCCCGCGCGGCATCGGGAAAGCGATCCGGCCGCCTTGTTTCTGGCGCTTGCGGCAAGGCCACCAACAATGCCGCCTCGGCGGCCGAGAGCCGCTTCGGATCGTGACCGAAATAGGCAAGGCTCGCTGCCCTAACGCCCTCGATATTGCCGCCATAAGGTGCGAGCGCGAGGTAAAGATTGAGGACGCCGGTCTTATCCGTCCGCCGTTCGATTTTTATCGCGCGAAAAATTTGGTCGAGTTTTCCCGCCAGCGATTTTCCAGCGCGGGGCTCGATCAGCCGGGCCACCTGCATCGTCAAAGTCGAGCCGCCGGAAACAATATGGCCATGGCTTGCCCATTGCAGCGCGGCGCGCCCAAGGCTGAGAAAATCGGCCCCATGATGCGCATAAAACCGCCGGTCCTCGTAGGCAATCAACATGGCGATGAAACGCGGATCGACATCGCCCGTGCGAACAGGAAGCCGCCAGCGTCCGTCCGGCGTCGTGAAGGCTCGCAAAAGGGTGCCGTTGCGATCGACGACGATACGCGAACCTTGACTTGCGGCGGCAAGATCGAGCGCACCCGGCGAGGGCAGAAAATGAAGCAACGCCGCGGGGACCGCGAGGCCGGGCAACGCAAATGTAAGAAAGAGCGCCGCGATCTTACCAAAATGCTTCGCGTGAAACATTTTCATTTGGGGGCGGCGATATCGATTGCGCCATAAGCGGTGCGGCCGAATCGTTCTGGCCGGTACATATCTTCGATTGTCGCCGGCGGGCTAAAATAATGCCCAGGCGTAACCGCGCGGACAATATAGGCGACCGTGAAATTTGCCTTGTCGTGTCCGTCGCGCGCGAAAGCGGCGACGAAACGATCGTCGCGATATTCGGTATGCGCCGGTTCGACGGTTTTCTTTAAGAAGGACAACGCCTCGGTCGAGCCGCCCTCAAAAAGATCCGGATTGTCGATCTCCAATCCCGACGGCAGAAGGTCAACCAGAAGCAGCCTCGCGAACGCAGCCTCATATTCGGTGACCGTCAAGGCGATCACAAAGCGATCGTTCTGTTTGATCGCCGTGGGCTCGACCGGTTTTCCGTCCAGCGTGTAATAGGAGCGCTCGATCCGGTAGCCCTGCTCGGCGGCCGGCTCCGGCGTCAGCGGATTGCCGGAGGTTGTCAAAACGACGCTCACCAGCGCTTGCCCGCTATTCGCGATCGTCGCGGTTTTGCTGGCGAGCGCGGCGGCCCGCCAAGTCCTGAATAAAGCGCCCTGCTGGGGCTCGCCATCGACAGACAAGGCAATCGTCTTGGACTTATCGGCGAGCGCCTCGGCGGCGAGAACCATGAACGCATTTTCCTGGGTGCTGGAGAAGGCGGTTTTCGCGCGCGCGTCCTCCACGATCTTCGACGCATGCAGAATTTCGGCGGCGGGCATTTGGGTCTCGACGGCAAGCGCGAGAAGCCCGGCGCCATCGCGCAGACGCGAGCCATAATCGGGGGTCGAGTAGAGCGGATTTCCGAGCGTGCTCAAACGCTCCGTCGCTTTTGCGAACACCGCCTCCGCACGCGGGCGGTCGCCAAGCAAAGCCAGCGCGGCGGCAAGATGGGCGCGGGCGAGCGGGGTCTCGAACGAGTCGATCTTGGCATCGGACAGATAGCGCAGATCGCCCATGACCTGGCGGCCGTTTCGCGCCAGAACATAGGCCGCATAGGCGATCGGGGCGCCTTGTCCCGCGCCAATTTCGCTCGAATTGGCAAGCAGATTGCGCAGCCGCTCCAGGGCGGCGTCGAATTTCTTTTGCGGCACGTCGAACCCATTTTCCCGCGCGCGAGTGAGAAAATCGGTGACGAACGCATGCAGCCATAGGTCATCGGCATCGGTCGCCGACCAAACACCGAAGGTGCCGTTTGAATCCTGGCGCGCCAGCACCCGCTCGATTGCCTCGCGGATGCGCTGATCGGTGTCCGGGTCGATTCCGAGCGCCTCGCTTTTGGCAAGCTTGTTGACATAAAGCAATGGCAGGGCACGGCTGACGGTTTGTTCGGAGCAGCCATAAGGGTAGCGATCGAGCGCCTGAAGGAGGGCCGGGACATCTATCCCGGCGAGTGCGGAAACGGCGAGCGAAACAACGCCGGTTCCGGGCACGAAATCGGCGAAAATATCGCTCGAAATCGCGAGGCTTTGCCCCGGCGCCAGCGTACGCACCGAGCGACGGTAAAGTCCGGAGGTGCCGGGCGAGATATCGAGCGCAAGCGTTTGCGCCGCGACGAAGCCGGGGCCGCTCAGCTTGAGGTCGACGCCGGCGTGGCCAACGCCCGTGGCGCTGAATGGGATCATCAGCGCCTTGCGTGCCCCGGCGTCGAGTTTGATTTTGCGGTGCAGGGTATCGCTTGCGGCCGAGAGCGGGCCGGTTACGTCGAGATCGAGGGCATAGTCTCCGGGCTTTCCTTCGACATTGTCGATTTGCACGTGAAATTGCGACCGGTCCCCAAGCGATAGAAAGCGCGGCGCCGTCACTTGCGCGACGACCGGATCGCGAACGATCACGTCCGTGCTGGCACTGCCGGCCTTGGTTTTTGTCCAGGCCACCGCCATGACCCGCAAGGTGCCGTTGAAGGCGGGCAGATCGAAGCCGATCCGCGCCCGGCCGTCGGGGCCGGTCTTGACGATCCCTGAAAAGCGCGCGAGCGGTTCTTGCGTCGGCCGTTCGCCGCCAAACTCCGGGGACGAGTCGCCACCTGACCGGATCGCGCCGCGCGAACCTTGCATTCCATCGATCAACAGACCGTAGAGGTCGCGGATTTCCGTACTCAACTGGCGTTGGCCGAAGAAATAGCCGCGGGGATCGGGCGCTTCGTAATGGGTGAGATTGAGGATGCCCCCATCGACCGCGGCGACCGTCACACGCGCCTCTTCTCCCTGGCCAAGGCCTTTGATTTCGAGTGGGATCGTCAAGGGACCGCGTGGGCGTGTCTTGGACGGCGGAGCAAGTTTGACATCGAGCCCATGCGCTTGCGGATCGATGGCAAACCAGGCAAGCCCGATGGCCCGGCCCGGCATGCGTTTGGCCGCCTTGTCGAGCGGACGATAACCGAGCACCACGGCATAGGCGCCCGCGCCCCAATCGCCTTTGACCGGGATTGCGGTGGTCGTGTCGCCCTCGCTCAGATCGAGCGTGGTCAGAGCGTTCAAACTCTCGCCGATAATGGCGACCGTCGCGGTGCCGGCAAAGCGCGAGGCGATGCGCAGCCGCATCTCCTCGCCCGGCTTATAATTTGCCTTGTCGAGACTGACATCGAGAAGATCTGGCGTTTGCGTGCTGGCCTCGCCGGACCAGCCACTTTCGAAGGCAAGACTCGTCGGCAGATCGGTGCTGTCGCCGCTTGCAAGATCGAGCCGGTATTGCCCAAGTCCAACGATCGAAGAAATCTCGGCGGGCGCGGCGAGGCCAATATCGATCTTGCCTCCAGCGACGCGTTTCGACGATTTCACCCGCTCGAAATTCCAGCGCCCCTCGGCGCGATACCATTGGTAATCATTGCTTACTCTGTAAAGCGACCAGGCGACGCCCTTGCGCGCAGCACGGGCGCCATCCGCGCCGACGGCAATGACATCGAAGCTCGCCGCCGCGCCGTCGGTCAAAGCCGTGAAATTCTTCTTGACGCCGATCAGGCCGGCCTTTGGCAGGATCGGCAGGACGAGCGAGCGTTCGACGGCGCGCCCGCCCGGCTCTCCCGCCCGTAGAATGATCTTTGCCTCAAGCGGGCGCAGCGCTGCGGCCTCTGGAATGGGCACCAAAATTTTTGCCGCGCCAGTCGCATCGGTGGTCGCTGCCTCCTCTATTTCCGTGCTGGTTTTATCGAAAGGTTCGTCTTGCAGCCCGGCGGTAAAACCCTTGAGCGCGGGCAACGGCGATTGGCTGGCGGCATCGATTTCGACCTCGCCGGTGATTTCGAGATTTGCGCCGGGTGCGCCGTAAAGATAGCGCGCCTTCGCTGCGATCTCGACCGGCTCGCCGCCCCGCGCCGCCGCCCGCGAGGTCAACGAAAATTCGAGGCGTTCGGGCACATAATCCTCGACGAGGAAGCTCGTCTGTCCAACGGGGGCTGCTTTTGGATCGGCAAACGCCGCGACACGCCAAGTTCCCGTCGTGCTGCCGGGGAGCAGCGGCAACGCAAAGCTGCGGCCGCCGTCGCCCTGATCCTCGGTCTGGACCCGCTTATATTCGACGCCGTCGGGGCGTTTGACAACAAGGGTAAGCGGCACGGAAGCCACGCCGGTGCCCTGTCCATCGCGCAGCAGCGCGGTGATGAAAACCGTCTCGCCCGAACGGTAGACACCGCGCTCGGTATAGACCATGGCGTCGAGCGCGGCCGTCGCGGCACGGCCTTTTACGCCCCGGTCCGTGAGGTCGAAAGCGTTCGCCTCGAGATCGAGGAAACCATAATCGCCCTTGCCGTCCTCCGCGACGGCGAGACCAGGAGCAACCCCTCCAGTTCCGCGCGAATAACCTGGATCGAAATGAATGTGACCGGCCTCGTCCGTGCGCTTCGAAGTCAATATTTCATTGTCGCGCGCGACAAGGCGCACCTCGACTCCGGCGGCCGGCCTTGCGCTCGCCAGCGAGCGGACGAACACATGAATGCCGTCCTTGCCGCTGAAAGCGGTGAGGCCCAAGTCGGAGACTATGAACCATTGCGTCGCGGTTGTCCCGCCGCCTTCCTCGTCGCTGCCGCTCGCGGCGGGAACATCGCCGGCGGGCTTGGCGGCCATGACATAGATGCCGGGATCGAGCTTTCCGGCCGCCTCCATGACCGGGAAGGCGGTCGTCACTTCGGCGTTGAGCTCCGGAGTTGCGTCGAGCGTTCCTGACCAGATTTTCTTGCCATCTGTCTCGATAAATTGCTTGATCCGGTAGGTGAGAGCTGGGCTAGAAAATCCTCGGAGCGAACCGTCGGCAAAAGGTTACGATCGCCGATCCTGATGATGTCCACGGCGATTTTCCTGGTGTTGACGGAGACGACGGGAATGCCTTCCTGCCCAACTCGTGGCAGCACGTAATTCTTGCCGGTGAAATGCACGAGCTGCGAGCGGTCGCGGACATAGATTTCGTAATCCGCCGATTTGCGCAGCGCCTCGCCTGCTGCCGAGGGCAAGCCATCGCGCAACACGATTTTGTAATGTTCGCCGTGCTTCAGGCCCTCGACGCAAAGCTGTCGATCCTCGGTCGAGATCGCGGCATTGGCAAAACCCGAGGCGGTTACGAATGGCGAGAAATCGGCGTTGCCCAAGGCAAGCGATTCGGAAAACTGGAAGCACGCGCGAGGCGAGGCGGACTCATTGTCGATCTTGTAGTCGAGAATGCGAAACCCATGCTTTTCGCGGAGATCCTCATAGACATTGCGCACCTGCGCGATTTCGGCGACTTCGAGGCTCGCGCGGTAGGCATCGAGCGAAGGACGCCACTTGCTTTGCTTGGCAAAGATTTCGCCGAGCCAGGCGAGCGCCGTCGCCCGCTCCGGCTTGGCGCCCGCGTGCTCATAAGCAAGGCAGGCGGCCGCCGTGCCGGTCTCTTGGAGATTTTCGTCATCCCCGGCCGCCGCGATTGCCGCGCGCGAATAGGAAAGCCAGGCGCCGGCATCCTTCGGATTGGCCGCGACGATCGCCGCGGACAATTTGAGCGCGGCCTTAAGATCCTTGCGCGCGATCGCTTGCTGCACGTCCTTGTGCAATTGCGGAAGCGCGCGTGTCCCGAGTGCGCCTAGGTCCGTGCCGATATTGTGTTCGAGCCGGATCGCGTCGTTTTCGAGCTCCTCGCTGACGAAGCTTTGTCGCGCCTGTGCCAAGCCCATCCACAAAAGAAACGCCAAGCCTAGGGTAAGCGGGGCCGATTTGCGCATTTCCTTCCTCGTCCAAGAAGAGACTATGGGAGAAGCCATGTTATCATAGAGGGTTTCGAATGCCATGGTTCAGGGTGGACCCCAAATACGCGTTGGGAGAATCCGCGACTCGAAAAAGCCCAGTTTGTTTACGAGAGTATCCTTGTTGGCGTTTACGGCGCGGCGAGGACGGCTCCAGGCGTGGCCTAAGCCGGGCCGAAAATCCTCCTTCAGCCTAAAGCATCCATGTTATCCGAAATCCCATCCCAGATCTTGGGCCGGGCCGTACGATAGATTTTTGGCCGCGAATATTGTTATCGCAGGATAACCGCAATATGACCATGCGCCGCAAACGTTCTCTTTGATCCGGCCCTCATCCATAGTGGCGCTTCTTTTGGAGCTTGTTCGTGAGACGTACCCTCCCAAAACGCGGCGCCATCGTGGTTGCCGCCGTGATCACCCTTTTGCTCGCCTCCTGCGGGCGGCGGGGACCGCTCGAACCGCCGCCCGGCGCGCCCGCCTCGAACGCGCCGCTAGCCGGCACGCCAGGCGATTATGAGGCGCCCGCGAACCCAGGCGAGCTATCGGGGCAAAATACGGCCGCCGGTGCGGCGCCGCCGCCGCCCGGAGCCGGTAAGCCGGCGCCGCCGCACGCACCAAAACCGTTTGTCCTCGATCCCTTGCTTTGATCCGCCCATGCATCACTTCGCGATGAAGAACGGCGTCATGCATGCCGAGGATGTCGATCTCGCGACGCTCGCAGCGGAAGTTGGCACGCCATTTTATTGCTATTCGACGGCAACGCTGACCCGCCATTACAAGGTATTCAATTCCGCTTTTTCCGGCCTGCCGCATCTCGTTTGCTACGCGGTGAAAGCCAATTCCAACCTGGCCGTTCTCAAAACCCTGGAGCGGCTCGGCGCAGGAATGGATGTTGTCTCCGGCGGCGAACTCCGGCGCGCGCTGGCAGCAAGCGTAGCCCCAGAAAAAATCACCTTCTCGGGGGTCGGCAAGACGCAAGCGGAAATGGCGTTTGCGCTCGAACAGAACATTCTTTGCTTCAACGTCGAATCGGAGCCCGAGCTTGCCCTCCTATCCGAACTCGCAACAAGTCAAAACCGCACCGCGCGGGTGGCGCTCAGGGTCAATCCCGATGTTGATGCCAAAACCCATGCCAAGTTTGCCACCGGCAAGGCGGAGAACAAATTCGGCATTCCGATTCTCCGCGCCCACGAGGTCTATTCGCAAGCGGCAGCCCTGCCGGGGATAAAGATCACCGGAGTCGATATTCATATCGGTTCGCAGATCACCGACCTCGCTCCATTCGACGCCGCCTTTGGACTGATCGCCGATTTTGTCCGTGCGCTGCGCGCCGATGGCCACGCGCTTGAGCATATCGATCTCGGCGGCGGTCTCGGCATCCCTTACGCTCTGTGGGAGGATCCAGAGAGCTATCACCCGGAGCGCTATGCGGCAATCGTCAAGGCAAGGCTTGAGCCGCTCAATTGCCGCCTGATTTTCGAGCCGGGACGGCTGATCGCGGGCAACGCCGGCATTCTCATCACAACCGTCCTATTCGTCAAACAAGGCGAGGCCAAAACCTTCGTCATTGTCGATGCGGCGATGAACGATCTGGTGCGCCCGACGCTTTACGACGCGCACCATGAGATCCTTGGCGTCCGCGCGGCGCAAGGTAACCGCGAAATTACCGCCGATGTCGTCGGCCCGGTCTGTGAAACCGGCGATTATCTCGCGCTGTCGAGAAAACTGCCCGAGCCTTTGCCGGGCGATCTTCTGGCGATCATGTCGGCGGGCGCCTATGGCGCGGTGCAGGCCGGGACTTATAATTCGCGGCTTCTGGTGCCGGAAGTGCTCGTGCGCGGCGGCGAGTATGCCGTCGTGCGCCCGCGCGGAACTTACGAGGATTTGATTGGCCTCGACAAAATTCCGGCGTGGTTACGCTAGATATTTTAACCTCGCTCCTGTCGCTTGGCTGCGATCGTGCTAGCGTCGTTGCCTGCGGCGGGGTCCGCGTTGGAGATCGTTTTGCTGGGACTGGGACGCTGGAAGCCAATGCGCCCGGAGCGCTCGCCGCGCGGCGAAGGGGCCGCGAATCCGCATCTGGAGCAGCTCGCCGCGAAGGCGCGCGCGATCCTTCTTTTCGAGCGGGCGTGGCGAATCGCATTGCCGCCGCTTGTGGTGCTCGGCTTTTTCGTTTGCGTTTCGTGGACCGGTCTATGGCTCGACGCGCCGGGTTGGGCGCGCGGCCTCGGCGTTCTCGCGCTTGCGCTCGGCTTCGCCGTCGCCCTGCTGCCGCTGTGCGAATTCCGGTTGCCCTCGCGCAAGGAGGCACTCGACCGAATCGACCGTATGTCCGGCCTTGCATCGCATCCAGCCTCGGTTATCGACGACCGCCTCGGCAATGGAACAAGCGATCCGACGACGCGGGCCTTGTGGAACCTGCATCGCCGGCGCGCGGAGCAAGCCGTGGCTTTGCTGCGCACCGGCGGGCCCTCGCCACGCGTGGTCGATCTCGACATTTATGCCTTGCGCGCCGCCGTCCTGGTCGCGCTTATCGCGACAGGCTTTGTCGCGGGTCCCGAAAAATATGCGCGTGTCGCCGCGGCTTTCGATTGGCGCTTCGACGCATCGCCGCGCAAGGACTACAGGATCGACGCCTGGATCGATCCTCCAGCCTATACCGGCAAGCCGCCGGTGGTGTTGAACCTTGGCGGGAACCAAAACCTACAACAAATCGAAGCCCCCAGCGGTTCGATCGTCGTCATTCATGCGCCGGGAGGCAATCTTGACGTGGAGGTGAAAGGTGCTCTCGCGGCGGCGAAGGACAGCAACACTGACCCTCAAGCCAAATTGACCGCCTCCAACTCCGCCGCCGCCACACCGGCCGGCGGCAAGCGGGATGGCAATGGCGAAACGCGCCTGGTTTTGCGCGGCGACGCAACGCTAACCCTTGGCCATGCTGGCACGCCGCTCGGCGCGTTTAATGTTCATGCCATTTTGGATCAGCCGCCGTCGATTGCGCTGACCGGGGCGCCGAGGTTTAACGCGCGGGGATCGATGACGCTGAAATACAGTGTCGCCGACGATTACGGCGTTACCGGCGCGGAGGCAAATTTCGCCAAACCGGTGCTCCCAGGCGGACATCCCTCCAAGCGTTCCCTTGTCGATCCGCCAAAAATCCCGCTTTTGTTGCCGCCGTCGCCAGCCCTCGGCGGCGAGGCCGAGACGACGGCCGATCTTTCCGAACACCCTTGGGCCGGCGCGCGGGTCGAAATGATGCTGACCGCGCGGGATGAAGGCGGCAATGCAGGCGATAGCGATCCCGTCGAAATCACACTGCCGCAAAAGCCTTTCGTCAAGCCTCTTGCCCGCGCGCTTGCCGAACAGCGCCGCAATCTGGTTCTCGCCCCCGAGGATAAGGCACGCGTGGCGAACGCGCTCGATGCCTTGATGATCGCACCGGAAATGTTCGACACTGGAGCCGGCGTCTATCTTGGATTGCGGGTGGCATTCGATCAGCTTAGTGCGGCGCATAGCGACAGCGATCTCGTCGAAGTCGCCGATTATCTCTGGCAAATTGCGCTGCGCATCGAGAATGGCGATCTCTCCGAGGCCGAACGCGATCTCCGCGCGGCCGAACAACAATTGCGCGATGCCTTGCAGCGCAACGCTTCGGAAGATGAAATCCGCAAGCTCGGCGAAAATCTGCGCGCCGCAATGGACAAGTTTTTGCAAGAGCTCGCCGCCCAGCAGAAGAACGAGGACCGCCAAGGCAATCTTGCCGCGCTCGAAGGCAGGGGCCACGCGATAACCCCCAAGGAACTACAAGCCATGCTCGACCAGATGCAGGAGATGCTGCGTTCGGGCGACAGCGCGAGCGCGCAGAAAATGCTGGAGCAATTGCAAAACATCCTTGAAAACCTGCGGGTCGCGCGGCCGCGCAAGGCCGATCCACGCGCACATGAGATGCGCCGCGCGCTCGACGAACTCGGCCAGATGAGCGAGCAACAACAGGATTTGCGCGACGAAACCTATCAAAACGGCCAATCGGAAAGGCATCGGCAACGCGAGGAACGTGGCCAATTGGGTCTGCCGAGTCAACCAACGCTCGGCGATATCTTTGGCCAGGACGGCGACGCAATTGGAGGGGGCCTTAACGGACAGGGAAATGGCCAAGGCGCGGGCGGCAAAAGCGGCACGAGTCCTCGGGCCGGACAATCCAACGATGCCGATCTCGCCAGGCGCCAAAAAGCGCTCCGCGACCGGCTTGGAAATCTCCAAAAGCGGTTGGACGAGGCTGGGGCCGGCGCCAAGGGCCTAGACGATGCGCGAAACGCGATGCGCGACGCGGAAAACGCGCTCGGTCAAGGTCCGGGCGGCACCGATGGCGCGGTGGACGCGCAAGGCCGCGCGGTGGAGGCCTTGCGCGAGGGCGCGCAAAAGCTCGCCGAAAGCGTGCGCGGCGAGGCCGAGGGTTCAGGCGCCGGCGAGGAAGCCGGAGAGGGCCAAGACGGTCAAGGCCCACAAGGCCAGTTTGGCGACGCCGAGGGCACCGATCCCCTCGGGCGCCAGATGGAAAGCTTGCGAGGATTCGATCCGTCCGCGCGTTTTCCCGGCGCGGAGCGGGCAAGGCGCGTCCTAGAGGAACTCCGCCGCAGGCTCGGCGAGCCCGCCCGTCCGCGCGAGGAATTGGACTATCTGGAACGTCTATTACGCCGCTATTGAGCCCCGTGCGGCTCGCTTTGAGTTCGAGGTTCGCAGCAAGATGCAAGCCGCAAGTAATTTTATAGTCGCAATCGGGATCGCCGCGCTTGTGATCCTGTATATGCTTGAGCTGATTAACACGCGGCGTGGAGGCAGCCCAAATCTGTCGCAAAAACTGTTGCGCTGGCAGTCCGTTCTCCAGATTGCCCTTGTACTCTTTATCTTTTTCGTCTTCACAATATGGTCTCGTGGCTAGCGCACGATCCCGAAAAGTTGACGACTTTTTGGAAAAGATCATCTGAGAAAACAAATAGATAGAGATCATGAGCGATTCAAATTGAAGCGACCATGGTCGAAGCATTGATGTGGGGCGCCATGGTTGTCTTGAACCGAATCTACACAAGGACGGGCGACGACGGCACGACCGCGCTTGGCACCGGCGAGCGCCGAGCCAAGAACGATCTCAGGATCGAAGCCTATGGCACGATCGACGAGGCCAATTCGGCGATCGGGCTTGCCCGCGTCGCGACCGCGCCGGACGTGGCTTGCGCCAGGGTCGACGCAATGTTGCTTTGCGTTCAGAACGATCTGTTCGATCTCGGCGCCGATCTTTGCGTGCCGCACACCGCGCCAGGCGAGACCCTGCCCCTGCGCATAGTCCAATCGCAAGTAGATCGCCTGGAACGCGAGATCGACACACTCAACGCGGAACTTGCGCCCTTGCGTTCTTTCGTTCTGCCGGGCGGCTCGCCGGCCGCCGCGGCCCTGCATCTTGCCCGCACCGTGACGCGGCGGGCAGAGCGGCTGCTTGTCGCCTTGGCGGATACGCCGGGCGAGGAGGTGGGCGGCCCGGCGCTGAAATATGTCAACCGGCTGTCGGATTTTCTGTTTGTCGCGGCCCGTTATGCGAACCAGAAGGGCAAGGCCGACGTTTTATGGGTGCCCGGCCAGAATCGCTGACAAGGCGCAGGATAGTCTTAAACCGGCTGTTATGTAGGCTACTCCGGCTTCCGTTGCTGTCTCAATTTCGGTGAGCGACGGGTCAACCCGCGGATCAACCAGCGCGCCTCGCCTCGTCCGTCCCATTGCAATATTGCGTCGAGTAGTGGGGCAATTCTATCCGATCGAGAAGTTCGCCAAGCGCGCGGTTTGCAACAAAGGGCAGCGCAAAGGCGTTCATTACCTTGTTACGCAAAAATAGCCCCAATCGCGTCTTCGGCGCGAACGAACTTGCAAACTGCTCAGCAACGCCTTGTTTGGCCGTCATAAATGGTCGCAGCAATTGCTCGTAGCGGCGAAATGCTACTTCATGCCGTCCTTCGCTCTTGCCAAGCTCACCCGCGACCACGTAAGCCGATATCATGGCGAGGGCCGCGCCTTGGCCTGCCAACAGCGACGGGCAAAAGGCGGCGTCGCCGACCAGAGCCACCCGTCCACGCGACCAAACGTTCATCCGAATCTGACTTACGCAGTCAAAATAGACATCATCGCTGGCATCCAGCGCGGCAAGAATCCTTGGGCATTCCCATCCGACATCGTCGAACTCCTTATGGAGGATAGCCTTGTGCCCTGTCATGTCATGCACGGCGGTGTGCTTATCCGAACCGTCTGCGAAGACGAACAAGAACAGCGTGCGATCATAGCGCATGGGGAAGCGGGACACCTGCTTGCCCGGAACGCCATGACTGACATAGACGCGCTCGTCCCTGGGTCTATAGCCTTTGATTTCGAACGCCGCGACAGTGTAACCAAGATATTTCTCGAAACGGCTCTGGCTCCCAAACACCAGTTCGCGGACTGCCGAGTGGAGACCATCGGCTCCGACAACGAGGTCGAACCGGCGTGGTGCGCTGCGTTCGAAAACAACACCCACATCGTCGCCGGTGTCTTCAATGCCGACGATGCTGTCACCGAAAATGGTTTCGCTCTACCGTCGATCTTGTGATAGATCAGCTTGGCCAAATCACTACGCGCAATGTTTTCGTACCGGCCATCAGTGAGCGAACGGAATATGTCGACGCCGAAGCCGCCTACGCGGCGGCCTTCCGCATTGACGAAGCGAACCTCTTGGACATCGTAGCCCTCGGACTTGAGACCGGAGAGGAGCCCCATCCGCTCCGCGATGTCGTAGCCAAGGCCCCAAAAATCGATGACATAGCCGGTTGTACGCAGACGCGATGCTCTTTCGACCAGAGTTGGCTTGAGGCCGTGCTCACCGAGCCAGTAAGTAAGCGTCGTACCGGCAATGCCGATTCCGGAAATAAGGACAGATTGGTTCTGCAGTCGCACACCGTAGCCTTGGCCGGACGTGTCTTACCCTCGGGCAAAGGGTCGGATCACAGAAGGATCCTGTCCGTAAGGGAATGCAACCCAAGGGCGGATTCGGGTCTGGTCAAAAGCGGCATTTTGGCGCAATAGGCAAGACCGGCAAAGCCATGCCGCTAGTGGCAGAGACTCCGGTGGCCACCGGTTCCTGTTTTTTGTCAAATCCGATCGCGTTGACTTGTGGAAGGGGGGCCTGTACCTAACCGCACCGAGCGCGGCCGCCTTTCCGGTTAGAGTATTTCCCATGAAAATTCTCGTGCCCGTGAAACGGCCGGCGTGAAGGAACATGTCTGCACCGGGCACCGCTCGTTACCCACGACCGATTGCCTTTTGTGTCCAACAAAAGCGGGGCATAATATTCCAGCCTGTCGCCTATCTTAAGATCGTAGCCGCGCGCGAGCGTGTCGATGATAAGCATGGCGACCTCTTTGATCGCGCTTCGCCAGCCTGTTACTCCTGCACGAAATTCCCTTTGATCCTTCCGTCGAAAATCCGAGCTCTGCCACACGGCTAAGCGCTTTACCGGTATCGCGAACCTTTGATCGCATCGTAGAATTGGCCCGGCGCAGCTTCGCTGAGGATCTGCTTAAATCATTGTCGAAAAAAGGGCATTGCGCGTAAAACTGCTCACGGCCCTTCGGCAATGCTTGGCCGCAGCCGAAATTTAATTTCAAATCGGCCAGGATCGCACGCGCCAAGGTAGCGGTAATCCCAGCGACCGGGAGTCAAAGCAGCCAAGCGAAATCTCCCATCATGTTTCGCTCCGTTACATTTCGGTGAGTGTTTTGTGACCCCTCACAAATTTGTGATGGACACGCTGGAACAACACGATGAGTGACAAAGTTTGCACGAAAGTTTGCGGTGCCTAGCCGGCCCGGAAACACCATGCAAATGAAGGAACATTATGCGAAACATGCAAAACATGCGTAACATAGGGGCAATCATGACTGTGGCTGGATTGTTCGCTCTCCCGGTTTCGGCCCAAGCGCAAGGGGTTACTGGCGGCGCCGCTCGCGGTGCGGTGCAGGGTGGCGAGGCGGCAGGACCCCTCGGCGCGGCGGCTGGTGGTGTAGTTGGAGGTGTTACCGGCGGCGTAGCTGGTCTTCTTGGCATCGATCAGCGTCCGCGTTTTCGTGAATATGTCATGCGCGAACACATACCTGCCTACAGGATCCACGAACCGGTCACGGTAGGCATGGTGTTACCGTCGCCGAGTGTAACGCTTTACGCGATTCCACGCGAATTCGGGGTCTCACCGGACTATCGCTACGCGGTCGTCAACGAGAAGGTGGTTCTCGTCGAGCCAACTAGCCGGGAAATTGTCGACGTCATTGATTGACGCAGTAAGCCAATGGCGCCGCGGCTTCCTCGGGCACGTGCACCATAGAGCAAGCCGTGGCGTCATAAAATGTGGCTCAGAATAGGTCATATGTTCTGCCGGGATGACGCCAAGCGCCCGCATGCTTACGTGTGTTTGAAAGGGAACGCCAATGACGACCACGGTTCTTGTGTCAGGCACTCTTTTTCACGCGCCGCAAAGCCGCACGAAGGCTCGCGGCCGACTAGTGACGGCCACCTTGAAAGCCAAGGTCGGCAACGATACGCAATTTTGGCAGCTTGTCGCATTCAGCGAAACCGCCCAGGCCGAATTGATGCGGCTTGCCGAAGGCGACGCGCTCTCGGTGCAAGGTGCGCTCTCGGTGCAAGGTGCATTGCAAGCCAAACCTTACAAGCAAGATGCTGAAACCAAGTTCTTGTTTGGTGTCGTCGCCGAGCAGATCCTCCCGCTGCGCCAGCCGGGCAAGAAACGACGGAAGGAAGGAAGGGCTGCTACTCACCGGGGCGATGACAGCTGGCCACCGACGTCCATCCGCCGTTCATCGGCCGTTCATCCAACGACGGGGTACGGTTCTAACCGCGGGCATTCATCGGCGGATGAGGGTATACGATAATCATCGCGTTCATTGTCAACAGTGTCCGCGCTCTTTGATGTGCTTCGGTGCTGCTTATGCCCCGACTGCCGCGAGCGTGGCATTTTTTACTTGATCTGAGCTGTTCTCCGCATCCCCCATTTACAGTATGCGAAGTGACGCGCAGCCCTTTCGAGACAAATTCTGAGCCAATCTTACGCGGGAGACGTTTTTCCGAACCCGCCGGAGCCAAAAAGCAGCCGCCGCCGGGCGATTCCAATTGCACAAAATTTTGGCCAGTCTTCCATGGACGATGGCTAATCGCTGTCTTGTTCCTTGTAAGGTTTTCGGCGCCCATCGGACAAAGATGTATCTCACGTGAAGCAGACCATGTGCGATTGCGTTGACTTCGCGTAAGCGGGCCGGTACCTAACTCCGCTTAATAAGACTACCTTTCTCGATCGAGTTTCATCCATGAAAATTCTGGTGCCCGTGAAACGGGCAGTCGATTACAACGTCAAGATCAGAGTGAAACCCGACGGTTCCGGCGTCGATCTCGCCAACGTCAAAATGTCGATGAACCCTTTCGACGAAATCGCCGTCGAGGAAGCGTTGTGCCTGAAGGAGTCGGGCAAGGCAACCGAGGTGATCTTGGTGTCGATCGGGCCGGCGCAGGCTACGGAGACGATCAGGAGCGGGCTCTCTATGGGCGCCGATCGGGGCATTCTCATCAAAGTGGAGCAGCCTGTCGAACCGCTCGCCGTCGCCAAGCTCCTGAAGGCTGTCGCGCTTGCCGAGGAGCCTTTGCTGATTATCCTTGGCAAGCAGGCGATCGACGACGATTGCAACCAGACCGGACAGATGCTGGCCGCGCTTTTGGGCTGGGGCCAGGGCACTTTTGCCTCGAAAGTGGCGGTTGGCGAAGGACATGTGGAAGTTACCCGCGAGGTCGACGGCGGCTTGCAAACCGTCAGCCTGAATCTCCCCGCGGTCGTCACAACCGATCTCCGCCTCAACGAACCGCGTTACGCATCGCTACCAAACATCATGAAAGCCAAGAAGAAGACGATTCTGGAGAAGACGCCCGCCGATTTTGGCGTCGATATCGCGCCGCGCCTCAAGGTTTTGAAGACCGTTGCGCCGCCCACGCGCAAGGCTGGAACCAAACTCGCCTCCGCCGCCGAGCTCGTCGCGAGGCTCAAGGACGAGGCAGGGGTGATCTGATGGCGGTGCTGCTTCTCGCCGAGGTGTCGAACGGCAAGCTCAACGAGGCGACCGCCAAGGCGCTGACGGCCGCCAAGGCGCTTGACGAGCCGGTTCATGTCCTCGTAGCCGGCGAAAGGCTCGAAGCGGCCGCGCTGACCGCCACCAGTCTGGACGGCATCGAAAAAGTCCTGGTCGCGGATGATCCGGTTTATGCGCATCAACTGGCCGAACCGCTGGCGGCGCTTCTCGTCCAGTTGGCCGGCAATTATTCGGCGATCCTGGCCGCCGCGACCTCGACCGGCAAGAATGTCATGCCTAGGGTCGCGGCGCTCCTCGACGTGATGCAGATTTCGGAGATTATCAAAGTCGTCGCGCCCGACACGTTCGAACGTCCGATTTATGCCGGAAACGCGATCGAGACCGTCCGGTCGACCGACGCCAAGAAGATCATCACGGTCCGGACGGCGGCGTTTCCGGCGACCGGCGGGGGGGGCTCCGTTCCAGTCGAAAAGATCGCCGCCGGCGCCGCGCCCGAGGTTTCGAGTTTTAAGGATGAGACGCTTGCCAAATCCGAGCGCCCCGAACTTGCCTCGGCCAGGGTCGTCATATCCGGCGGCCGCGGCATGCAAAACGCCGACAATTTCAAGACCCTGATCGAGCCAATCGCGGACAAGCTCGGGGCGGCGATGGGCGCGTCGCGCGCCGCAGTCGACGCGGGCTACGCGCCAAACGATTGGCAGGTTGGCCAGACCGGCAAGGTCGTCGCGCCCGATCTCTATATCGCCGTCGGCATCTCCGGCGCCATCCAACACCTCGCCGGAATGAAGGACTCGAAGGTCATCGTCGCGATCAACAAGGATGAAGAGGCGCCGATCTTCCAGATCGCGGATTACGGGCTCGTCGGCGATCTCTTCGCAATTATGCCGGCGCTAAACGAGGAGCTTGCCAAGCTCGGCCGTTAGAGCTTCGTCATTGACAGGCGAGACAGCTCTAGGCTTTTACTATAATGCGCGTTCTCACCGCGAATCTTTCGTGAAACCGGGTTTCGGCCTTAGCCCATTCGTGCTCTGGAGTTTGGCCGGTTTAGTGGCTATCGTTTCGTCTTTGGTCTAGAAATCGGTGGAATCCATATGGCTAGAGTATTCCCGCTTGTTTTCCGTTGTGAGCGAATAAAATGGACATAAACAAAATCGGGGTGATCGGGGCCGGCCAAATGGGCACGGGGATCGCCCAGGTCTGCGCGCTCGCCGGCATCGAAGTCGCTCTCAACGATATCTCGGAGGCCCGCATCAACGCCGGGCTCGCCACGATCGCGGGCAACCTCGCGCGCCAGGTTGAGCGGCGCCAAGTCGATCCACCCGCGCGCGACGCGGCGTTGAGCCGGATCAAGCCCGCGCCCGGCTATGACGCCTTTGCCGACAGCGACCTCGTCATCGAAGCTGCAACCGAGAACGAGGAGGTCAAACGCAAAATTTTTTCCAAGCTTTGCCCTTCGTTGAAGCCAACGGCGATGCTGGCAACGAATACGTCGTCGATTTCGATCACGCGGCTTGCTTCGATCACCGACCGGCCGGAACGCTTCATCGGAATTCATTTCATGAATCCGGTCCCGCGCATGCAGCTCGTCGAGTTGATCCGCGGTATCGTCACCGAAAATGTGACGTTCGATGCGGCCAAGGCGCTCATTGCCCGGCTCGGCAAGACCTTTACCGTATCCGAGGATTTCCCCGCCTTCATCGTCAATCGCATACTGCTGCCCATGATCAACGAAGCGATCTATACGCTCTACGAAGGCGTGGGCTCGGTCGAATCGATCGACACCGCGATGCGGCTCGGCGCGAATCATCCAATGGGACCCTTGCAGCTCGCCGATTTCATCGGGCTCGACACCGCATTGTCCGTCATGCAGCTCCTGCATGAGGGCATGGCCGATCCGAAATATCGTCCCTGTCCCCTGCTCGTGAAATATGTCGAAGCCGGTTGGCTCGGGCGTAAAACCCAGCGCGGGTTTTACGATTATCGCAGCGGCACGCCGATTCCGACGCGATAATCGGTTGCCGCGCAGACCGTTGTTTCAAGACGGGCTTCACAAAGGTGTCATCGAGACTGTAAAAGGTAACGCAAGAGGCTAGCCTTGGATTCGAGGCGGAGATAATCATGGGGCCGCGGCGCTGCGGCTCGCTGGCGACGCGCTAGGCGAGGGAGCTGATGTGACGGTTCATTGCCAACCTAGGGTTTCTCCCGAGGCCTGTCCGGCGCTCGTGCTCAATGCCGACTTCCGCCCGTTGAGCTACTATCCTCTCTCGCTTTGGGCGTGGCAGGATTCGATCAAGGCGGTGTTCCTCGACCGGGTGAATATCGTTTCCAATTACGATAAGACGGTCCGAAGTCCGAGCTTCGAGATGCGGCTCCCCTCGGTGGTTTCGCTCAGAAGCTATGTAAGACCCTCCCGCCATCCCGCCTTCACCCGTTTCAATGTCTTTCTCCGCGACCGTTTCAGCTGCCAATATTGCGGCTCCCGCGAGGATCTGACCTTCGACCATCTCGTCCCCCGCTCGAAGGGGGGCACCACGACCTGGAAAAATGTTGTCGCCGCCTGTTCCAACTGCAATCTGCGCAAGGGCGATCTGCTCCCCGGCGAGGCGCGTATGCGGCCGGCGCGGATGCCCTATCAGCCGAGCGTCAACGATCTGCACCAGAACGGCCGCCGCTTTCCGCCGAATTATCTGCACGAAAGCTGGATGGATTATCTCTATTGGGATTCCGTCCTGGAGCCGTGACGCGCGGCAACATGCGCAGCAATTAGAGATTTGCCTGCCTCAGTGAATCCAATTCGGCGCGGAGACCCAGCAGTTCGAATTTGGCCTTGAAAATGTGTTGGAAAATAAACAGCGCTGTTATTCCAACTTCAGCAGTGCTTTTCATGGTATGTCGTAGCGTTATTTCATCTTTGCTCAGCGCCAATGTGCGAAATGTATGCCCGCTGCCTGACGACGCCATCTGGACTGCGTTACAAACCGCAAAAGGATTGGGATGGCCACCAAAATCGATCGCGCGGTCGTAAAACTCTTTGAAAATCAGCGCTAGCTTATTGTCAAAGGTGGCAACGACAGCCCTGATTTCGCGGATCTGGAATTTCTGTTTCTGAGCCTTCATTCCGGCATCATCAACGTGCCGGCCAAAAAACACATCTTCTAGGGTAGGATCGGCAAACATCACCAGCGCATAGCCCGCGTACTCGAGGCATGACCGCATCATCACGAATGCCTCGACCACTTGCCCCGCTAGCGCCATACCCACTGTTGTTTTGTAAGCGTACTGGGAGCGCAGGAACAACATTCCCGTCGTCGCGGGTTCTGGGTTTATGAGGTTCTTTCCACCAGTCGAGAAACAATCGTTCACCCGCCGCATGACGCTATACGGCTCAGGAAAGTTCGCTAGGTTCGCAATCTGGTTCGAGTTCACTGCTTTGAGGAAGCGAGTGAGATCATCGGCGCCCCAATCTGGCAATTTATTTCTCCTCCTCGAACAATCGATGAGACGAGAGCCGAGACGCGTTAAAAGGCACTAGAGCGGGATGAGGTTTGAGTGAATCGCGAGGGATTCCCAAATCGGCTTTTTGCTGATTCAAGGTTGGGACTGGATTGGAGGCCAGCATGGATGACCAAGCCTTATTCCTTGGATCTTCGTGATCGAGCGGTTGCGCGAGTGGTGGCGGGCGAGACGGTCCGCTCGGTTGCGGCGACGTTGCGGGTGGGCGTTTCGAGCGTCGTGAAATGGTCGCAGCGCTTTCGCGCGACGGGCAGCGCGGCGCCGAGAAAGATGGGGGGCTATCGGCCGCGCGTTCTG
>PEFW01000050.1 GCA_002890675.1 Candidatus Methylaffinis lahnbergensis
TGGAACGCGCCAACGCTTCCAGCTCGGTTCGTTCCGCTTCCGTCAGGATGATCGGGGTCGCTTCAGGAATGCCATGCATGCATCCTTGAATCACGACTCACCGTTTAGGAATAGTCGGTACTAGGCGCGAACAGGAATCCCGAGTTCCGAGAGAGGGCTACGTCCTCTTCGATGCGCTTCGCAAACAAGGCAATCAAATTCCATTTTTCGTCTATGCAAGCTCAAACGCGCCAGAACACAAGCGGGAGACGGCCGAGCACAGTGGGCAAGGTTGCATCAACGAATCCAGAAACTCTTTCAAATGGTCATGAAGGCGGTCATCGCGAATAACAGCCAATAAACAGGTTAAAGCCGATCTCACTCGGTCGAAAGTGATTCTCATCCAAAAATTCTGTTTTTTAAGATCGTGCGTCAACCTTCAACGCCGCGCGTCCCGCGTAGCGGGCTTGGCTCCCGAGCTCTTCCTCGATCCGGATTAACTGATTATATTTCGTGAGCCGGTCCGAGCGCGAGAGGGACCCGGTTTTGATCTGGCCGCAATTGGTCGCGACGGCGAGATCGCTGATCGTCGAATCCTCGGTCTCGCCGGAGCGATGCGACATCACCGCGGTATAGCCCGCGCGCTGGGCCATATCGACGGCGGCAAGCGTTTCGGTCAGGGTGCCGATCTGATTGACCTTGATCAGGATCGAATTGGCGATGCCATCGGCGATCCCGCGCGACAGACGCGTGACATTGGTGACGAAAAGATCGTCGCCGACGAGCTGGCACTTCTTGCCGAGCATACCAGTGAGAAGTTTCCAGCCGTCCCAATCGTCCTCGGACATCGCGTCCTCGATCGAGACAATCGGATAGTCCACGACAAGCGTTGCTAAATACTGCGCCTGCTCTTGCGGCGTGCGCGTCTTGCCCTCGCCCGCATAGACATATTTGCCGTCGTGAAAAAATTCGGTCGCGGCGGGGTCGACCCCAAGGGCTATATCTTCACCAGGCTTGAAGCCCGCCCGCTCGATCGCCTTGCGGCAGAAATCGAGCGCGGCCTCGGCGGAAGGCAGATTGGGCGCGAAGCCGCCTTCGTCGCCGACATTGGTGTCGTGGCCGGCTTTTTTCAGAGCGCTTTTCAGCACGTGGAAAACTTCCGCGCCCCAGCGCACCGCTTCCTTCAGCGACGGCGCGCCGAGCGGAATAATCATAAATTCCTGAAAGTCGATCGGATTGTCGGCATGCACGCCGCCGTTGATGATGTTCATCTGAGGCACCGGCAGCATATGCGCCTGGACGCCGCCGACATAGCGGTAGAGCGGCAAGCCACAGACATCCGCGGCCGCCTTGGCGACGGCAAGGGAGACCCCCAAAATGGCGTTGGCGCCGAGCCTCGCCTTGTTCGGCGTGCCATCGAGCGCGACCATCGTTGCGTCGATCTTGCTTTGATCTTCCGCGTCGAACCCGCTCAAGGCGTCGAAAATATCGCGATTGACGCTCTCGACCGCCTTGAGAACGCCCTTGCCGGAAAAGCGCGCCTTGTCGCCGTCGCGGAGTTCCACCGCCTCATGCGCGCCCGTTGAGGCCCCCGAAGGCACAGCCGCGCGCCCCCGCGCCCCATCTTCCAAGGTGACATCGACCTCGACGGTGGGATTGCCGCGGCTGTCCAAAATTTCCCGCGCGGCGATGTCGACGATTGCGGTCATGTAGGCTCCTGTTACAATGGGGACCGGAAGGGCTCGGCTTTTACGCCGGCGCGCGGCAGGAAGGAAGCCTTTGGCAAGAGCAATCTCTCAAGGAACCGGATTGGACTCTCGGCAAGGAAGCGGTAAGCCAAAGCTGGGGGTGAAGACGGTCTTAAGCTTTTTGCAGCTATCGTCTTGCAGCCATCGTCGCGAGGTTTGGGTAAGGGAGCCGGATGCTGTTCCATAGGGCCGCTTTTGTCATTTTAGGCGCGGGTTTCGTCACCCAAGCGGGCGCGCCAGCGGGCGTTCCACCCTTGCCGGTTGCAAGACCGGCACCGCCGACCGATTCTGGCCAAGACCAAACGCAAGCTAAAACGCGGCTCCCTGCCTCGCAGCAAGCCTTGGAGGCTAAGGAGCCAGATGCGAGCAAGACCTACCGCGCGCTCATAAAAAGGGAAGCCGAAAAGAACGGCTTGCCGCCGGACATCGCCGACGCCGTTGCGGCGATCGAGAGCGGCTATGATCCAGACGCGATTGGCGGCGTCGGCGAGATCGGCCTGATGCAGGTCCGGCCCGGAACCGCCGCCATGCTGGGTTTCAAGGGCGAATTGGCCGAACTCGCAAAGCCGGACGTGAATATTCATTACGGCGTGACTTATCTTGGCGAGGCTTGGCGTCTTGCCAATGGCGATCTTTGCCGCGCGTTGATGAAATACCGCGCCGGACATGGCGCGGAGATCATGACGGCATTATCCATGACCTATTGCGGCCGGGCGCGGGCGCATTTGGTGGCGGCGGGATCGCCCTTCGCGGCCGCGATCTCTGTGCCGTTCGTTTTCGACCCGGCCTTGCCGGTAGCGCCAGTGGCGAAACGTGGGCCAAGAATCCGCACGGCGGCGGTGAGCCGGGCCTTTTGGGCCGCGCATGATGCAAGAGTGAAGGCGATCGTCAAACGCCTCGAGGCCAAATGGCGGCGCATGGCGTCGCGGTAGAAAAAAGCGCCGGCGAACTTCGCGATGTCCGTGCATTGCAGTGGGTTCGCCGGCATCACGGATTGCTTTTTTCGCTCCGCGCTCAATCCGCTCGCGGAAGCGGCTCGCCACGGATTGGGCGAACCTCAATCGCGAGGCGCCGGCTTTCCTGCGCCTCGCGTCAATCCGCCTCACGCTCCGCAACCTTTGGAATCCCGCCCGATGTTTCCGGCTAGACTCTAAGCGACAAATGCCGACCGGGACGAACAGGACATTCGAAAAGTGTTGGCCGACCGTCAACAGCTCTCTTATCCACGGCTCCCGCGAAATAAGACATTCGGTCAAAATGATCGGCAAACTCAAAGGCATCGTCGATTCCCAAGGCGATGATTTCGTGATCCTCGACGTGCAGGGTGTTGGCTACATCGTTCATTGCTCCGGGCGTACGCTGCAAAAGCTGCCGCGGCCCGGCGAGGCGTCGACGCTCGCGATCGAAACGCAAATGCGCGAGGATTCGATCAAACTATTCGGCTTCATTTCGGAGACCGAACGCGACTGGTTTCGCTTGCTCCAGTCGGTGCAAGGTGTCGGCGCCAAGGTGGCTCTCGCGATTCAAACCGTGCTGGACGTTGCCGAGCTTGCTTCCGCGATTGCCTGCCAGGATAAGGCGGCCCTCGCCCGCGCGCCTGGGGTCGGGTCGAAACTCGCGGCGCGAATTGCCTCGGAATTAAAGGACAAGGCCGCCGCTTCCGGCATGGCCGGCGCGACAGCCGCGCGACTTGCTGAACTTGACGGCGGCAAGTCCGCCGCGGCGCGAGACGCCCTCTCGGCTTTGGTCAATCTCGGCTATGGCCGGCCGCAGGCCGCGGCGGCCGTGGCGGCTTCGGTAGCGGCACTTGGCGAGGGCGCGCCTGCCTCCGAACTGATCCTTCGCGGCCTCAAGGAATTGGCGAGGTAAGCGCGCAACCCGCGCGTTCACGCCTTGCCATGATGCGCGGCTTCGGCATTGGCGTCGAGAGGCCAGCGCGGCCTTGCGGCAAAGGTCATGTCGTCGACGAGGCCGAGCAACAGCCGCTCGATCCCCGCCCAGGCGATCATGGCGCCATTATCGGTGCAAAGAGACGCCGGCGGCACAACGAGCCGCAACCCGGCCTCGCCGCAAAACCGCATCAGCGCCCGGCGAATGGCCCCATTGGCGGCAACTCCGCCCGCCACGGCCATGGCGGCGGGCTGGCCGGCGGTTTCGCGGAAAAGACGCAAGCCCGCTCGGCAGCGGTCGATGATCGTATCGACCACCGCGGCTTGGAAAGAGGCGCAGACATCGGCCACATCGGCCGTCGTCAAAGGCCCAGTGCGCTCGACTTCCATCCGGACAGCGGTTTTGAGACCGGAAAATGAAAAGTCCGGGTTCGGCCGGCCAAGCATGGGGCGCGGCAGATCGAACCGCGTGGCATTGCCGTCCGCCGCCAGTTTCTCGACCCGAGGTCCGCCGGGATAGGGCAGGCCCAGCATCTTGCCCACCTTGTCGAAGGCTTCGCCCGCCGCGTCGTCCACCGTCGAACCGAGCCGGAGATAATCGCCCACCCCTTTCACCGCGACCAATTGGGTGTGACCGCCCGAGACCAAGAGGAGCAAATAAGGAAACCCGAGCTCGCCGGTCAGCCGCGCCGTCAAGGCATGGGCTTCGAGGTGGTTTATCGCGATGAAAGGCTTGCGGCTCGCCAAGGCCAAGGCCTTCGCAGTGGTCAACCCGACAATGACGCCGCCAATGAGACCCGGCCCCGCCGCCGCCGCGATCCCGTCGACATCAGCTAAATCGACTCCGGCACTGTCGAGCGCGCGTTCCACGAGCCGGTCGATCGTCTCGATGTGAGCTCGCGCGGCAATCTCCGGCACGACACCGCCGAAGGCCGCGTGCTCGGCGATTTGGCTCATGATCTCGTTCGAGAGAATTTCGCCACATCCGCCTGGCTGCAACTGGACGACGGCGGCGGCGGTTTCGTCGCAGGTTGTTTCAATGCCGAGAACGCGCATGGCTCTCCTTCAACGCCTTTCCATTGGATCGCCCGCGGCCAAAATTTGGCATCCGCTGCTAGCCGCACTACTCTTCAATCTATAGAACCATCCAAACCAATAGGAAACACGCCAATTCCTTCGGCTTTCCAATCGGGCAAAGCTCTCCCCTTCAGACTTGGGACGCGGGGCAGCCCCTTGGCGCTCGCGCAGGCGCGCGAACTGAAGGATCGCCTCGAAGCGGCGCATGGCACGGCGCACGCCATCGAGATCGTCGCCATCAAAACCAGCGGCGACATGATTCTCAACTTGCCGTTGAGCGAAGCCGGCGGCAAGGGGCTCTTTACCAAAGAGCTCGACCTTGCCTTGGCTCTGGGCAATATTGAAATGGCCGTGCATTCGGCGAAGGATTTGCCTACGGTTCTGCCCTCGGGAATAGAAATCGCTGGTTATCTTCCCCGCGCGGATGTGCGCGACGCGTGGATTTCGCCGCACGCGCCGCATCCGCTTAAGCTTTTGCCGGGAAGCGTTGTCGGCACCGCCTCGCTGCGGCGGGGCGCCATGGTCAGGCGGCTGCGGCCGGATCTCAAGATCGCGCTGTTGCGCGGCAATGTCGAGACGCGCCTCGCTAAAGTCGCCAAGGGCGAAGTCGCCGCCACGCTGCTGGCGCTGGCCGGATTGAAGCGCCTCGGTCTCGCGGCGGCGGCCACGGCCGTGTTGGACGTGCGGGAATTTGTTCCGGCCCCGGGTCAGGGTGCGATTGCCATCACCACCCGGGCGGGCGACAGCGCAATGCAGGCTTTCCTGGCGCCGGTTCTCGATGCGGCGACGGGCGTGGCGCTTGCGACGGAGCGCGCTTTTTTGAGGGTTCTCGATGGCTCCTGCAAAACGCCGATTGGGGCATTTGCGTGGGTCGAAACGGATAGCATCGCATTCCGGGCCATCGTGCTGAAACCCGATGGTTCGCGGTTTTTCGAGACGGCGGTCTCGGGGCCGTTGGCCGAGGCAAAATCGCTCGGAGAAGCCGCGGGGCAAGAACTAGCGGCCCAAATCCCGGCTGATTTTTTCGAGCCTTAGCGTCAAGGACTTGCGTGAGTGGTTATGCGACTGTCAAAAGTCTCATCAACGCCAACGAACATCACCAACATGAATTGGAAGAGCACGAATAATCTCTTGGAGAGCTTCTAAATCTGATTTTGGCTCTTTCCAGACGTATCCATGAAGCAAATCAGGAACTTTACCCTTTACAGTTCCATCACCAATAACTAGGGTTATAATGGCGAATCTATCTGTTTTTTCCCGCTTTTCTTTAATGGCGTAATCAACCTCGGTAGCAAGGAAACTCTCGTCTTTGAATTCCGGCGTGATGAAGAACACAGCGGCGCAAGAGTCGGTAAATCCTTTTAGAATTCCGCGTTCCAAATTCGTGCCCGCGGGCATGGCGTCCTCGTCGAACCAAGGATCAAAACCCAATAACGCCAAGGTCGTTTTAAATTGGCGAACCCATGCCTTATTAGAGCCTTTGTGACTGAGGAAAATTCTCATCGGGGCGAGACCTAAAGCGATTTCATGGCGGTGCATCAGCGCCATCAGTTCCGAGTTTTCGAGGCTGCCATCAGCGCGCATAAAAACAACCCCGTCTTGGGCCGTAACGCGAAGTGTTTTTCAATCCTTGATCTGGCGCGCTCCTTGTTTTCAAGGTTGATTGTATCTGATCCAATTAACGACTGTGGCAATTCTCCAATCCCATAGGTGTTTAGAACGACGGAATTACCGGTATGAATGAAGATTATCACCCACCAATCTTGAAATTCGCCGCGTTTACAATCGTACCCTGAGATAATGGGCCAGATTTGCAGCTGCGCCGGATGTGAGTGTTGAATCAATTTTTGATAATGCTCTAAAACAAAGGCGTTCGAGGTTCTCTCCGTCATGCATACAGATTCCAAAAATCGGTGACGTCTCAGGAGAAAAGTAGGTACGCTTCCCACAATCTGCAACTGGTGCTATTGATATTGTGAGGCTTTCTTGGTGCATAAGTCCGGCGCGGCCGGGCCGGGGAATTGCTGGTGACGGACGAGACCAGCTGGTGGCAGCTCGGGCATCCCGTGTGACGACCTGGATTCGGAATCTTACATCGGGGATGCCTTGCCGCAAACCGGCTAAGCCATCAAGGCGGCCCCGCCGCGCTTCTGGAATTGCACCAAAAAATCAAATGATCGGCCGCTGTCTTCGGCCTTGTAAGATTTTTGGTCCCAATCGTACCAAAATGTTTCACGTGAAACATTTTGGTACGATTGGGACTGCCAAAAACGAGCCCCCGGCTTGTGGGTTTGCGGTGAGCCGGCCGTGTCACCGGTCCGCATTTTGCTCCTCCTCCCGCCTTTGCGCCAAAACCTTAATTGGCCTACGATGGCGCCAACGATAGCCGGGAATGGCAAAAAGGAAGCGCCATCATGACAGGTTCTTCTGCGAAGGCCGCCGTGGCCGGACCCCGCTCGGTCGCGCTGATCGGCCCTTATGGAAGCGGCAAGACCACCTTGTTCGAGGCATTGATGGCCGCGGCCGGCGCGCCCCTCAAACGTCAAGGCGATATTCGCAAGCGGGTCGTGACCACCGAGTTGAGGCTCGGACATTGCTCCTTTCTGGCCGATCGCTGGTCGATCCTGGATTGCCCCGGTTCGGTCGAATTCTCCTATGAGATGGCAGGAGCGCTCGCGGCGGTCGATCTCGCCATTGTGGTCTGCGAGCCCACGGCCGGCCGAGCGTCCAGCGTGCCGCTCTTGCTGAAGGCGCTTGAGGAATACCGGCTCCCTCACCTGATCTTTGTCAATAAGATCGACACGCTTGCCGGCTCTTTCGACGACACGCTCGCGGCGCTCCAGGCGTATTCCAAATATCCGCTAGCTGCACGCCAATTGCCGATCCGCGAGGGCGATGCGGTGACCGGCTACATCGATGTCGTGAGCGGGCGTGCCTATCGCTACGGCGCGAACCAAGGCGCGGAGCCAATCGAGATTCCCTCTCAACTACGCGATCCCGAGAAACAGGCGCTTGATGGGCTGGCCGAGGTGCTGGCCGACCACGACGATGCTCTCTTGGAAAAACTGATCGAGGAAATCGCGCCGACATCGGCGGAACTCTACAAGCAATTGCGCAAGGACCAGGCCAGCGGTACGATCGTCGAGGTCCTGCTTGGATCGGCCGCGCGCGGACAGGGCATCTTGCCCCTTTGGAAGACGCTGCGGCATGACGTGCCGGATGCAGCCGAAACCGCCGCCCATCGCGGCGTCGGGGCCGGTGAAGTGCCGCTCGTTCAAATCTTCAAGACGGTGCAGGCGGGCAAGCTGTCCTATGGCCGGATCTGGCGCGGCATGCTGCGCGACGGCGCGACGTTCGACGGCGCGCGCGTCGGCGGAATTCACCGCTATGTGGGCGGCGAGCCGGTCAGGACGCCGGAAGCCGATGCGGGGGAGTTGGTCGCGCTCGGCAGGCTCGATGGGGTCGCGACCGGGGCGATTCTTGGGATCTTGGGCGCGACGGCGTCATTGCCGTTTCCAACGCCCTCGCCCCCGGTCTTTGCGCTCGCGATCACGTCAAAAGACCGCAAGGACGATGTCAAGCTCTCGGGCGCGCTGCAAAAGCTCCTTGCGGAAGACCCGGCCCTTGGCGTCGCGCACGTCGCGGAAACCGCCGAGACGATCTTGAGCGGGCAGGGCGAAATCCATCTCAACGCAGCCCTCGAACGGCTTGCTTCGACCTACAGTCTCCAGATCGCCACGGCCCCGCCGAAAATCGCGTTCAAGGAAACGATCAAGCGCCGGGTGGCCCAGCATTCCCGGCTCAAACGCCAAACCGGCGGCCATGGCCAATTCGCCGATGTCAAGCTGGAGATCGAGCCGCGCGGCCGGGGCGAGGGCTTTCTGTTCACCGATAAAATCGTGGGGGGCACGGTGCCGAAGCAATATATTCCGGCGGTCCGCGAAGCGGCCGAGGAGGCCATGCAAAAGGGACCATTCGGCTATCCCGTCGTCGATGTCGGGGTGACCCTAGTCGATGGCACTTTCCATGCCGTGGACAGCTCCGACATGGCGTTTAGAACCGCGACACGCTTGGGGATAAGCGAGGGTCTCGCCAAGGCGGAGCCGGTTTTGCTCGAGCCGATTGAACACGTCACGGCGAGCGTGCCGAACATTTTCACCGCGGCGGCGCAGCGCTTGCTTACCGGTCGCCGGGGCCAGATTCTTGGCTATGCCGAGCGGCCCGGCTGGCCTGGATGGGACGACGTCGAAGCGCTCGTGCCGGCCGCGGAGTTGCATGACTTCATCATTGAACTGCGGTCCGACACGATGGGGCTTGGCCACTTTCGCCGGCGCTTCGATCATCTCGCGGAAGCCCGCGGCATGACGCCGTAGCCACGGTGCGGCGAAATTCCAGCGTCGCCGCCGCTGTCAGCCGGCAGCCCTTGCGGGATGCGCCGCGATCTGCCGCGAGCCGCCCGATGCTGGAGGTCATATGTACTCGGCCCCAACAACCGTACCAAAATGTTTCACCTGAAACATTTTGGTGCGATGTGCGGGAAACCCGGGGTCAGGCCCGCGATGGGAGTGGATATTCCTACCGCGTGCCAGCCACGTTGGATTCCGGAGCGCTAGCCCGGACGGACGATTTTATGCGCAGCTTCCCGCTAAATCATTGTTGCTATTGCGGGACGAAGGCCATGCCGTGCGGGCTCATGAGGTTCGTTACGACCGGCACGACGGCGCCGCTGGTGAGGTCGAGCTGACCGACATAGGCCGGAAAGGCCGGCGTCGTTTTGGTGGCCGGCACCGCTGCGGCGGCCGAGAAGGCGCCGCCCAGCGGCCAGACCGGGGTGGTCACCTTGTAAATCGTGTTCGCGCCGAGATCGGCGACGTACAGGACACCCTGATTGGATGTTGCGAACACCGTGTCGTCGACCTGCACTCCCCCGAGCAGCGGCAGGACGCGCACCGGCGCCGTCGCCGACGCGGCCGATAGGAATACCAGCTGCCCGTCGCCTTGGTCATCCAGCAAGACGTCTCCGGAGGGTGTGAGAATCATCGAGTCCGGGTCGGTGAGATTAAGCTGGCTGACCGTGCCGAATGGGATGTTCACGGCGTTGGGAGTGCCGGACAACACCGGGGTCACCGCGATCATATTGCTCCCCAAGACGGTCGCCTGTACGATCGACGGACCGATGCTGTGGCCCTTCGCGTCGAGGGTCGGGTTCGAGGCGCTGACGTAGACCGCCGCCTTTCGTCCACCAAACGCGGGGATGAAGACCATGTCGTCATACCCGCCGCCATGGGGCGGCTTGGCGGCGAATGTGTATTTCACCGTGAAGCCCGTGGCGGGATCGATCACCACGAGGTTCGGGTTGGCATCCTCGTTCTGCAGCGCCCAGAGTTGGTGGGTCGTAGGGTCGAGCCGCAGCCCGTCATTGTGGCCAGTCACCGTAAGATTGCGTATGACCTTGCCCGCGGAAGAATACTCGACGATCTGGCTCATCGCCCCCCCGCTGCCATCGGGGGCTCCACCGTTGCCGTAGCCGACCCAGACGTGTTTCCCGACGATCGCGATGGAGTCCGGAGCGGTCGAACCTATCAAGGGCCCCGCAAAGACCGTGACGGTGAAGCCGGGAGACGCAATCGGAGTCGGCGGCGGGGCGGCAAGGGCCGCGGCCGGCAGCAGAAGCGCCCCCGCCAAACACGACGCGAGGGCCGAGGGATGGGAGATAAATCGATCGAAAGGGGCGCGGCTTGCGGTTGCCATGATTTTACTCCTGTCGTGTTAAGGATGATAACCAAATGGCACCGCAGAATGACGCCCCGATGACGCGAAACATTTTGGTACGGTCCAAACCGGCATGCAAAAGGGACCATTCGGCTATCCCGTCGTCGATGTTGGGGTGACCCTGGTCGATGGCACCTTCCACGCCGTGGACAGCTCCGACATGGCGTTTAGAACCGCGACACGCTTGGGGATCGGCGAGGGTCTGGCCAAGGCGGAGCCGGTTTTGCTCGAGCCGATTGAACACGTCACGGCGAGCGTGCCGAACATTTTCATCGCCGCGGCACAACGCTTGCTGACCGGACGCCGGGGCCAGATTCTTGGCTATGCCGAGCGGCCAGGCCGGCCTGGATGGGACGACGTCGAAGCGCTCGTGCCGGCCGCGGAGTTGCATGACTTCATCATCGAACTGCGGTCCGACACGATGGGGCTTGGCCACATTCGCCGGCGCTTCGATCATCTCGCGGAAGCCCGCCGCATGACGCCTTAGCCGAGGGGCGCGGCGAATTTTCCAGCGTGGCCCCTGCTATCGGCCGGCGGCCCTTGCGGCGCCGTGGCGCAAGGTTCTGAACCGCGCCATCGGCCCCTTTGAGGCCGCGACCTTCCGGACGGATTTTCCGCGCCAGCTCCGGCGTGGGGATTCGACGACCGCCTCTCGATCAAAACCGCTGGGTTAACCCTGCGAGAATCGCGTGGCGAATGCCAAATTGCGGCGCGCCGATGCCAACTCCCGTGCCGTTGCGGATTTCGTAGACCGGGTCGCCGCTATTCAAAACATCGAGGCGAAGCTCCGTCTCTTGCCCGATCCCGCAGGATGAATGCCACAACACCCCAGAGCCGCAGGATAGGAACCAACGAGCGGGACCTCTGTGACTTTGCGGTTATACCTCATCGAGAATCAGAACCGCAGACTGCGAGCGTGACAGCCCATTCTTGACAGCCGCGCTCCGGACTGTAACGATATAATATTACAGTAGGGCGCCGAGGCGGAACCCCGTGATCTTCATCTGGGTCGTCACCGCAAGACCACGTGAGATGGGGGTTAGGATGTCCAGCCGTGCCGGCCGCGTGCTTCTTATGAGCAGTTCGGCTCTCGCATCGCTCTATTGTCTCGGAGGAATGGGCTCCGCGCAAACGGCTATTGAGTTGCCGACCGTCAATGTTGAAGCCCCCAAACAGCAACCGACGACGACGCCCACCGAGACGCCGGATGCCGCCGCGGCACGTCAGCTGACGGAAAAAGCCAAGACCTTCGATGCCTTGCGCAGCAATTTGTACACAACCATCGGCACCACTTCCTTCGAATTCAGCCACGACGACATCCAGTCATTGCCCCAGGCGTCAACCAGCCGGTCGAGAAAGTGCTGCGGAGGCACCCGGGGTCTCGCAGGATTCCGCGGCGAGCGGCCTGCTCCATGTCCGCAACGATCACGCCAACGTGCAATTCCGGATCAATGGCGTCATGCTCCCCGACGGCGTCACCGGTTTTGGGAGTATTTTGGAAACCAACCTGATCGGCAGTATCTCTCTCGTGACTGGCGCGCTGCCAGCAACTTTTGGACTCCGCACGGTCGGCCTCGTCGACATTACAACACGGACGGATGTCTTCAACAACACTGGCAGCATTAGCCCTTACGTCGGGAGCCGCGGAACCTTCGCGCCTCTCCTCGAATATGGCGGCACGTTCGGAGGTAACTGCGGATCGGAGACGCCCACTTCAGGGATGCCCAAACAGGACTGCTTCGCAGGCGTCCAGTACTACTTCACCGGACGCTATTTTCAGACCTTGGAGGGGATCGAAAGCCCGACGCCCAGCGTGAATCCCATACATGATTTCTCCCAGCAGGAAAAAGGCTTCGGCTACATGTCGGGGTTCATCGACAACAGCACCCGCCTGAGCCTTATCATGGGAACCGCGATCAACGCGTTTCAGATTCCAGACGTACCCGACCAGCCGGTTGGGCAGATGGGAAATCCGCCAGTAGCCACCGCGTTCGGAATCTCCAATTTCAATTCATCGCAGCTGAACGAGACCCAGACCGAGGTCACCCATTATGTAGTGCTGGCGCTGCAGAAATCGGTGCCCGGCTTCGACGGGCAGCTTTCCTATTTCACCCGCTACAATGCGTTGCAGTTCAATCCCGATGTCGCCGGCGACCTGCTGTTGAACGGCATTGCGTCGCACATAACCCGCACCTCCTACACCAACGGCTTCCAGGGCGACGGTTCGTTCCAGGTCAACCCGGCCAATACAGTTCGCGCCGGCTTCACGGTCAGCTTCGAAAAAGCAGCGGTAACCAATTTCTCTACCGTCGAGCCATGCACCGTTTGCGACGGCTTCGATAACGGAGCGCCTGAGGGAATACTCGATTCAACCTCCAAGCTCGGCTTGCTCATGGGGGTCTATGCTGAGAACGAGTGGAAAATCACCGACCAACTCACGATGAATGCCGGCCTGCGCTTCGACCAGATGTACCAATTTGTCGCCTCCGATCAGTTGAGCCCGCGCATCAGTTTCACCTATAAGCCCTCCGAGAACATGACGTGGCATGCCGGCTACGCGCGCTACTTCACGCCGCCGGTGCTCGTCGAGGCCGCGCCGGCCGATATCGCCTTGTTCCGGAATACGACGGGCGCGCCTACGCAGTTTCTCGATGACCCGGTGAGGCCGGAGCGATCGCATTATTTCGATGCCGGCGTGGACCAGAAGATACCGTTGGGATGCAGCTCGCTGGCGCCGCTCATGTTCACCAAACCGATCGAGGGGGAGCGCGACTGCGGCACTCTCGAACTGGGAGTCGACGCCTATTACAAGATCGCGAACGACCTGATCGACAATGGAAATTTCGGGCAGGCGCTGGTCTTGAGCGCGTTCAATTATGCGAAGGGTAATAATGAAGGCATTGAGCTGAAAGCGAATTTCACCAGCGGCAATTTCCGGGCCTATGGGAACTTCTCCGCGGCCCAGCAGAGAGCCACAGATGTGGTGTCGAACCAATATCTTTTCGATAACGTCACGCCGCTCGCCGATCTCGGAGGATTGACGGAGTTCCAGTACATCCAAAGTCATTTCATCTACACGGATCACTGCCAATTTTTGACTGGCTCCGCGGGCATGTCCTACCTCTGGAACGGCACGCGGTTCAGCGCTGACATGTTCGTTGGCAGCGGTCTGCGCATGGGCGACGCCAACACCGACCACGAACAGCCTTATGCGCAGTTCAATGTCGGAGTTACCCACGAGTTCCAAGGCTGGGACATGAAGCCTCTCACGCTGCGCTTCGACGTGGTGAACGTCCTCGACACGCTCTACCAGCTCAGGAGCGGAACCGGCATCGGCGTGTTCGCGCCGCAATACGGGCCGCGGCGAGGTTTTTTCGCCGGACTGTCGCAGAAATTCTGAACGAAGCACCTGCACTAGTGGCCGGGATTCCTATTGTCCAGCCCATGCCTGCCTTATTTTGCGCGATGGACGCGCCTTTCGCGCTTGCTACAAGCTTGGGAGGGGAAATGCCCGCGGCTTGCTTGACCGGTACTCTGGGGAATAGGTGCGGGGCTGCCTGTGCGGGTGGGAGCGGCGACTACTTTTGAGATCACCATGGAGGTGACGAACTTCGCCCGCTTCGGAGACGGATACGCCGCCTCACCTCATACCGCCGTCACCAACTTTTTCTGGACATTTTCTAAAAGGTCCGCGCTAGGCGGTGAGAAGATATTGATCGGCCTGCCGGCCGACGCGAGGGGGACTCAGCAATCCGGCGATTTCGCGCGCGGGAACCGGCCGGCTGAACAAATAGCCCTGCATTTCCGTGCAGCCGGCTGCACGCACCCAGGCGAGTTGCTTTTTCGTCTCGACGCCTTCCGCCAGCGTGGGAATGCCGAGGCTCCATCCAAGAGTGGTGATCGCCTGCATAATCGCCATGCAATCCCCGCTCTCCCCAAGCTCCGAAATGAAGGACCGGTCGATCTTGATCTTGTCGAAGGGAAAGGCGCGCAGATAGCTCAGGCCGGAATAGCCGGTGCCGAAATCATCCATCGCAATGGTGACGCCGAGCGCGCGCAAGCTGTGCAAGGTGGCGAGGTTGGTTTTGCTTTCCGCCAGAAAAACGGATTCCGTGATCTCGAGTTCAAGCCGCCCCGCCGGCAGTCCCGCGCTCGCCAGCGTCGCGAAAACCACTTGCGGCAAGTTGCCTTTCTTGAACTGAACCGGCGAAAGATTCACCGCGACTTTCAAATCGTCCGGCCATGCCGCCGCTTCGGCGCAAGCTTGACGCAGCACCCATTCGCCGATCGGGACGATCAGGCCGGTCTCCTCGGCAAGCGGAATGAACTCCGACGGAGACACCATGCCACGCATGGGATGGTGCCAGCGAAGCAGCGCCTCGAAGCCGGAAATGACGCCGGTCGCAAGCGTGACGAGAGGCTGATAATAGACCTCTAATTCGCCGGCCCCGAGCGCACTGCGCAAATCGAGTTCCAGCGCGCGGTGAGCTCGAAGGCTGACGCCCATGCCGGGTTGAAAAAAGCGGAAGGTGCGCCGGCCGTCTTCCTTGGCCTGATAGAGAGCTATGTCGGCGTTCGCCAGAAGTTGCTCGGCGGTCTCGCCATCGATTGGCGCGAGCGCGATGCCGACGCTGGCTCCGATCTCGACCAGTTGACCATCGATATCGTAAGGCTCGCTCAAGAGCGTCACGATGCGATCGGACAAGGTGCCCGCCTCTTGCGGTCCGGCGAGCCCGATTTGCAGGACCGCGAATTCGTCGCCGCCAAAGCGGGCGGCCATGTCGCAGTCGCGCAAGCATTTGCGGAGACGCTCCGCCGCCGCCTGCAAAAGCTTGTCGCCGGCAGGGTGCCCCAAGCCGTCGTTGACGTTCTTGAAGTGATCGAGATCGAGATAAAGAACGGCAAGCGTGTCATTATACCGGCGCACGCCCAGAAGCGCGTGCTCCAGGTGATCGTGAAACAACACCCGGTTTGGCAAACCGGTCAGCGCGTCGTGATGCGCCATATGGGTTATGCGTGCTTCGGCGGCGCGCTTCGCCGTCACGTCCACGATCGCGACAAGCTGCGCGGGCCGGCCACAAAAGGTGGTGTGGCGCCAATAAGTGAGGACGTCGATTGCCGTCCCATCCGCCTTGACATGTTGCCAAACATGGCTGGGATCGCCTCCGCTCAACTGTGGTGTGTTTCGAATCGCGTTTTTGACGTTGTCCCTGTCCTTCTGCGGCAGTATGTCGAGCAAGGTCAAGGCTAGTAAAGACTCCTTATCATAACCGTAATGCGCGATCACCGCGTCGTTCACGGCCAAAAATTTCAGGGTCTCGGGGTCGAAGAGCCACATCGGAACGGGATTGCCCTCGAAGACCAATTTGAACGATTCTTCCGCCTCATAAGCCTCGGTCACGTCCTTGTATGTCCCGATCCAGCGGACCGCCGCGCCATGTTGATCCAAAACCAATTCGGATTCGTGATGAACCCGTCTCACCGCGCCGCCCGGCTGGACGATGCGAAAGGGGAGGTCAACGCGCGGCTTGTCAGAAAGCTGGCCTCCGGCGGCGGCTTGGTGAGCGGGTCCCTGCGTTTCACACGCGGCGCGATCGTCGGGATGAAAGAGAGCGAGGAACGCTTCCCCCGTGGGTGCGGGCAGATTCGGATCGAGACCGAAGACCCGGTAGGTTTCGCCGGACCATTCGATGACGCCAGTTCGCAAATCCTGTTCGATGCTGCCGGTATGGGCGGTCCGCTGAGCGCGCGCCAAATGGTCCTCGCTGCGCCGGAGCCGCTCCGCCTCGCGCCAGAGCCGCGTACCGGTGCGCGACAAACATCCCGAGCCAGGCGGTACCTATCGCGGCCAACAACGAAACTACGGTCAAACCGGCATCGTAGCTTATCGGAAAACCCGGCTTATAGGCCAACTCCTCAATGATTTGGGTCGCCCAAACGCCCGCGCCGAATACCGCGGCCGCCACGAACAACCATGAAAGCGCCCGGTCCTTCTCCGTGTTGGCGCGACTAAAAAGTTTCATGGATGTCGAGCAAGCGGCAGTGCAAATCAATATGGCGAGGAAGACGAGCCGGACATCATGTTGTTCGGTAAGACAACTATATACGTGCAGCATCGTGCATCCTTCCGGGTTCGGATCGTGATTTCGGCGCCGCCTGCGCCGGATTAGGATAATTGTTTAGAAAATGGAGCGAGCGAGCGGGCATCCGGCGCTTCTCGCCTGATCTCGCCGCAAATGTCTCACACGGCGGTTGCTTTTTGCCGTTTGGGAATGCGCAAGTTTTACGGTGTTGGCCAATTGAGCTGCCGGCTGGCCCTGTCCACGGCTCGAACCCGAATTAACGACACTTGCCGTTTGCAGGAAAATCCGGTTGGGCTAACGCCGATTTGCGTGGCTTTCCGCCAGGCCACGCGGCGTGGTCAAGCATAAGTTCAAATGAATCCGGAATTCCGATGGGACTTTCCACTTTGAGGCAGGCGCTTCCGTCCGAGAAGTTGCGGACCGTGCATTTGATTATCGCCCAGTGGCCCTTGAACGAAATGTGCGCTCCCTTGAAAACGCGGTGGCGCTCTACGTTTCGGCGCTCTTGCGTAGGCTCTTCCATAGTTCGATTTTGCGGCGCTGGCATTGCGACTTCTTCCAGTCGATTCGCGACACTATGCCAGAAGAACGTTTCGTTTTGGTGTCGAGACGCGCGATTTTAACCTTGTTGGCCGGATGAGCCGCCGCCCCGCGCGATCAGCCTCGCGTTAACCGAATTCGCCGGCTGCGAGCGCGTTGCGCGAATCGAGTTCCGGCGCGCGGTGGTTAAGCGGACGCCCATGCCGGATTCGAAAAAGCGGAAGGTGCGCCGGCCCTCCTCCTTGGCCCGGTAGAGCGCCAGGTCGGCATTCCCCAGAAGCTGCTCGGCGCTCTCGCCATCGGCTGGCACAAGTGCGATGCCGGCGCTGGCTCCGATCTCGACCAGTTGACCATCGATATCATAAGGCTCGCTCAAGAGCGTCACGATGCGTTCGGCCAAGACACCCGCCTCATGCGGTCCGGCGAGCCTCAATTGCAGGACCGCGAATTCGTCGCCGCCAAAGCGGGCGGCCATGTCGCACTCGCGCACGCATTTGCGGAGACGCTCCGCTGCCGCCACCAAAACCTTGTCGCCGGCGGCGTGGCCCAAGGTGTCGTTGACGGTCTTGAACTTATCGAGATCGAGATAAAGAACGGCAAGCTTTTCCTCGTACCGGCGCACGCGCAAGAGCGCTTCGTCCAGGCGCTCGTGAAACAACACCCGGTTGGGCAAATCGGTCAGCGCGTCGTGATGCGCCATATGGGCGATGCGCGATTCCGCCTCATAAGCCTCGGTCACGTCCCTGTATGTCCCGATCCAGCGGACCGCCGCGCCATGTTGATCCAAAACCAATTCGGATTCGTGATGAACCCGTCTCACCGCGCCGCCGGGCTGGACGATGCGAAAGGGGAGGGCAACGCGCGGCATGTCGGAAAGCCGGCCCGCGGACGCGGCTTGGTGAGCGAGCGCCTCCGTTTCACACGCGGCGCGATCATCGGGATGAATGAGATCGAGGAAGGCTTTTCCGGCGGGCGCAGGCAGATTCGGATCGAGACCGAAGATCCGGTAGGTTTCGCCGGACCATTCGATGACGCCAGTTCGCAAATCCTGTTCGATGCTGCCGGTATGGGCGATCCGCTGAGCGCGCGCCAAATGGTCCGCGCTGCGCTGGAGCCGCTCCGCCTCGCGCGCGGCCCTTAACGCCAAATGGTTATCCACGCTAGTTGAGTGTACGAACTCAACACCGATTTGCGTGGCTTTCCGCCAAGTCACGCGGCAATTGCCGACGGTTGCGTGGTCAAGCACTAGATCAAAAGAGTCCGGAATTCCGATGGGACTTTCCACTTTGAGGCAGGCGCTTCGGTCCGCCAGGTTGAGGACCACACAATCGATCGCCGCCCCGCGACCTTTGAAGACAATCTGCGCTTTCTTGAGAACTCGCTTGCGCACTTCATTTTGGGGCTCTCGCGCCGGGTTTTCCATCGTTCGATTTTGCGGCGTTGACATTGCGACCTCTTCCCCTCGTTTCAAGAGACCATGCCAGAAGACCGTTACGTTTTGTTGTTCCGGGACGCGCGATTTTTACCTTGTTGGCCTGGGGAGCCGCCGCCTGACGTGATCAGCCTCGCGTTAACCTCGCTTGCAAATGCGCAAAAGTTTTATTTTTATACGATCAGCGAACCGGCGATCTGCTTGCCGCCGATCATGCTCCCACGGAGCATTTCGCTTGACTTCCGGCGTCAACGGCACCATGTAAAATTGTCTGCTTTAATGTGGACGTTGCCGATTTGGCCGCGTGGCGAACCCGCAAGGGTCTCCTTGCCTTCCGTGCAATCCGTTTTCCTTCGATCGCCCAGCGCGGGGCGTCGCCTCAAAAATTCCGTTGCCGCCGCGCCGGATTTCCCGGCTCGCGCCCCGGCTCAAAGAAAGACCAACAATTGACTGATTTCTCCCGGCTCGGCCTTGCCGCGCCGCTTCTGCATGCTCTGACAAAGCAAGGTTACGCGCATCCAACGCCAATCCAGGCTCAAGCAATTCCACCCATCTTGGGGGGCCACGACCTCATCGGGATAGCCCAGACCGGAACCGGCAAAACGGCGGCCTTCGCCCTTCCCATCCTCCATTATCTTGCAACAAATAGGCGCGCCGCGCCGCGCCATGGCTGCCGCGTGCTGGTTTTGAGCCCGACGCGCGAATTGGCGAGCCAGATCGCCGAGAGCTTCCGGTGCCTTGGCGCTGGCCTTCCCCTGTCGATCGCCGCCGTCTTTGGCGGCGTGCCGCATGGCGCGCAGATCAAGGCGCTCGCGCGCGGCCTTGACGTTCTGGTCGCGACCCCAGGCCGCCTCGAGGATCACCTCGATGCCCGCGCGGCGCGTCTCGGCGACACCGAATTCTTCGTCCTCGACGAAGCCGATCGCATGCTCGACCTAGGTTTCGTCAAGGCCATCCGGCGGATCATCGGCACCCTTCCAAAACGCCGGCAGAACCTGTTTTTCTCGGCGACGATGCCAAGCGAAATCGCCACGCTCGCGGGCGAACTTCTCGTCGATCCAGTCGAGGTGTCGGTGACTCCGGTGGCAAAACCCGCCGACCGCGTCAACCACCAGGTCATGCTCGTTGAAACAAGCCGCAAGCGCGATTTTCTCGTCGAGCTTTTCGGCGATGCGCGAATGACCCGGACGCTCGTTTTCACAAGGACGAAGCGCGGCGCCGACAAGGTCACTCAGTATCTCGATCATAGCGGGATCGCGGCTTGCGCGATCCACGGCAACAAGAGCCAGAGCCAGCGGGAACGTTCGCTCGAAGCGTTTCGCGCCGGCCGCGTCCGCGCCCTCGTCGCAACCGACATCGCGGCGCGCGGCATCGACATCGACGGCGTCACGCATGTCGTCAATTTCGAGCTTCCCGAAGTGGCGGAGGCCTATGTTCACCGGATCGGCCGCACCGCGCGGGCCGGCGCCGCGGGCATCGCGATTTCTCTCTGCGACGGCGCCGAGCGGGCGCTGTTGCGCAACATCGAAAAACTGACCCGCCTGCAATTGCCGATGCTCGACCGGCGCGGGGCTCCGCCACCACCGCCGCGGAGAGTCGGAACGTCCGCGCGGCCGGCGTCGCAAAACCGCCGCCCCAGCGGAAGCAAGCATTATCAGTGCCAGGAAACCGGGACCGGCCCAAGGGCCAAGGCGGTTGCGAGCGCCGATGGGTTAAGCATTCCTCTGTTTCTGGCTAAAAAGGGCCGGCGGGAAAACGCCGGAGGCCCGCAAAGGCGCGTCCATTTCGGCTCCTCCGCGAGAACGGAAAAACGGCGTCCAGCAAGCCGTGCGGCTTACCCAAGGTAATGTCCATACGGGGCGGCGGTCCGCGTCGCCCGATCGCCTTGAGGCGCCGGTCTCAAACAATTTGCAAAGCAGCGGCGGCACGTCGCGCGACCGCCTCGCGGTCTTTCTGAAATGCCGCATTCGCCGCGCGCAGGCTGGCGGCGAGCTCCGGACCGGCGCTCGCGGGCGTTCCCCCAACAAAAGGCGGTTTTGGATCATATTCCATGGCAAGCTGCGCGCGTTTTGTGCGTTCCTCGCCGAAGAGGCAGGCCGCCAGGGTCAAGGCAAAGTCGATGCCCGAGGTCACGCCCGCGCCCGTGATCCGGTCGCGATCGATCACGACGCGCTCGCTCACAGGCACCGCGCCGAAATAGGCGAGCTGATTGAGCGAAAGCCAATGGCAGGTGGCTCGATAACCGGTGAGGAGCCCGGCGGCGGCCAGAACAAGAGATCCAGTGCAAACCGAGGTCACATAGCGGGCGTAGCTCGCCTGCCGCCGCAAAAAGGAGAGAACCTCTTTATCTTCCATGAGCGAGATTTGGCCGGGTCCGCCGGGGACGAAAATAATGTCCGCCTGCGGGCTGCCGGCGAGAGTGTCAGTAGGCAGGATTCGCAGGCCATTCACATCGATGACGGGATCGAGCGTTTTCCAGACGAGATGAAGGTTCAATTCCTCGAACCTTGCAAATACCTCGAATGGCCCGGTGAGATCGAGCTGCTGGAACCGGGGATAAAGCAGCATCACGACGTGCATGGTCTACCTTTCAACGGCCGGAGCGCGCGAACCCGGTTTCAGCTCCAAGGCTTTGTCAGGACATGGCCACTTGGTTATGGCGGTTGAGGAAGCGATTGGGTCATTCCATTCGCCATGTAAGGTCCGCCCGTTGGAGGTCAATGCCGGCCCTCCCGGCGTCGGGGATCAACGCTGCCTTCGGGATATTAGTTTTCGGTGCCTTCGCCGTGCCCTTTCGACCCGCGGCCGGTTGGGTGGCGGCGGTCGGATCGACGCGCGCCGTGGCCGATCAAAGGCTTGGCGGGCCAATTCTGGCGGATGCACGAGACAGACTGATGAACGAGACGAGGCTCGATCTTGTTCCGCTTGCTCGTTCCGGGCGGCGAGCGGTGGACCTCGATCGATAGGCCGCGTTCATCGCCGAGGCATTGCACCTCGCATTGCCACGTGCGCGCCGTCGGAGCCACCTCCCGAACTCGCCGAAGAAGCGGATGGCGGTCACCCGCCGCAGTTGCGGCGCAGGCGCTTGACGCAGTGTTTCTGATAATTCGCGATCTCGCGGGCATTTAAGGCCCGGCCATCGCGTTTGGGGAACGACCAGGAACAGGCTTAGCTTTCGGGGTGTCCCAACCGGCATTGCGCCTGCCATCTCTATATCGCGGTCCGCTCCGCACAAATCTAAGCGTCCACCTTGGGGCTTTCGCCTTCCTGCGGGTCACCTTTTCTCTTGCCCCAAGAGACTCATGCGCCACCCCCGCGTCAAGAAAAACGTGCGTTTATTTACGAACTGAATAATAGGCTTGGGTTTGCGTCAAATCGTGCGAAAATCACGTAATCCCAAGAGCAGGTTCGATTTCGCGAGTGCGTTCTTTAGCCGGCTTGCCATTAAGTTAAAATAAAAGCTAAATTGCTAAGGCAATCTGGAGAAAACGCGGATCATGGCAAAAAAATTAAGCGAGGATGACCGTGCTTTATTGTTGGCCGAATTCGAGCGTCTGAGTCAGGAGCATCGCGACCTCGATGCCGCGATCGAGGCATTGCTCCATCTTAGTGCCGGCGACCGCCTGCAAATCCAGAGGCTCAAAAAGCGAAAACTCGCGTTGCGCGACCGTCTGGCATTTCTCGAAGATCAGCTTACGCCGGACATCATTGCCTAGTCGCACGGGTGGAAAATCGCCAGTAACAGCTAGTCTGTACGATTTCAACGTTAGCGAACAACAATTTGGTGCCCAGGAGAGGACTGTCCCCGTCAAGCCATAAATGCAGCAATATCAATAGGTTCATAGCCGCCTGTCTCAACCGTGTGTACCACCCTTATGTGCCATTTTTCAATGGCCACTTTGAATGGGCACGTCCGGTTTCCGGGCGTCCTATTGCGTTGGCGCGGGGCTGACCAGTACTCGAACTCTCAACTTACCAATATGAAGACCGGCGGGCACCGCTTCGTCGGCTGGAGACCAGCTTCAGCCAAGGCGCCAAATGGAAGGCGCTCATCAGCATGTACATCGGGACCATTCCGGTCAGCGGAGACCCATGCCCGGCCGAGCAGAGCATATCCA
>PEFW01000051.1 GCA_002890675.1 Candidatus Methylaffinis lahnbergensis
CTTTAGGCCGCAGGTTAACGCCGCCCGGCGCGCGACCGTTAACGGCAAAGGAGACTGCGACGAGGCCGAGCATCGCCAAAGCGGCCAGCCGCGAGCGCCGGCGGCAAATTACGGATCGAGTTACTGGCGAATGAGACACGCGGCGCATTGCGGTGATCCCTTAAGCCGCGCACGAGAGCTTAACGGCTATCCCGGTGGCGGCGACGCGTTTCAGTTGTAACCCTGTTTCACTATCCCGGATGACATCGCTAGTCTCATAATCGAGAGCGATGATGGCATCCGCGTCGACGTCTTCCGCTTTTTGGACGAGCTCGTCCAAAACGGCCTCGCGCCAATTGGTTTGCAACGGGACGCGATTTGCGGCGTGCCAAGCCGAGGAGGCCTTGATCTTACCGATCTCGTAAACGATCCGGCGGCCCTCGACGGCGCTGCTCGATGTGATACGCACAGTCTATCTCTAAATTCTGCTGACCGTTGCTTTCGCAAGTGCCACTAGGCTGCGTTTTTCAACGGGAGATTGTCCATTAACTCAAGAACGCCGGGCACCATGATGACGGCCCAGGAGGGGCAGCCATTTTCGTGCATGGCGAAGCGGATTGCTTCGGAGCGGCCAACAAAGAGTCCGCCGCATAATCCTGCCTGATCCCGCGCTACCCAATGGCCGCAACTATCTTTGCCGATGAGAAAGAGAGGCCCTCCTTGCAAACTTCGCGGAAGAGCATCGCAAGGTTGTGGAGGCTCCAAAGGTTGGATTTGTGTCATTGATTGCTCAAGATTTTTTGAACCCAGTGCTGCTCAAGCAGCAGTTTGCTTTGAGGCACGCCGCTGATGTACTGATGGCTGCATAAAAATTCGAGAGGGACATGCGGCGCGGGAAATAAAGGGGACATAAAGACGACGGCCGAAGCCTCGGCGCGGAGCAGTCAGGGGGAAGAACGCTCAAAAGGGCCGCCATGCGCCTCTGGCATGGCCCATCTGCGCGCTCCACGGGAGGGGAAGGCAGTGGAGTATTCTACCGTTATATGAACGTCACTTCGACAGCCGCGGCCGACACGGCCTGGCTTGTCGCCGAGGTGGCAGTTGCGCATCCGCTCAGAAACAGGAGACCATTAAATTGCCGGGAGGCATTTGCTCTCATCGACATCTGGCATCCTTGGCGCGGGCTTGATTTGAAATGCTTCACCATGGCCTCAAAACGCTTTGATCGCGGCCAATTTCGAATAGGAGCGGACCGCCTTTTGCAGTTCCTTCGCTATCCCGCCGTTCGGTCGCGGGGGCGGACCGGCCGGCAAAATTGCTGTCTTCGTCAGGCCATTGGCGGCATCGGCGCCCACCCTAACCGCGTTTTCCATGAATTCGACCATAGCCTCTTCGTCACGGATCGCGCCGAGGGCCGCCTGAAGCTTTTCGCAGCAGTCGATGAGTTCTTTTAAGCGCTTACGATCCTTGGCGACACCTGGAACATCGCCGACGAATTCCGCCATGTAGCGCAGCTTTTTTGCCTCTATGCGAATTTGGTGGCGGGCGCCGGAAGCAAGCCTTGCGAGGTCCGCGCCTAGTTTCACCAGTTTTTCGTAGCGTTTTCCCAGGCGGGCACCGGCGTACCCTGGTATTGGATTTTCAACGATGCCGGAGGACTGCTTTTGCCATCTTCCGTCTTCGATCCACACCGCGAGATCGAGCTGCAAGATCCGCGCGCGTTCGCCATCCAAGGCTTCGACGACAGCCTGATGCGCGCGAAGACGCTTGGCTTCGCAATCGCCGGCGAGCTCTCTCGCCCGCATGCTCGCTTGATCCTCAGGGGCCGGCGGCGGCAAGTTCCCCCGCAGGACATCCATGTCCCGCACCGCGCCAAACAACCCCGCCAGCCACTTCAGTTCGTCGCGAAGTCTTCGATATGCACTATCGAAGACCATGGGTTTAAAAAACGCCATGGCCGCGCGAAGGCGTCTAATCGCGATGCGTCCTTGGTGAAATGCCTCGATATTGTCGGACTTCTCCAACCCCAGCAGATTCAATTGAAAGTCGTGCAGACAGGTCTGACAGATTTCCTGGAATGCCGCCGGCAAGTCATGTCCTTGGCGACGCGCGGCTTTGAATTTTTCGCCGCGTAGCCCCAGGCTCCCCTGGCAAGTAGATGACCGCGGCTTTGCTTATAAGGCTTGGATGGAGCGGCGCCTGCGCGACAAAGGCGCGGGCAAGGCTGAACAAGGCGGACCGGTCGCCGATTTTCAATTCGAGTTCCAGCTCGCGCACGCCAAGCTTTTCACCGTTCGCATCAATCGCGCCTTCGTCGAAGGAGGCCTCGATCCGGCCGGCGCCGGTTTCGAGCATGAAGGACGTGCGTTCAACATCCACTTCGAAGGCAGGTCTCAGTGCGCGGCGAATGGAAGGTTTGCCGGCAAGACGCGCGAGGGGGGTATTTTTGATCAGCTCCAGATCGAACTCGGGCCGGCCGGTTTGCGCTTCCCATTCGTCCCTTTCGATGCGTGAGAACGCAATCCGCTTGACGGTCTGAACATGGCTTTCCCCGGTCGCCCGGACCCGCACAGCGAACCCGTGGTTCCAAAGGTCTTGATTTGGCGTATCGAAATAGATCGTGCGAAGGTGCTGATGGGTCTCCTGCCCTGCACCGGAAACAGCCGCAACCAGGGCCTTGACTTTGGTTACGTCGCTCTCTGCGAACAAGAACTTGAGTTCGATCTCCGGTCCCGCTACCATCGGATCCGCCTGCGTCCATGCAAATTGGTTGGCTTCGCGATGGAATAAAATAGCGCGAGATTTTTTTCATGTCACGCCCAAGGCTCAAGACCTATAGTCCGATAAACGGCGATTGCGGCCTAGAATACCGCGGCCTCGACATGAACGGCGAGATTGTCGTAACGAGCAGCGATGTTGCAAAATTAGCGGCTTGGCCCAACATCGGCGATTTGGCGTGTTGGCGTCCATGGAATGAGCGAACGCGATGGGTTGCGCCATGACCAGCTGCAGGCGCGATTATCCAGTCATCGTGATCGCGACGGTGGATGAAGCCGTTGGCGGCCTGGCCGTGCGTAAAAGATTCTCGGCCCGATTGGCGAGGCCGGTGCTGATAAGGTCTGGCCCCGAACATGATCTGCGGCCCGGCGGCCACACGGCTCTTTAGCTTGCCGGCGATGAACACCGGTGGCGCTCAGACTTGCTGCTTCAACAGCCTGCGGAACAAGACCCGACGCCGACGACAATGAAAGACTTCGGACTACAGAGAGCGCTTGGCACGATCCAGCGCTATTGGCGAGGCAGCGACGCCAAAGCGGCATGCGATTTGGGCGGGCGGTGTTGAGCGCAAGAAAACACGTGGCGGTCTTCATTTGCCTTGACACGACGAAAGCTCGGCTTCGAGCTGAGCCCTGGCGAGGAGAAAGGCCAAATTGGCGAAGCGCGCTCCATTGGCGAGGGTCGCAAGTTCGCCGGTCAGTTGGGCAATATAGGCGGCGGTGCACTGCGCACCCTTGACAATCTCCGTGATTTCAATAGGTTTCGCAGTCTTTTCCTCAGCGGAAACCCGGCTTAATCTGCGTGCCAATGATGCTGGCTTTTTCATTTTTTCGTTCCCTTATGTTCATTAAATGTTGCCTGTTTGTTCTCATAACTTGACGCGGTTGTAAAGGGGTTTAACAAGAAATATCGTAATTTATTTTATGACAGCGGTTCAGCGGCCGTGCTAGCGAAAGCAGGGCATGTCTGCGCCGTCGTCAATCGGGCGTTTTCGCGCGGGCGGCTTGCGCGGGCCTATTGCGGTAGTAGAACAAGTTAAAGAGCGTTTAAACCTCTCGAGTGTCGTAAACTAATCTCGCATGCCGCGCCAAGAGCGTTGCGGATATGCGACAAAGGAGCCGTTCGGCGTAAGCAGTATATTTGTTGTTTTGCGATAGGGGAGACAATCATGGCTGGGAGCGTCAACAAGGTCATTCTCGTCGGTAATCTCGGCCGCGATCCTGAGGTGCGGCGAACCGGTGCCGGCGATCCCATTGTCAGCTTCTCTCTCGCCACCTCCGAGTCCTGGCGCGACAAAGCATCCGGCGAGCGCAAGGAGCGGACCGAATGGCACAATATCGTGATCTTCAACGAGAATTTGGGCAAGATCGCCGAGCAATATTGCAAGAAGGGTACGAAGATCTATCTCGAAGGGCAATTGCAGACGCGTGAATACGCTGATCGCGACGGCAATCAGCGCAAGACGACGGAGGTGGTGCTGACCCGTTTTCGCGGCGAGCTGACCCTTTTGGATAGCCGTGGCCGCGGCGACGCTGGCGGCGCCTTCGAGGCGTCCAATAATTCTTTCGGCCGCGCGTCGCCGATGGAGCAGGCGCCGGACCGCGCTCCCGCCGCCAGATCAAGCCCTACCGCCGACATCATCGACGACGACATCCCGTTCTAATGGCGAATGTACCGTTTGATGCGCAAAGCGCGGGCCATGGCTTTTCCGAGCGCTGAAAAGTGTGCATCGGTTTCGAGGAATAGCACTGGGCGATGGCTCGAAATCCGCCATGGCCGCGCACTGGCTCCGGACCAAACCTGTCCCCTACCAAGACCCGCTCAATTGTCAATGAAAACATCGAACGGTTTGCCGCGCATCTCCTTCCATAGCTTTCTCTGCGCGTCGGTCAGGACTGCCTCGATTTTTTCGTCGTAATCCTCGCGAATCTTAATCACTTTTGGCAAGATCTCCTTCGGATTTCCGCCGGACCGAGCGTCTTTTGTCAATGGTTCGATGTTACTTTGCAATTCCTGAATAATCGCCATGACCCGATGCCGTTCCTCGTTCGTGATTTGCAGTTTTGTCACGATCTCGGGCCGACCCACCAGGGCAGCCGGTCCTTCATGCTGCAGTTCCAGTTGCTGGAACCTCTTGAGCTGTTCCGCCGTCAGGGTCTGATTCAGGAACGCCCAAAGTTTTTCGCCGGACTTCTGGCGAAGGGAATGAATCACCTTTTCCCGCTCATTGGCCTGAAGATTTTCGAGATTTTCTAAGACCTTCGTGGTTTCCTGGATAGTGACGGGCAGCCTCTCCTGCAATCTTTGCTTCTGGTCGTCCGAGAGTTTCAACTCCACCTGCACATTGTTGCGGTAGACGATGAACGGACCACCGAGCTCATGCAGCAGGTGCTTGTGGTCCTCCGCGTCTCGAGCCGAGGCAATGCTGGCGAACAGCAATACCATGATTCCTAAGATTGCCAATTTTCTAACAGTCATTTGCACTCCGCTGCGCCGGAAATCTCTTCCAATTCGACGGTTCCGCGTGACCCGGCCCTGACGGCTTCAACTCCGCCTGGGCGCCTCGGAAAATAGGCTCCTTCCCCTGCCGCGCCAATCAGTTTCTAAGTTCTCATGCTTTGAACGCGGGAGTTCGGCGTGGGACAGCGTTTTTTTCGTTTTGAACTGGCGAATTATATGCACCACTTCCAATATCAGTTCCATTGCCACTATACCGGCTGCTTCAAAGCAGCATGAGGCTATGAGGTAGCGCTTGCCACCACTCACGCGGCGATTGTCTTCGCGCCAGGCCATTTCTGAGGCGTAAGAGCCAAGAGATCGTCCGCTGATAGCCATCATTGTTCTGTACGCCGAACAAAATATCTCGGTGAATTTGCTGCCAAATGCCGGGGCTTTCCGGCAGCCGCGGGCTTGAAGCTCGCGGCGCCTTCTTGTACCGCTGGGTCGGCATTCACCCGGCCATAGTGGAGAAAGACCAATGTCGCGATGGCCAGTGCACGGCACGATTACAGGTCCAATTGTCATGATCGGCTTTGGTTCGATCGGGCGTGGCGTGCTGCCGCTCATCGAACGTCATTTCAAATTCGACAAATCGCGCTTTACGGTCATCGACCCCGAGGATAAGGACCGCCACCTTCTCGACGAGCGTGGCATAGCCTTCATAAAGAAGGCAGTCAGGCGGGACGATTTCGCCGCGCTCCTAAAACCGCTTCTCACGCGGGGCGCCGGCCAGGCCTTTGTCGTAAATCTCTCCGTCGATGTGTCCTCGGCCGCGATCATGCGGCTTTGCCATGAGGTTGGCGCGCTTTATATCGATACGGTCGCCGAGCCTTGGGTTGGATTTTACACCGACACACGGCTGACCGCGTCCGAGCGCTCGAACTATGCCCTGCGCGAAAGAGTCCTCGATCTGCGCCGCGCGCTGGGGAGTGGCCCCACGGCGATTTCGTGCTGCGGCGCCAATCCGGGCATGGTCTCCTGGTTCGTCAAGCAGGCGCTGTTGAACGTCGCGGCCGATTGCGGCATCGATTCCGGGCAGCCCTCTTCGCGCGACGATTGGGCGCGGCTCGCGCTGAGAACAGGCGTCAAAGGCATCCACATTGCCGAATGCGATACCCAGCGCGCGAGGACGCCGAAGCCGCGCGGCGTTTTCGTCAATACCTGGTCTGTTGAGGGCTTTATTTCGGAGGGTCTCCAGCCCGCCGAACTCGGCTGGGGAACACATGAAAAACATATGCCGGTGGAAGCAAAACGGCACACCTTCGGACCGGATTGCGCGATCTATTTGCTGCGCCCCGGCGCGGGCACGCGGGTACGGTCCTGGACACCGGCGGCCAAGGCGCAGCATGGCTGGCTCATCACCCATAATGAGTCGATCTCGATTGCGGATTTCCTCACCCTGCGCGAGGGGGGTGAGACTGTTTACCGGCCAACGTGCCATTATGCCTACCGGCCGGCTGACGATGCCGTGCTATCGCTTGACGAGATGGCGGGGCGCCAATGGCGGTCGCAGGAAAAATCCCATATTCTCGACGAGAAGGAGATTGTGGATGGGATCGACGAACTCGGCGTTTTGCTCTATGGCCATGCGAAGAATGCCTATTGGTACGGCTCGCGGCTTTCGATCGAGGAGACGCGGCGCCTCGCCCCCTATCAGAATGCGACGGGTCTTCAGGTGACCTCCGCCGTGCTTGCGGGTATGGTTTGGGTGTTGGAAAATCCGCAAGCGGGCATTGTCGAGGCTGACGAACTCGACTACCGCCGCTGCCTTGACGTGCAGCTCCCCTACCTTGGCCCAGTGACGGGGCACTATACGGATTGGACTCCGCTCGAAGGCCGCGCAATCCTGTTTCCCGAGGACATCGACAGGCAAGATCCGTGGCAATTCAAGAATGTAATCGTGCGATGAAGAGGAGACTGTAAAGCCGCATTCTGGCCCCGTCGTTGAAAGCCGGCTCGCCGGGGAAGCGGGCGGCGCGCAGCCAACCCCGCTGTGGCAGGAAGCAGGCCGCGTCCTCTATCCCGAGGCAACCCTCATCTGTTTCCGTCCGGTCAAACCGGATTCAGCTATTGCTTGACTGGCCCTGATTCGAGGTAGAAACTTCGATTGTTTGGACTCTTGAAAGACGCTTTCAATGGACGATAAACCAGAGATTCATTTTCAGAACACATCTGACATAAAGCTTAACAAGTTCAGCTTGCCTTTGGTAAGCGTGATTATTGTTAATTACAATTACGGGCGCTTTCTACGGGAGGCGGCGGATTCAGTATTCGCACAAAACTACCCTAATATAGAGTGCATTATCGTCGATAATGCATCGACGGACGACAGCGGCGGCATCCTCCTCGATCTTTCAAGGCAATATCCAAGCGCAGCCATATTGCGGCGACGGGACAATGGCGGTCAAAGCATAGCCTCGAAAGAAGGGTTCGAGGCAAGCTCCGGAGAATATGTCGTTTTCCTCGATGCGGATGACGTTCTGCTGCCGGCTTTCATAGAGACTCATATTTTCGTCCATTTGTCGCTTCGAATTCCAGTCGGTTTTTCCTCGGCGGACATGATTCAGGCCGTCCAATCGCGCATGGTTCTGGGGACAATTTACGGATTGAGCGAATATGTGCGATCGGGACGCGGAAAAAGATCCGGCATCATTCGCCGGGTCGATGAAAGCGCGCCTTCAATGTGGCCGCTGCGCAGCCCCGACGCGGCACTCGAAGATCAGGTCCATCTCATGGAGCCTTGCGATGTTGGGACCTGGGTGTGGGCGCCGACATCAGGCTGTTGCTTCCGACGGGACGCACTTCAGCTTTTCTTGAACAACGCAGCATTAGGCGCGCTTCGAAGTTGTATGGACGCCTATCTCATTCGTGGAATAAGCGTGCTGATGGGAAGCGTTCTGATCGACCGCTCGCTTGCGGTCTACCGGCTGCATGGGATGAATGTGTTTTCCAAACATCCCCATCTTTACTTCATGTTGAGTTACGAAAGAGGCGGACCATCCGACGACGATCAATTGGGCCGGAAGATGGTTATCGATCATCTGATCGCGAACGCCAAGCTTTTCCTGCGCAAATTGCACTCTCCCCACCATTACATGAATGCTTTGTTGGCTTTGGACGATGCCTGGCCGCGGCTTTCTTCTCCTGTCCCAGGTTGCCGCTCTTATCTCGCCGGCAAGATTGTGATGGAAGCTAGCGCGCTCGCGCCCGCGCTTGGATTATCCAATTTCTTAGACTTGTTGAGGCGGCTCAAGGTCGCCCCGCACGTCATCTTGAAGGCCTGCCTCAACCGCAAGAAGGAAAAGCGAAGCTGAACTAGCCTCCGCCTCCGGCCGTTCCTTTGATCATCGGACGGCGGAGCGCTGAAGTTTCATGCTGCCAGCGGCGCCCTTGCCATGCTCGCGCATAAGCGTCTCGAAATACGCGATTGTGTATCGTAAACCCTCTTCCAGTTCGACTGTGGGGCGCCAGCCGAGCAGCTTCTCGGCAAGGGCGATATCGGGCTGGCGCTGTCTTGGATCGTCTTCGGGCAAGGGCCTCACGACGATCTCCGATTTCGAGCCGGTGATCGCGAGGATCTTGTCCGCCAATTCGCGAATCGTGTATTCGTTGGGGTTACCGATGTTGATCGGTCCGGCGATGTCTTCCGGCGAATTCATGATGCGGTCCAATCCGTCGATCAAATCGGTCACGTAGCAGAAGGATCGCGTCTGCAGGCCTTCGCCGAAGATAGTGATGTCTTTTCCAAGCAAGGCCTGGCAGATGAAGTTCGACACGACACGGCCGTCGTCGGGGCGCATATTGGGGCCATAGGTATTGAATATTCGCGCAACCTTGATGCTCAATCCATGCTGACGGCGATAGTCGAAAAACAGAGTTTCGGCACACCGCTTGCCCTCGTCGTAGCAGGATCTGCTGCCGATCGGATTGACATTGCCCCAATAGTCCTCGGTCTGCGGATGGACGGCGGGATCTCCATAGACCTCCGACGTGGAGGCTTGCAAGATGCGGACCTTGAGGCGCTTGGCGAGGCCGAGCATGTTGATCGCACCAGAGACGCTCGTCTTCGTCGTCTGAACCGGGTCGAACTGATAATGGACCGGCGAGGCCGGACAAGCGAGGTTATAAATCTCGTCCACTTCGACAAAAAGCGGAAACGTCACGTTGTGGCGGAGAACTTCGAAACGTGTGTTGCCGAGAAGAACGTCGATGTTGCGGCGGGTTCCCGAGGAGAAATTATCGACGCAAAGAACCTCATGGCCATCGTCAAGCAGGCGCCGGCAAAGATGGGTCCCAAGAAAACCCGCACCACCGGTGACCAGGATACGTCTTTGTCCCAATAGCACATTCAACTCCGTTTCGCTTGTTTCGTGTTTGACGTGCACCGCTTTGAATAGCTTCCGGCGATTTCACGGGCTGGGACCGAGCACTCATTGCTATCATAGTGCGAATGCGGGAGAAAGCCTCAATGGAACTCATCCTCATCGACAGCGGATTGGTGAACAAGGCAGGGCATAGTTACACGCTCGCCAAGACGGTGTCCGGCGCCTTGGCGCGGCGTAAATTGCGATACCGCATTTTCGGCTTGAGCGGCCTCGATACATCGATCGCCGCCGAATTCGGCGCCATCCCGCATTTCAGCCGCTGGCTTTACGAGTGCGTGGAATGTTCCGGAACGAAAATCGGCTGCGATCCGTCGCGGCAATTTTTCGCGGCGCTCCAGCCAGCAGCTCGATTTGGTCTGAATGGCAAACACGGAAGATGCTCAACGAAACCTTCGAGCGGGATCTCGAAGCGCTGCCAGCGGGCGTTTGGCAGAAGGACAATCTCATCGTCGTGGTGACGATTACGCAAAACCAGATTTTGGGGCTGGTTCGCTTTTTGCGCGCGATGCCGCGCGGCCGGCTTCCCCGCGTCGTCTGCCAGTTGATGCTTCCGCCAAGCTTTGTGCCGTGGGGAACTGTTTCGACGCATGGAGAAAAATTCTACCGCGCCGCCTTTAAACTGGCGGCGCCGCTGATCGGCCGCTCTCTCTTCTTCACCGTGGAAAACGAAGCGATGCGCACTTTGTATAGCAAGCGATTTGGCATAGAGACGCGGATTTTGCCGATCCCTCTTGGCGCTTCGGGATCGGAACGAACAATGGAAGGCCGGGTCCGCGTGGGATTCTTCGGCGATTCGAAGTGCGACAAGGGCATTCACCTGTTGCCAAGGACGATCGCGGTTTGCCAGCGTGACGGACTCGACGCCGAGTTCAGCGTCCAGATTCAACACAGCGGCTGGGAACAACGCACGATCGAAGCGGAACGCGCCTTGCGCACGTTGAAGGGTGTTCGGTTCGTGGAAGGGGTTTTGACCAGCGAGGATTACGCCGCCTGCACCGGCCGGATGGACGTGATGCTGTTGCCCTATGATCCGGTTGCCTTTGGCGCCGCGGGCGGGTCAGCAATTTTTACCGAATCGGTTGCTGCCGGACGTCCCGTCATCGCATCGTTGGCAGCCGCCATCGCCCGGCTCATGTCGCGGCTTCCGGCGTGCACGGCGCGCGCGGCGGAGCGCGCCCAGGATTTCGCGCGCAGCCATAGCCCCCGCGCCTACATCGATATGCTTTTGGCGCATTCAAATACTTGCTAGGTTCAGACGCCGTAGCGTTCGCAGCGGCGGATCCTTTCGGGCCTGAGAGAAATCTAGGGTTAATGATTGGAGCGGAGCTTTTGCCGGCACCGCCGCCACGAGGTTCTCGCTCAATCTTCCGCGCCGGTTCCCGACATAAATTGCCGTCCATGGTCCAATGAGGAAAGACGAAAGCAATGAAGATCGCCGGCGCTTGCATTCCGATCCTTGCCGCGTCGCTAGCCGTGGCGGGCACCAACGATTACCCCACCGAGGCACGCGCCGACTATGTCTTCGTCTGCATGAAGACCAATGGCGAAACCCCCGAGATGCTTCGGCGCTGTTCCTGTTCGATCGATGTCATTGCATCGTTGCTGCCCTACGACCGTTATGTGGCGGCGCAAACCGTGGCGAGCATGAATCAGGCGCGCGGTCAAATCGGGACCATGTTTCGTGCGAGCGAACAGTTGAAGGCCATGCTGGCCGATCTCCACCGGGTTGAGGCCGAGGCCGAAATCCGGTGCTTCTAGGCCAACGAGGCGCGATCGACGCCTTCGTGCCAACCGATTGCTAAAATTATTTCACCGTCGCCGGGTATAACACAATTTGATCGGAAACTGCGCTAAGCGTATACATTGGCGTGTGTGCGTATGCTCTCGGCCCGCTTGATAGGAGCCCCCATGAACCTGATTTGGCTCGGCCACTCGGCTTTCCGCATCGAGCTTGGCGCGGCGGTCATCTTGATCGACCCTTTCCTCACCGGCAACCCTAAATTCACCGGCGATGCCGCAAAGGCGGCGGCAGGGGCGACCCACATCGTGCTAAGCCACGGCCATGACGATCATATCGGCGATGCCGCCAAGATCGCCAAGACGACCGGAGCGCAGGTCATCTCGAATTTCGAGATCTGTATGTATTTGAATGCGCAAGGCGCGGAAAATATCAATCCCGGCAACACCGGGGGCACGATCGATTGCGGCCTGTTCAGCGTGAGCCTCACCCAGGCGTTGCATTCGTCAGGAACCGTTGTCAACGGGAAATCCATCTATCTCGGCAGCGCGAACGGCGTTGTCGTTAAGCCAAGGGAAGCCCCTTGCCTTTATCACATGGGCGATACCGATGTGTTTTCCGACATGGGTTTGATCGCGGAGATTCATTCGCCCAAGATCGGCCTTGTGCCGATCGGCGACCGTTTCACCATGAGCGGGCGGACGGCGGCGCTTGCGGTCAAGCGTTTCTTCAAATTCGAGACCGTTGTCCCCTGCCACTACGGGACCTTCGATGTCCTCCCTCTCCAAATCGATCAGGACGCAAGCCACTTCGTCGCGGAGATGCAAGGCCACGCGACTAAAGTTGCTGTTCCCCGAATAGGCGAGGTCTTGGCGTTTTGACTACCCCGCCTTGCGTTTGGCGCGGACATGCACAAATGAAAGATGTGCGGGATTTAAAGCGTGATATTAATGTAGTTGCAGACATTTTGGCTTAGATCATGCGCACACGTGAATAGGCGCGAAGCGACATGGGTAATTTCTTCGGAAATAGTGGCGACCAGAGCATCGAGGCTTTTCGCTTGTCTTAGGTTGGTTGGATCATTGTGTTCTTTATCGCCGGCGCAATGATTCTTGCTAGCCGCCGGTCGGTCGGTTCGGGAGTGGCGAAATTCAACCAGGAGATCCAAGGCTGCTAGCCGGCAAATACACGAACCCGGGCATTGCGGCCCCCGACATGCGGCAGGAAGCCAAGATGCTGTTCAACCAAGCGGACGAACTTTTGCAGCAAGGAATGCAGTCTGAAGATAACCTTGCGCTGATCGAAGCCGTCGATTCCTATCGCCGTGGTCTCGCTCTCCTTCCGCGCCAAAAGAGCCCGCTCCAACGGGACTTGGTGCACACCAATCTTGCCGTGGCGCTAGAAACGCTCGGCGAGCGGGAGGACGGGACCGAGCGGTTCGAGGAGGCCGTCGAAGTATATCGCGAAGCTTTGAAAGAACAGACCCGCGAGCGTGCTCCTCTCGATTGGGCCGCAACCCAGATGAATCTCGGGAATGCGCTCGCGAGGCTCGGCGAGCGGGAAAGCGGAACCGCGCGGCTCGAAGAGGCGGTTGCCGCCTTTCTCGAGGTCGCGGAAGAATATACCCGCGCGCGCGCGCCGCTCGATTGGGCCGCCGCCCAGATGAATCGCGGCAATACGCTCCGAATGATCGGCGAGCGGGAGAAGGGCACGGCGCGGCTCGAGGAGGCGGTCGAAGCCTATCGCGAAGCGTTACAGGAATATACCCGCGAGGTCGCGCCGCGCGATTGGGCCACGACCCAAATAAGTCTCGCCGCCGCGCTCGAAACGCTTGGCGAGCGGGAGAGCGGCACGGCGCGGCTCGAGGAGGCGGTCGAAGCCTACCGCGACGCCTTGCAGGAATTGACCCGCGCGCGCAGCCCGCTTGAATGGGCAACGACCCAGAACAATCTCGGCACCGCGCTTAAGGACCTGGGCGCGCGCGAGAGCGGCACGGCGCGGCTCGAAAAGGCCGTCGAAGCCCATCGCGAAGCCACGCAGGAATTGACCCGCGCACGGGTTCCGGACCAATGGGCCGTCACCCAGCACAATCTCGCCGTCGTTTACCGCGCCCTGTTCGAAAAGGATCGCGAGCCGCGTCATCTCGCCGATGCGATATTGGCTATCGATGGGGCTCTTGAAGAATGCCGGACGGCCAACAAATCCCGCTTAATCGAGATGGCCGGGGCCTTGCGCGAAAAAATCCTCGCGGCGAAAGGCGAGTTATAGCGGCATCGCGTGCTTGTATGCCGGCTGGGTGCTAGGGGAGCCCCGAAAGCCATGCTGGTTCCTCGACGTCCCCCGAAAAGCCTCGGCCTTCGTTGGCTGGGATTTAGGGCAGCCAGCCTCTTCGCAGACCAGACAATTCAGCGTTGCACCCGTCCGGCCTCTCGTCGGATTATGAGCTGGCGTCGAGGATTAACATATGGCGTGCAATTCCGGGGCTTTGCCATGAGAGGTGAAACTCCCTCGATCCCTTGAAAGTCGTTCCCGCGCCCGAAAGAAAGATCCCGCTTCCCCTCACGGAAGGGCGGCCCTAACCGCCGGCGCCTTGGCCGCGAGCGCCGGGACGGCTTGCCACGAGGTTTTGGCGAGACCATGCTCGGTCTTGTGCCAATGATAGGGCCGCAAAATAAGATCGTAGAGCGCCAACCAGGCCGCGGCCGAGGTCAGCAGATAGTACAAAGGGAGCAACGGCAGGAAAGGCCACAGACCGAGCAGTTTGCGCCGCTTCATGCCGAGCAACGCGAGCCATAGGATCGACCCTGTTCCGAACAGCGCCGCCGACAACCAAAGCACGACCTCGATGAGTTCAAGAGCGGAGGCGGGCGACGGCAGGCCGGTCCACAAATCATGGACCATGAGCGCGGTGAAAAATGGCCAGAGCGGCGGCGCAATTACCAAGGTGGTCATCGTCAGGACAAGCGCCAATGTGTTCGCGGCGCCAAGCTCCGCGACGAGGCGGCGGGGATCGCGGGTTAGCGTGATGAAGGTCTGCATCCAGCCTTTGGACCAGCGCCGCCGCTGCCTCAGCCATGCATCGATCCGCGCCGGTGCCTCTTCCAGCGTGCTCGATGGCAAAATACCGGTGTCATAGCCGAAACGGGCGAGGCGAAGACCAAGATCGGCATCCTCGGTCACATTCCAGGCATCCCAGCCGCACATCTCGCGCAAAATCTCGGTGCGAAAATGGTTGGACGAGCCGCCGAGAGGCAGCGGCAAGCCAAGCCCAGCGAGGCCCGGGTTCAACACGTCGAACAACACCGCGTATTCAATCGCGAACAATCTGGTCAGCCAGGAATCCTCGATATTGTCGATCGCGAGCCGGGCCTGAAGGCAGGCAAGCTTGCGCGGGGCGCGCAAAAAACGTTCTGCCGCCTCGCGCAATTGGGCCGGGGCAGGAGCGTCCTCGGCATCGAAGATGACAAGGAGTTCGCCGCGCACCAGCGGCAAAGCGATGTTTAGCGCGCGAGGTTTGGTTCTTGGCCAGCCCGCAGGCGCGACGACGATCTCGTAGGTGGCAGGCAGATGCAAGGCCTCGATTGCGAGCCGCGTCGCGTGATCATCGTGCTCGATCACGAGCTTGATGTCGAGCTTGCCGCGCGGATAGTCCGGTATTATGGCGCAAACGCCACAAGCCTAAAGCATGGCGCTCACTTAGCGCCGCTGCGCGGTGCGCACAATCCAGAGTTGAGCAGCGACTTTCAAAATCGGAAAGGAGCCTTTTTCATTGGCTCCGGACTTACATTCATATGGAAATTGTACTCATCGCCTCCTGCTGGGTTCCATATATTTGCGTTTACGAAATAACGCCAGCCAAAGCCAGTGAGATATTCATAGGAGAACACATCCCTATAAGAGATTTGGCCATAAAAAAACAAGAATTTACAACCTCGCAATATTTCATCGCAAATGACCACAGTTGCAGCTTCATTAGAGAGACACTTCAACGGCCCATCTGGCACTCCCTGAGCCATACCTATGGCGGTGGGAATTTCTGGTGTACCCGTTATTGTCCTATGTTCTGGTATATTAGCGACAATCAACATAGTTGTGGTAAGATTTTTTATAATAGCAGGTGTTCTGCCGTGATTAATAATGAAATATTCTACTCCTATATGGCACAAAGAATCGGCATTTAGTGCTTTAAAATCTTTAATCTCCATGATGCTCTTACTAAGTGCTATCCTTCTATCAATAAAAACGTATGGCTTTTCGAGCACGGTCAACGCATCTTCGGCAACTTTTGCGGATTTGTTGGCGGCGTTGGCTGCGCTCTGCGCGACGGCGATCGAAGCCTGCATGTCGCGGGATTGCATTTTGGCGGCATTTTCAGCAGCGGCAATTTGATCCTTGGCCGCCGTCCACAGGTTGTCGGTAGACAATTTGAGAGTAAGTGTGAAGACGCCGATAAAGACGGTGGCAAGAGCTGTAATCGCAACTCCATAATAGTTAAGGGTATCGAAGACCTTAATAAGCAAGAAAGGGAAAAGGCTATAGGTGGTACAATCTTCGTGTTTGGTTGCCTGATTATATTCGCATATTTCGCCTTGAAAATCTGACGATTCAAATGCAACGACGAGCAACCCGGCTAGAACACCTAGCGAGCATCCCCTGGCCATCATCCGCCATGGTATTGTTTTCAGCATCCTCTGATCGCTGTTCCGCAAATATCCGCGTTCCACCGATTGTTATAGCGGAACTGGAACTCTGCAACATAGAGAGGTTAAATATCCTCCAGTCTTACACCCTCCAACTCCAGCGCCGCTAGGCATGCAAGGAAAAATGATGCGGGCACTGTCGCTCGCGCTAGCTTGTTCGATATGCTCGCTTTGGTTTCCGAAAATCCGTGAGCCTTAAGGCGTTCGGCCAATTCCTCGTAGGTCACGTCGGCGCGTTTCAGTTCGACCTTCAGATGGCGTGCCACGCGCTCTGCCCAATCTCGTTCCGTTTTTGCGAATCCCATAGCATGCCTCTCTTTTCGATCACAAGGCATCATATATGAGATTTTTGTCTTGACAACGGTATTTATTAGCGTATCGTATTCGGTATTAAGAAACCGGATACGCGATCATGTCGCAGCACTTCCTCCTTTCCCGCCCTGCCAAGACGCTGAGCCTCGCCAGCGTTTTCCGCATGTCGGATACGGAAGCCGAGGCGATGTTCCGCAAGGTCCGCTGGCCTGAGACTGACGGCGCGCCGGTTTGCTCCCATTGCGGCGGCCTGAACGCCTATGAGTGCCGCCGCCCGAATGGCTTGCTCCGGTTCCGTTGCCGCGCCTGCCGGGAGGATTTCACGATTACAAGCGGGACGCTCTTTGCGTTCCACAAGCTCCCGCTGCGCGGCTATCTCGCGGCCACTGCGATCTTTTGCAATGAGGTCAAGGGCAAGAGTGCGCTGGCAATCTCGCGCGACCTTGGCTTGTCCTATAAGGCCGCTTTCGTGTTGCTCCATAAGCTTCGCGAGGCCATGGCCGAAGAAATGAAAGGTCGCAAGCTTGGAGGCGAGGGCACGGTTGCGGAAATCGACGGCGGCTATTTTGGCGGTTACGTTAAGCCCGCGAACCATGTCGAGAACCGCCGCGATCGCCGTCTCGCTTGCAACCAAACCGGCAAGCGCAAGGCCGTTGTCATCATACGCGAGCGCAACGGCCGCTCGCTTCCGGCGGTGTTCCGCACCGAAGGGCAGGCCCTTTCATTCATCCGCGCGCGCATCGCCAAGGGAACGATTATCAACGCGGACGAAGGTAGTTCTTGGGATGCGCTGCACGCCACTTACGAAATGAAGCGCGTCAATCATGAGGAAGCCTATAGTCTTAACGGCGCTTGCACGAATTGGGCGGAAGAATTTTTCAGCCGCATGCGCCGCGCTGAACAGGGCCATCATCATCATATCGCTGGGCCGTATTTGCTTCGCTACGCGCAAGAGGCGTCATGGCGCGAAGACCATCGCCGCGTGTCGAATGGCGATCAGGCCCACATGGTTTCAGGACTGGCGATGAAGCGCGGGCCGTCTGTGGATTTCTGCGGATATTGGCAGCGGCAGTCTTTGATCCACTAATTGTGAATAACGTTAATAGCGACGCTATTCCTTGTTGACGCCGCATCTAAATTGTATGCTTGGAATGATTCGCCCCGCCTCTTATCTGGCGGGGCGAACTTCGTGTGCCGTGTCAGCGGTTCACGAACAATGGCCAGCGTAGCTCAAAGGTTAGAGCAGCGACCTGTTAAGTTGAAGATGCTCCGTTCGATCCGGGCCGCTGGTACCACCCCAGGCCTCCCTTTCGGGAGGCCTTTTCTTTTGTAGCGCAAAACATGCCTGGAATCGAATCCAATTGCAAGACTAAAAAGAGCCTTATAAGGCTCTTTTTAGTACCAGGTATTGAGTGCGTGTCATGGGACGTCCACCGAAAACAGGACACACAAAAATTCTGAAATTGGCGGTGCCAGTAGCCTTATGGAACTATCTGAGCCTATTGGCAAAAGTGTCGCCACTCGGCAGTTCGGAAACCGAAGTCGGGCTATATCTTCTCAAAGAACAGGTTAAGACATTACAAAAGGATAGATATCACGAGGTCGCGCCAGTTGAGGTTGAAATTGCCAGCAATTTAAAGTCATAGTTTTCCTCGCCATCCACATTTTCACATAGTCTTATTGTGTTTTTGGATGGCGCAAGCGCCCATTGAGAATTCCGGCTAGTCCCTAACTTCACGACCTCCCGCGCTTTGCCAGACGCCGCAGCACGCCGGACGATGGCCATAGACAACTCATAGAAAAGCGCCCGCCGCGGAGGATCGGCAGGCGCTCCCGGCGAGTAACCAAGCCGGTGCAATGAATGTCATCACTAATCGCGATAATTACGTAATGTTAAACAGTTATCAACCATCAATTTTGCATCGCCCCTATGCCAAAATACCATCGCTGGGCAAAGCCCAAACCCGCGCGCCAAGATGCTTCTCTGTCCCATCGATAAGCCCGCGCCGGGATTGCTGGCGAAGCGCGTGAATGAGACGCCCAGCAACGGCCTTCGCGAGTACCTTGTCGCCGGTATCTAGGCCCTTTGCGGCCATGACCCGCAAGGCGAGTTGACGGGTGTTCAGCGGGCCGCTGGCGAGCGCTTCCTTGCATAAGTTGATGGCCTCGCCGCGCTTGAAGCATCGATGAATATCGACGTAGGGCGGGATTTCCTCGACATCGCCGGAGGCTTCAAAGATCGTGATTGCCGCTGTTATGTGTGCAAGATCGGCGCGCGCTTGCGCGAGCCTCTTTTCATAATTCGCAATTGCAGCTATAATTTCCGCTCGCTTTGAGCGAAGCGTCGTGACTGTGCGAATTTCTGCCATGCTGGAGAGATAGGCACCGCCCGGCTAAATTCTTGTGGCAGCTGCGCCATAATACCGTCGAGCGCGGCGGCGAGTTGCGGCACGATCCGCGCTTCCCGGTGCAGCGCGGCCACGACCGAATAGACCGGCAGCCGGCGATCCTCGACGCGAGCTCGAAAAGGCTCTTGCCCGCAAGCAGTGCTCGCCGCCCCGGCGAACAGACGAAGCCAGATCGAGGCCAGGAAAAAACAGGTCATAGATAACGAGACGCCGGCGAGGGCAAATGCTGGCGTTAGGCCGAATGCAAATGTGGAGACCGCGATGGCTGTCATGGCAAAGGCGCATTGCGCCTGGCTTGGGCCGGCTTTTGCGGAAAGGCTCGGATCGAGATTGGCGAGGCCGAGGGTTGCCTCGCGCAGGATCGACGCGATCGTCCCCGCGCGCACCAAGCGGGACAAATGCGAAGGCGTCGTGATCGCAAGGCGGGCGCCCAAGCGCTCGCCGCCGCGCGCTCTTGCCAAGAGATGGGCGAGCAATCGACCTCGCGGTGCGGCGAGCCACCCTGGGCCGGCGTCGTCATCGAGCGGCGCGAGGCCGGCATGGATCGCGTGCGGATAGCGCGCGCCGTTGCCTAGCGCCACATCTCCGTCGATAAAGGCCGCGCCGAGGCGATGCGCGAGACAACGATAATAGAAACTGTCGCCGATCGGCCCGCTCGCGAGCAAGGCGGCCTCCGGCGTGATGGTTTGCCGGCGTGCCTCCACGGCCGCGAGGAGCAAAAGCGCCGGGCGCACACCATAGGCGGTGAGAAACACTAGTCCGGCCGGCAAAGTGACGGGGCGCCACTCCTGGGCCGCTCCCGGATGCTGGCGAACCGGCGCCTTCGGCAGCAGGCCGGTCAGGGGCAAGGCGGCTACAATTCCGCTAGGCCGGCGCAAATCCGTCTATCCAAAAAGGCAAAAAAGCGATAAAGAAAGCTTAGCAAATCTGGACGTATTTATCTATTGATATTCGTCAAAAATCAAGCAAAAGCGGGAAAATTTTGCGCCTGTGGCTCCTGGCCCCAGGAATGGCTCACCCGCTTCGTCGAACACCGGATCGGCGACAAGCGCATCATCCGCCTGATCCAGAAATGGCTCAAGGCGGGCATCCTCGAAGAGGGGATCGTGACGGTCAGTGACAGGGGAACGGGGCAAGGATCGGTGGCCTCACCGCTGCTTGCCAATATCTACCTGCACTACGTCCTGGATCTCTGGGCCGAGCGCTGGCGACGGCACGAGGCCACCGGCGACATGATCATCGTACGCTATGCCGACGACCTGGTGGCCGGCTTCGAGCACGAGGACGACGCTCGTCGCTTCCTCGACGCAAGGCGCACGCGGTTTGAGGAGTTCGCCCTGTCGCTCCATACGAACAAGACCCGTGTCGCCGCTATTGGCGGAGCAGAGGACGCGCGCGGGCAGGATTTTCCTTGGCGCTGCCACACGCTAGGAATGGAATGAGAAAGCAGGCCGGAGACGTAGCCGATTTGAAGACTTGTGATCAGCGCGGCGAATTCAAGAAGCGGGCGCAGCAGGCCGTGCTCGACAGCAGCGGACCTGACGAGAACCGCGGCGAGGACGAACGCGCTCGCCGGGATTAGAACCCAAACCTTAAAAAACCGCCCAAGAACCGCCCCCAGCAGGACGCTCCCGATTAGTACGATGGTCACGCAACGTCTCCTCGACGAGGCAACTACCTATGCCGTGACAAATGCTAATTGCTGACATTAAACACTCGGAAAGCAATCCTGTCAAGCTTTATTTCTTAGCATAAATGCAAAGCTCAGGTATACGGAACTACTTTCTGCTGTACTGCGAGAGTAATCGCGCGAAGTGAACACTTCGGAACGCAATCCGGTTCGATTTGAGCGAACGAGCGTTATTTGCGACGGAATGTGAGATAGGCAGATTTTCGCCCGCCGCGAAGCGCTTTCACTTCGTATCTCGTGCCGGTCCATCCGTCCCACGGCGTTTGCCAATCCCTGGGGCCAGCAGGCGTCCAGACAAAATCGAGCGAGCGCAAGACACGCGCCAAGCTCCAGCCCGCATTTCCGTCGATATCGGTCGCAAAGCGAAGCTCCGCGCCCGGACGCATGACTCGCGCGAGCCGCGCCAGCATTTCGCCGGACAGGAACCGGCGCCTGTGGTGGCGCCGCTTTGGCCAAGGGTCGGGATAAATCAGATAGACGCCGTCCAAGGCCTCACTTGGCAGCGCTTCGATCACCGCCCGTGCGTCGCCATTGTAGAGGCGGACATTGCGCAACTGACTCGCTTCGATGAGTGCCAAGGCCTTGGCGATGCCGTTCAAAAACGCCTCGCAGCCGATATAGCCAATATCGGGATGCGCCTGCGCCTGGGCGGCGAGATGCTCGCCGCCGCCAAAGCCGATTTCGAGCCAAAGCGCGGATGGCCTACCAGGAAATAGGCAGGCGGGATCGGGAATGGGCCGCGATGCATCGAAGCTGAGACACGGCAAAACCGTGCGCAAAAGCGAGGCATGATGAGTGCACAGCCTCCTGCCTCGGCGCCGGCCACGTAAGCCGGATGAATTCGCCATTGTTTCCAGCGGCGTCGCGGCGCCAGGTCGGGGCCGCTGCGATTGCGGCTTTCCGGTTTGACTTCCGGTGTCCATTTCGGGTTCAAGGGCGCCGCGCGGCGCCCAACCTCGGCAAAATTAGCGGTATCATGGCGCAACTGCCACAATTGGTAGACCGGGTGGGTAGTGGGCCAGTTTGATTGTGACGGCTAGATTCCAGCACGACGCGTAATCTCGCGCGCGATCTGTGCAAATTCATTCCTCGCTTCATCAACTTGGCCGTAGTGTCCAGGATTTACCTTCCCCCGGAGCGAACCAAGCGCAACCCCAAATTTCTGCGCTGCTGGAGCCAAGCTGTGAAAATTCTTGATGCCACCAACTTTGTTCCCCCCTTGCGGAACTAGCTTCTGGTCGATTGCCGCGAGATCCTTAGTTATTCGATCTCTTACTCGCGGGGCAATTTTAGCTTCCCACTCAGCATGAGGATCGGCGGCGTTCCGGCCAGCATTCACTTTAAACGCTGACGTGATGATACCCAAGATATACCGGCTTTCCCCTAAATAGGCGTGCTCTATCACTTGGTGATGCCATTTTCCGAATGCCTTCCCAGTCGGTGATCCATTTTGCGATCGATCGGCCTACAGTTGATAGCGCTCGAAGGGAGAACAGGTCCGCAGCTACTGGAGTGATGAAGAAGTCGCAATCAAGCAAAACGGCACGATTCAAGGCACCAACATTTGGACCGACATCATATAGACAAACATCTGCATTGATCTTCGTCGCAACTCCTCTTACAACTTGTGAGAGCGCCGTCGTTATATCGTATCCACGCGTCATGCGCGCAAAGCATTCTGTCCAAGCTAATGGCAGAATTTCCTCGTATTCTGAGAGTAATACGTCCCCTGGAATAAGAGATATCGATTGGTCGCCAATCTGCAATTCTGAGACGGCCGCAATACCGCCCCGACCCTGAGCAACCGGCTTCACGGCAGACCAGAGAGTTTCTCCAGATCCATTATCATTTGATTCTTCTAGAGCGTGATTACTTTATCATGACGCGTATCCTGCATTCCTGAAATAGTTTGCGCATTCTTGCGGCGAGAAGTGGTCGAGCGAGGTTCCGAGGCGGTTCCATGTCGCGTCGATGGTTCTCTCGCCGGCTTTTCGCATGAGATGTTTCAGCTTGGCGAAGACCTGCTCAATCGGGTTCAGATCGGGCGAATAGGCCGGGAGGAAGATGCGCTTGGCTCC
>PEFW01000052.1 GCA_002890675.1 Candidatus Methylaffinis lahnbergensis
GTCGAGCCCGGCCCGCTCGTGACGCACACGATGCCGATGCAGGACTTCCGCCAGGGCTTCCGCAGCGCGCGCGAGAAGGCGACGTATGCGTCGATCAAGGTGCTGCTCGAGCCGTCGCCGTCGTGCGTCGCGCGCCGGGGGACGACTTGACCTGATCCGTACGAATCGCACCGCCAGCTGTCACATCGGCAGCGGCTCAAACTGAAGTTTTCGCCCACGAGCCCGGCGGGCGCCCAACAAGCCCACTCAAATTGCTGAGGCGAATAGGGGAGACCAAACCAACCAATTGAACGGCCCGCTGCGTCGCGGCGACTAAGGCCGAGGGCAAGGCCAGCATGAAAAAGTGCGGCGCCCAAAATCCGATCACTGCCCTGGACGGCGCCTTGTCCGGCGCCTATCTCGATGCTGAGATCGACCGTCGATGGTTGGCGAGATGCGCGATATTTGGCGCAGGCCCTGCACCGGCGCGCCCAGGGCAACCACTATAAGCTCTGGAACCGGCCCGGCGGCGTACTGCCAATAGTGCCGAAAGAACTCTAACGGCAGTAATGGCAGTGCCCGATCCGGAGCTTTGGGAAAAATCGGCGGCTTCTATCGGCAGTAACGGCAGTACCTCATCGGGGGATTTCTCGGAAATCGAGGCGACGAGGTTGCCCAGGCCCTCGGCACGGAGATGCCCGGGGGGTCTACCGCGCTGGCGCTCGGGTCCTGGCTCGCCTTTCAGTCCCAGGGGGGATCAGGCGCTGGTCATGGGCGATTTTGCTCACCGCCGATCAGGTGAGCCCGGTGCCGAGATAGCGCAACTTTGCGTTTTGTTACGGGCGATGCCACAAAATCGAAAACTTTCTTCCGCCCGCTACGACACACTCGCCCTAAACTTCCTCGCCGCTGCAACCCTCGCCACGACACGACGACGATGGCCGCCGCCGCTGACGCGGAATGGAAGATTCAAGCGCGCTGAAATGCGGGTATCTGAGCGGGTATCTTACTCTTTTTACCAATTTATTTGTAAATTAAATCAATGCCTTACAACCTTAGGCGTGATCATGGACAAGGATGATCGCGCGAGCACTGAGTTCGAGGGCGCGGCGCATGATCTCGTGGGGATAGACCGGGGCGTGATCAACCGTGCCGACGCCTTGAACCTCGTCGGCGATCAAATGATTCTTCTTGTCGAGAAATAGCACGCGAAATTCCTCGTGGTCGAGGAAGGCCATCGCGGTGCGGCAGTAATCGACGACCGCGCCGAAACTCGACAGCGACGGACGCTTTTCGATTCCGGATTTGGCGAGACACTTGGCCGTCGCCTCGATTATCTTAAGTTCGACGATCGCGGCGTCGCCCAGTCCCTCGATTTCGCGCAGACGCTCGGGGCGCGCCGATACAACCTCGGCGAACGAGCCGAAGCGGGCGATGAGCGCTTTGGCGAGCGGCTTGACGTCGCGCCGCGGCATGGCGCGGAAAAGAATGAGTTCGAGCAGTTCATACTCGCCCAGGGCATCGGCGCCGCCTTTGCGGAACCGGTCGCGCAACCGCTCCCGGTGGCCGAGGTAATGCGGCGGGTTGGCGGCGGGGCCCATTTCCCCTTTCGTCATGCGTCGTTCAACCCGGCGACGTCATAGGGCGGACGATGCAGACCTTTCGGCGAAAGGGTGAATGCTTCATAGCCGGTCTCGGTCACACCGATCGAATGTTCGAACTGCGCTGATAAGGAGCGATCGCGGGTCACAGCGGTCCAGCCGTCGGAAAGGATTTTTACCTGCGAACGGCCGAGATTGATCATCGGCTCGATGGTGAATAACATGCCGGGCTTGAGCACCACGCCTTCGCCGCGCCGGCCGTAATGGAGAATGTTGGGCTCGTCGTGAAACAGGCGCCCCAGGCCATGCCCGCAAAAGTCGCGAACGACCGAACAGCGTTCGGCCTCGGCGTATTCCTGGATCGCGGCGCCGATATCGCCGGTCGTCGCGCCGGGGCACACGGCGGCCATGCCGCGTAGCAGCGCCTCATAGGTCACTGCGACGAGGCGCTCGGCCCGGCGAGGAACCTCGCCAACGAAATACATCCGGCTCGAATCGCCGTGCCAGCCATCCAGGATCAAGGTCACGTCGATATTGACGATATCGCCTTCCTTGAGCGGTTTCCCGTCGGGTATTCCGTGGCAAACCACATGGTTGATCGAGGTGCACACCGATTTGCGGTAACCGCGATAATCGAGCGGCGCCGGGTAGGCGTCATGCGCTATCGCGAAATCGAAGACGAGCGTGTCGAGAGCCTCGGTGGTGGTGCCGGGCCGCACATGTTTGGTCAGAAGGTCGAGCGCTTCGGCGGCAAGCTGTCCCGCCCGGCGCATTCCGGCGAACGCCTCCGGCCCATGCAATTTGATATGGCCGGCCTTGCGGCCCGCAACCTCGACAGAGCTAACAAACGGCATCGTTTCCGGTCTCGCGCGGATTTTCCGCCTGACTTATCGGTTTAGAGTCAATTTAAGCCATTGTCGCGCCGAGGCAAGGTTGCGTGCAAAGCCGCCCCAATATAGTTGCGGCAGCGGCGGGCTCGACAATCCGCTCGGCTCCCGCGTGCTTTATCTATTCCAGGGCAACAAGGGCAACGCGGGCGCGCAGCCGGAGCAGCTTACAGGCGTCGATCGCAAGAAGGCAATTTGGATTGGCCGACGAAACCGCGCTACCGCGGCAGAACAGTCGATCCCATCAAAAACAAATCGACGGCGTGCGCGGCTTGGCGGCCCTCGCGGATTGCCCAAACGATCAGGGATTGGCCGCGCCGCATGTCGCCGCAGGCAAAGACCTTCGGGATAGAGGTCTTGTAGCTCGTCTGATCGGCCGCGACATTGCCGCGCTGATCGAACGCGACGCCGAGATTTTCCAAAAGCCCTTCATGCACCGGCGAAACGAAGCCCATGGCAAGCAGCACGAGATCGGCCCTGAGCTCGAAGGTGCTGTCCGGAATTTCCTTTAGATTCGCGTCGAGCCGCGCGCAGACAAGTTTCTTCACGGCGCCATCCTCGCCGCGCAATTCCTTGGTCAGAATCGAAAAATCCCTTTCCGCGCCTTCTTCCTGCGACGAGGACGTGCGCATTTTTAGGGGCCAGTCCGGCCAGGTCAGCAGCTTGTTTTCCTTATCTGGGGGGCGCGGCATGATTTCGAGCTGGGTCACGGACAGCGCGCCCTGGCGAATTACGGTTCCGATGCAATCCGATCCCGTATCGCCACCGCCGATCACGATGACGTGCAAGGCCGAGGCAAGGATCGGCGCGTTGCTGTGGATCGGCTCCTTGGCGATGCGTCGGTTCTGCTGCGGCAAAAAATCCATCGCAAAATGCACGCCATTGAGATCGCGGCCTGGAACCGGCAGATCACGCGGCATTTCGGCGCCGCCGGAAAGAACGATCGCGTCGAAGCCTTCGAGCAATTCCGCCGCATCGAGATCGATCCCAACATTCACGCCATTGTGGAAATGCACGCCTTCCGCCAGCATTTGGACGATCCGCCGGTCGATCAGATGTTTTTCCATCTTGAAGTCGGGAATGCCATAGCGCAGCAAACCGCCGGGCTTGGCGCATTTCTCGTAGAGATGGACGTCGTGCCCGGCCCTAGCTAGCTGCTGGGCGCAGGCAAGCCCCGCCGGTCCCGAACCGACCACGGCAACCTTCTTGCCGGTCTTCGCCTCCGCGGGTTCAGGTTTTATCCAGCCGTTCGTCCAGGCGCGGTCGGCGATAGCGCATTCAATGGTTTTGATGGTGACCGGACTATCGTCGATGTTCAGCGTGCAAGAGGCTTCGCAAGGCGCCGGACAAAGCCGGCCGGTAAATTCTGGAAAATTATTCGTCGAATGAAGATTGTTTGATGCCTCCTCCCAATCGGAGCGGTAGACGAGATCGTTCCAATCGGGAATCTGATTGTGGACCGGACAGCCGGTGTGGCAAAACGGAATGCCGCAATCCATGCAGCGCGCCGCCTGATCCTTGGTCGCTTCCTCAGAAAGCGGGATTAGGAATTCCTTGTAATTGCGAATCCGGTCGGACGCCGGCACGTAGCGCCGGTCGCGCCGGTCGATTTCAAGGAATCCCGTTACCTTGCCCATGCACCGTAGATTTCCCTAACGCGTCCGAGCCCGAGCGGCGGCGACCCCGCCCTATCCCATCGGGGGCCGGGAGCCTCATGGACGTCTCTTCAGTCATTCCGTCGCGGCGAGACTCGGCTGTGCCCCCTTGGCGATCAGTTCCTCGATCGCGCGGCGGTACTCGACCGGCATCACCTTGCGGAATTTTGGCTTGTACGCGTCCCATTGTTCGAGAATGTAGCGGGCCCGCGCCGAATTCGTATAAAGGGCATGGTTCGAGATGAGCTGGTGCAGCCGTTCGGCGTCGAAACGGGTCATGTCGCCCATGACATCGACGCGGCCATGGAAATCGAGGTCGCCGCCATGGTGATAATTCTTCAGCATCAAGTCTTCTTCTTCGACGACCGGCTCTAGTTCGACCATGGCCAGATTGCAGCGTTGCGCGAACTTGCCGTCTTCGTCGAGGACATACGCGATGCCCCCTGACATGCCGGCCGCGAAATTACGCCCTGTCTCGCCGATGACGACGACGATGCCGCCGGTCATATATTCGCAGCCGTGATCCCCGGCGCCTTCGACGACCGCGATCGCGCCGGAGTTGCGAACCGCGAACCGCTCCCCGGCGACACCGCGGAAATAGCATTCGCCGGCGATCGCGCCATAGAGCGCAGTATTGCCGATGATGATCGATTTCTCCGGGGTAATCCGCCGCGCCGAGGCCGGGGGATAAACGACGATGCGTCCGCCCGAGAGCCCCTTGCCGACGTAATCGTTGGCCTGGCCCTCGAGTTCCAGGGTGACGCCGGCGGCAAGCCACGCGCCGAAACTTTGCCCGGCAGTCCCCTTGGCTCTGATATGGATCGTGTCACAAGGTAGCCCGGCATGGCCATAACGGCGCGCGATTACCCCTGACAACATGGCGCCCGTCGCGCGGTCGGTGTTGTTGATCGCGGTCTCGATGGAGACCCGGCTGCCGGTATCAATCGAGGCCTTGGCCGCCGCGATCAGCTTGCGATCCAACACTTTTTCGAGCCCGTGATCTTGCCGGGTCGAATGGAAGATCGCTTGACCTTGCGCCGCTTGTTTGTGGAAGAGCTTCGAGAAATCAAGCCCGCGCGCCTTCCAATGGTCGATCGCCTGTTGCTCGTCGAGCATCTGCATTTGTCCGATCATCCCGTCGACGGTGCGATAGCCCATCGTTGCCATCAACCGGCGCACTTCCTCGGCAACGAAAAAAAAGAAATTGATCACGTGCTCGGGCTGGCCGGTGAACCGCTTGCGCAGAACAGGGTCTTGTGTCGCGATGCCGACTGGACAGGTGTTTAAATGGCACTTGCGCATCATGATGCATCCGGCGGCGATCAGGGGTGCCGTGGCGAAGCCAAATTCGTCGGCGCCGAGCAACGCGCCGATCACAACATCGCGGCCGGTGCGCAAGCCGCCATCGATCTGGACTGCGATCCGCGAGCGCAGACGGTTCAGGACCAAGGTTTGTTGCGTCTCGGCGAGGCCGATTTCCCAGGGAGTGCCGGCATGTTTGATCGAGGTCAGCGGCGAGGCTCCCGTGCCGCCCTCGAAGCCGGAAATGGTGACATGGTCGGCGCGGCCCTTGGAGACGCCGGCGGCGACGGTTCCGACGCCGGCCTCGGAGACGAGTTTGACCGAGACACCGGCCTCGGGATTGACGTTCTTCAGATCGAAGACGAGCTGGGCTAGATCCTCGATCGAATAGATGTCGTGATGCGGCGGCGGCGAGATGAGGCCGACGCCTTGCGTCGAGTGACGCACCTTGGCGATGATGGCATCGACCTTGTGCCCCGGCAGTTGGCCGCCTTCGCCAGGTTTTGCCCCTTGCGCCATCTTGATCTGCATCAGGTCGGAGTTGACGAGATATTCGGTGGTGGCGCCGAACCGCCCAGAGGCCACCTGCTTGATCGCCGAGCGCATCGAATCGCCATTGGGGAGCGGTTTGTAACGGTCCGACTCCTCGCCGCCTTCTCCGGTATTCGATTTGCCACCGATCCGGTTCATCGCGATCGCGAGCGTTGTGTGGGCCTCGCGCGAGATCGAGCCATAGGACATGGCCCCGGTCGAGAAACGTCGCACGATCGCTTGGGCCGATTCGACATCCTCGATGGGCACCGGCAGGCGGCCGTCTTCTTGCGCCGTCTTGATGCGGAAAAGACTGCGTATGGTCAACGGCCGCGCGGTTTCCTCGTTCAGGAGTGCGGCGTAGACGCGATAGGTGGCCTCGCTGTTGCCGCGCACGGCATGTTGCAACAGGGACACCGATTGCGGCGACCAGGAATGCGCTTCTCCACGTATGCGGAAGGCATAATCGCCGCCAACATCAAGGGCATGGCGATAGAGCGGTGCATCGCCGAAAGCTTCCCCGTGGCGGCGGACGGTTTCCTGCGCGATTTCGGCGAGCCCGACGCCGCCGATCCGCGTCGCGGTTCCGCTGAAATAGCGATCGACAAAATCTTCTGCGAGACCGACCGCCTCGAAAATCTGAGCGCCGCAATAAGACTGGTAGGTCGAGATGCCCATTTTCGACATCACCTTGAGAAGGCCCTTGTCGATCGACTTGATGTAGCGCTTGCATGCCTCATGGCCATCGATTTCATCAGGAAACTCGCTCGCCATAGCGGCAAGCGTCTCGAAGGCGAGGTAAGGGTTGATCGCTTCCGCTCCATAGCCCGCCAGCAGGGCGAAATGGTGGACCTCCCGCGCGTCGCCGGTTTCGACGACGAGGCCAACCGAGGTGCGCAACCCTTTGCGGATCAGATGATGGTGCACCGCAGCCGTCGCAAGGAGCGCTGGAATCGGAATGCGATCGGCGCCGGTCAGACGGTCGGACAAGATGATGATGTTGAAGCCGCTGTTGACCGCGTGTTCGGCGCGGTCGCAGAGCCGGCCAAGGGCATCCGGCATGCCTTCCGCGCTGCTTTCCGAAAGATAGGTTATATCGAGCGTCTTGGTGTCGAAAGCCTCCTCGAAATGCCCGATCGAACGGATTTTCTCGAGGTCGCCGTTGGTTAGAATGGGCTGCCGGACCTCAAGACGTTTCTTGCTTGCGTTGCCTTCAAGATCGAGGATGTTGGGGCGCGGCCCAATGAACGACACGAGGCTCATGACCAATTCCTCGCGGATCGGGTCGATCGGCGGATTGGTCACCTGCGCGAAATCTTGCTTGAAATAAGTATAGAGGAGCTTCGACTGCGTCGACAATGCCGAAATCGGGGTGTCGGTGCCCATCGACCCGACCGCTTCCTGGCCGGTCACCGCCATCGGCGGCAGCAGAAGCGAAAGATCCTCCTGGCTGTAGCCGAAAGCTTGCTGGCGATCCAAGAGCGACACGTCCGTGCGCGGCGAACGTGGATGGACAGCGAGATCCATATCCTCGAGCACGATCTGGGTGCGCTTCAGCCATTCGGCATAAGGATGCGAGGCGGCGAGAGTGCTTTTGATTTCGTCGTCCGAGATGATGCGGCCCTGCGCCAAATCGACGAGCAGCATCTTGCCCGGTTGCAATCGCCATTTGGTAATGATCCGTTCTTCGGCGATCGGCAAGACGCCCGCTTCCGAGGCCAACACGACGAGCCCGTCGCTGGTGACGATGTAGCGCGCCGGACGCAGGCCATTGCGGTCGAGCATCGCGCCGATTTGGCGGCCATCGGTAAAGGCGACGGCGGCCGGCCCATCCCAGGGCTCCATCATCGCGGCGTGATATTCATAGAAAGCGCGGCGCGCCGGATCCATCAGTGGGTTGCCCGCCCAGGCTTCCGGAATGAGCATCATCATCGCGTGGCTAAGCGAATAGCCGCCCTGGATGAGGAATTCGAGCGCATTGTCGAAACAGGCCGTGTCTGATTGGCCTTCGTAGGAGATCGGCCAGAGCTTGCTTATGTCATTGCCGAAAAGCCCGGAGGCGACCGAAGCTTGTCGCGCTGCCATCCAATTGAGGTTGCCGCGCAAAGTATTGATTTCGCCATTATGCGCGACGAGACGATAGGGATGCGCCAGCGACCAGGTTGGAAACGTGTTGGTCGAAAAGCGCTGATGCACAAGGGACAACGCCGATTCGAACAAGGGATCGACGAGGTCCTTGTAATATTTGCCGAGCTTCGTTGCGAGCAACAGGCCTTTGTAGACGATGGTGCGCGACGAAAGCGACACGGGATAGAAGCCGGCGGTGCGCCGGTCGTTCAGATGGTAGACCGCGTTCGAAATCGTCTTGCGCAGAATAAAAAGCCGCCGCTCGAACAAGGTCTGGTTCTCGACATGAGGGCCGCGCTGGATAAAAATCTGGCGGCTTACAGGTTCAGTCGCCCTGACGCTCTCGCCAAGACAAGAAGAATCGACCGGCGTGTCGCGCCAACCGAGGGCGATCTGTCCTTCCGCGGCGACCATTGTTTCAACAATGTCTTCGACGATCCGGCGGCCTTCCATATTGCGCGGCAAGAACAGCGCGCCGATGGCATAGTCACCCCGAGCTGGCAGGACGAAACCGAGCTCGGTTGCCTTTTTGGCAAAAAAGCGATGCGGGATTTGAACCAGCATGCCGCAGCCATCGCCCGCCTCGGGATCGGCACCAACCGCTCCGCGATGATCGAGATTGCGCAGAATCTCGAGTCCCATGGCGATCATTTCGTGCGACTTGCGATTGTGCATGTCCGCGACGAAACCAACCCCGCAGGCGTCATGCTCCTTGACTGGCGAATAAAGGCCTTGCGCGGCCGGCAGGCCGGGATCTCGCCAGCGCTGGCTGGGGACGATCGGATCCGTCATCTCTCGCCCTCCATAAGAGAAAACCGCCAAAATACAACCGCCGAAGGAAGGCCTCCCCGCCCCACCGACGCGCGCTTGACAAGTCCAGCACAACTGGCAAGAACTGAGCCGAGCAAGAACCGGGCCACGCCGGCTTCGAGGCCGTGGTGCAGGCCGGCGCCAGCGCGTTGCTTCAACTATGGATTGGCGTCAATTCCGGATGGGGAGCGCGCGCCATCGGCGTTGCCCCAGCCCAAAGTGTCAGCAACGCTCTCCTAAGGAGTTAAGATTGCAGATTTTTGGGGCTTTAACAAGCGTTGAAAATGATCTTTGCGAACTGGCGCGCTTGCGCGGCTTGGGCCACGGCTGACCGCCCCCCCAGTGGGCCTTGGCCGCCGCCGCGTCGTCGCGAACGGAGGCGGGGAGTGTGGCTTGAAAGCGGCACCCGGCCGTTTTCTCGGCGCCAATCAGTTTTGGCTTTGGTCTCGCCGCATTCCGTTGTTAGACTTGCTGACAATCCGTTATCGATGACCAACTGGCCGAGGGGATCGAACGGCGGTGTTCGGAGCAACTGCATCCAATGCGGCCAACGCGCGAGCCTCGATGGAAAGCTTGGGCAGGCTTTTCCGCCGTCATCCTCGCCTTCATTCCGGCAGCCTGCAGCGTCGGACCTGATTATCTCCGCCCGTCCGCGCCGGAACCCGTGGCCTACAAAGAGCTGAAAGGCTGGAAACGCGCTACTCCGCGCGACGACATCGACCGCGGCCCCTGGTGGTCGGTGTTTAAGGATAAAAAGCTCGATTCATTTGAGCCGCAAGTCGAAATCTCCAACCAGACCGTCGCCGCCGACGAGGCGGCCTACCGGCAAACGCTTGCCGTCATCAAAGAGGCGCAGGCTGGCCTGTTTCCGACCGTCACCTTGAATTATTCATACATTGGCTCGCATTTCGGGAAGAAGGCAATCGGCAACGCGCTAGGCACTGGGGTCACTAGAACGGTCTACACTCTGGCGTCCAATGGCAGTTGGGATCTCGATTTATGGGGCAAGATCCGCCGCACGGTGGAAAGCGACGTCGCCGGCGCCCAAGTCTCCGCCGCCGACCTCGCCAATGCCAAGCTTTCCGCCCAGGCCTTGCTCGCCACCGCCTATTACAATCTGCAGGCGGCGGATGCGCTGCAGGCACTGCTCGATAGCACGGTCGTTTATTACAAAAAAACCCTAACGATCACCGAGAATCAGTACAAGGCCGGCACGGTCTCGCAGGCCGACGTCGCCACTGCACGGACGCAGGTCTTGACTACGGAGTCCCAGGCAATCAATGTCGGCGTTACGCGGGCGCAGTTCGAACATTCGATCGCGGTGTTAATGGGCAAGCCGCCGGCCGAATTAACGATCGCGTCCACGCCGCTTGGCTTCAAGCTTCCCGATATTCCCGTGAGTGTGCCTTCGACGTTGTTGGAAAGGCGTCCGGATATCGCCGCGGCCGAACGGATGATGCAGCAGGAAAATGCCTTGATTGGCGCCGCCATCGCCCTTTACTATCCCGACGTCAGACTTCCCGGCACGTTCGGATACACCGGAACCGGGGCGTTCGAGGTCTCGCTTGCCAACGAATTCTATACTCTCGGCGCTTCCGCCGCGCAAACTGTCTTCAACGGGGGCTTGTTCAGCGCGGAAGTCGAGGCGGCGAGAGCCACCTACGATCAAAGCGTCGCAACTTACCGGCAGACCGTGCTGACGGCCTTTCAGCAGGTGGAAGACCAGCTTGCCGCGATTCACATATTAACGCGCCAGCAGAAGGTCGCTGACGACGCGGTCAAGTCGGCGCAAGAGGAGGTAGATGTTCTGCTCAATCAATATCAAGCCGGCACGGTAGCCTTCACCGCCGTCGTCGTCGCCGATGCAATGTTGCTTACCAACCAAGAGGCCGCGCTGACGGTAAGACAGGATCGCTTTCTTGCCACCGTCGCGCTAATCGTGGACCTTGGCGGCGGATGGGATAGCGGAGTTCTGCCAAGCAGCCTGGAGTTGGAAAGCAGGTATAATCCTTTCGTTCCTCCAATTTAGGGAGAATTGAGCCGCCATCCGTTGTGAAGATCAAGCCGGGTGAATTAGGTCTCGCGTATAGCGATTTCCATGGTCTCCGCCTATTGATTGGAGCCAATGCCGCACCGACACTATAAGCCGATCGGGTGTGGAAGTGGGAACATTACGAAACGTTCATGCCACGGAACTGCCGCGGTAAGATGCTTTGGAACAATGATCGGCCGTTTTTCAGATGAGCTAGATGCATGAAATGGCAAGGCACTGGATGTTAAAACATGGATGACCGGACCCATGGGGCCAAGATAGAGGCCTCTGACGACATGCTTCTCCTCGACGACAGCACCGGTCTTCGCGAAGACAGGGCCGTGCCGCCCGGCACCAAGGCAAAGCCGAGATCGCGGCTGCGGCCGATCTTTCTTCTTGGCATCGCTGTCTTGCTTGGGCTCGGCATTTACCGCATCACGGAGACGCTTCGGGCGCCAAGAGAGTCGGGCCGTGGTCAGGAAACCGCGCCGCAGCCGGTCGGTGTGGCCACCATTGGCACCGGCGACATCAAGGTCGTCGTGACTGCCCTCGGCACAGTGACACCCCTTGCGACCGTGACGGTGAAGACCCAGGTCAATGGACAGCTTCTCGAAGTCGGCTTCAAGGAAGGCCAATCGGTCAAGAAAGGCGACTTCCTCGCGCAGATCGACCCGCGCCCGTTTCAATTGGCCGAAGCTCAATTCGAGGGTCAGCTCGTCCACGATCAGGGACTTCTCGATCAAGCAAAATTGGATCTGGCCCGCTATCAAACCCTCGTGAAGCAGAATTCGATCGCGCGGCAGACGGCCGAGGACCAAGTGTTTATCGTCAAGCAAAACGAGGGTTCGGTCAAGCTTGATCAAGCCCAGATCGACAATCAGAAGCTGAACCTCATTTATGCGCACATCGTTTCGCCGATCGATGGCAGAGTCGGGCTGCGCCTGGTCGATGCCGGGAATTATATTCAGACAACCGACAGCGGACTCGCGGTGCTTGCCCAAATGCATCCGATCACGGTGATTTTCGTGGTCCCGGAGGACGATATTCCGGAAATCATGGCGGCGATGCGTGCTGGGAGGGACCCCGAGGTCACCGCCTACGACCGCGCCAATGTCACCCCTCTTGCAGTTGGCAAAGTCGCGGCGCTCGACAGCCAGATTGACCCGACAACCGGCACGGTGAAGTTGCGCGCCAATTTCGATAATCTGGACGACAAGCTTTTTCCAAATCAGTTTGTTAACGCGCGGCTCTTGATCAAATCCTTGCGCGGCGTCGTGACCGTGCCTTCAAGCGCGGTCCAGCACGGCGCCCCTGGCACTTATGTCTACGTCATCGGCGCGGATGATACGGTGTCGCCGCGAACCGTCGATCTTGGACCGCTGGACGGAGCAATGTTCGCGGTCAACAAGGGCCTTACGCCTGGCGATAGGGTTGTCGTCGACGGCGCCGACCGTTTGCGCGACGGAGCAAAGGTGCTGATTTCCACCGCCGAGGGGTCAAATGGCGGGCCCACGGATGGCGAAACGCCCGCTAAAAGCGGGCACCCAAGTCAGCACCATCGCGGCGATCATCCCGGCCAACGGGACCAGCCATGAGTAAGCACGGGGCGTCCCGCGCTAGGGCCGGCCGATGAATCCATCGCGCATTTTTATCCTGCGCCCGGTCGCGACCACGCTTTGCATGGCGGCGATCATGCTCGGCGGCGGCGTTGCCTACAGGTTCCTGCCTCTCTCCGCCCTCCCGGAAGTGGACTATCCGACGATTGAGGTGCAAACGTTTCTTCCCGGCGCAAGCCCCGAGGTGATGACGTCTTCGGTGACGGCGCCGCTCGAGCGGCAACTAGGGCAAATGCCCGGCCTTAGCCAGATGACGTCGTCAAGCTCGGCCGGCGCTTCGGTCATCACGTTGCAGTTTAGCCTGGGCCTAAGTCTCGATGTCGCCGAGCAGGAAGTTCAGGCCGCGATCAATGCCGCCAACAATTTGCTGCCGAGCGGCCTGCCAACGCCGCCGGTCTATGCCAAGGTCAACCCGGGCGACGCGCCCGTCATGACTCTCGCGGTCACCTCCAAGACCTTGCCGTTGACCAAGCTCGAGGACGTCAGCGAGACGCGGCTCGCGCAAAAGCTTTCGCAACAGCCGGGGGTCGGACTGGTGAGCATCGGCGGCGGCCAAAGGCCGGCCGTGCGGATCAAATTCAATCCCGCCGCGCTTGCCGCCTATGGCCTCAATATCGACGATCTTCGCACCACGATTGCCAATGCCAACGTCAATTCGCCCAAGGGGAGTTTCGACGGCCCGGCACAAGCCTCGACGATCGGTGCCAACGACCAAATCTACAGCGCCGCCGGTTACGGCACGCTCGTAATCGCCTACCGCAATGGCGGTCCGGTCCTCCTCTCGGACGTTGCCAGCGTCGACCCAGGCCCTGAAAATACGAAGCTCGGCGCCTTGGACAATACTACGCCGGCCATCATCCTCAGCATCCGCCGCCAACCGGGCACGAATGTGATCGAGGTCGTCGACACGATTAAACGCCTATTGCCGACGATCGTGGCGAACCTCCCGGCCGCGGTTGACGTCGCCGTGCTGAGCGACCGCACGACGACCATTCGCGCTTCCGTCGCCGATGTCGAGTTCGAATTGGGGCTGGCGGTGGCGCTTGTCGTCCTCGTGATCTTTTTGTTCCTGCGGACGCTTCCGGCGACCATCATCCCCAGCCTTTCGGTGCCATTGTCGCTGGTCGGCACCTTTGTCGCAATGTACCTGTTGGGCTTCAGCCTCGACAACCTTTCGCTGATGGCGCTGACGATCTCGACCGGGTTCGTTGTCGACGACGCGATCGTGATGATCGAGAACATTACCCGCTACGTCGAAGCCGGCGAACCGCCCTTGCAAGCCGCGCTCAAGGGTTCGGAGCAGATCGGTTTCACCATAATTTCGCTCACCGTGTCCCTGATAGCTGTTCTTATTCCGCTTTTGTTCATGGGCGAGGTGGTCGGCCGTCTGTTCCACGAGTTCGCAATCACGCTCGCGGTCACGATCGTGATTTCGGCGATCGTTTCGCTCACGCTCGTGCCCATGCTTAGCGCGCGGCTGATCCGGCGTCGCCCCGAGGCTCAGCGCAACCGCTTCGATCTCATGGGGGAGAGGGCCTTCAACGGATTGGTCGCGCGCTACGGCCGGGCACTCGACATCGTGCTTCGGCACCAGCCGCTCACTTTGTTCGTTGCAATCGCCACGCTTGGCCTCACAGCCGTGCTCTATGTCGTGATTCCGAAGGGATTTTTTCCGGTGCAAGATACCGGCATGATCCAGGCGATTTCGGAAGCCCCGCAAAGCGTTTCCTTCGAGGCGATGGCCGGCCTTCAGCGGCAACTCGCCGATGCGATCTTGCGCGATCCGGCGGTCGACAACGTGAGTTCGTTCATCGGCGTCGACGGCGACAACACCACGCTGAACAGCGGCCGGTTTTTGATCAATCTCAAGCCGCGGGACGAGCGGGCGCTCGGCGCCGGCGAAATCGTCCACCGCCTGCAGAACGAAGTTTCCGGGATCGTTGGCGTCTCGCTCTACATGCAGCCCGTTCAGGATCTCACGATCGATTCCAGCGTCAGCCGCGCGCAATATCATTTTATCTTGCAAGACCCGGATCCCGGCGCATTTAAAATCTGGGTGCCAAAGCTGATGCAACGGCTCGGGCAACTGCCGGAGCTCAGCGACGTCGCCAGCGATATGCAGAGTCAAGGGCTAGCGGTCGATCTCGTCATCGACCGAGCGACGGCGGCCCGCTTCGGGATTACGCCGGCCAGCGTCGACAATGCGCTCTACGATGCATTCGGCCAGCGCATCATCTCGACCATCTACACCCAATCGAACCAGTACCGGGTCATCATGGAAGCCGACCCGTCCCTGCAGCGCGCGCTGTCCAGTCTTTCCTCGTTTTACTTGCCATCATCGTCATCGGGCAGCAACGGGCAAGTTCCGCTGTCCGCGATTGTCCACGTGAACCAGCGCCAAGGGCCGTTGTTGATTACGCATCTCGGGCAGTTTCCGGCCACCGCCATTTCGTTCAACGTCGCGCGAGGCAGCTCGCTCGGCGCCGCCGTGGAGGCAATCGAGAAGGCCGAGCAAGAGATCGGTTTGCCCGGCAGCTTCATCACGTCCTTTCAAGGCGCGACGGCGGCGTTTCGCGCCTCGGCAACCAACGAGCTGTTTTTGATTATCGCCGCTGTGATCACGATGTATATCGTTCTCGGTGTGCTCTACGAGAGCTTCATCCATCCGGTAACGATCCTCTCGACACTGCCCTCGGCTGGCGTCGGCGCGCTGCTCGCATTGATGGCGTCGGGCCACGAGCTCGATGTCATTGCAATCATCGGCATCATCTTGCTGATCGGCATCGTCAAGAAGAATGCGATCATGATGATCGATTTCGCCCTCGACGCCGAACGCTCCGAGGGGCTAGCCCCGCAAGAGGCCATTTTCCAAGCCTGTCTCCTGCGCTTTCGCCCGATCCTGATGACGACTTTCGCCGCGATCCTGGGCGCGTTGCCCTTGATGCTCGGGACCGGCACTGGTTCGGAGCTCCGCAATCCGCTCGGCATCGCCATCGTCGGTGGCCTCATCGTGAGCCAGGTCCTGACGCTCTTCACGACGCCGGTGATTTACCTCTATTTCGATCGCTTGGCGTTACGGCTGGCGGGCGGCCCGCTGGCCGCCGGCGAGGCGCAGGGATGAACCTAGCTTCGCCCATGGTTCGCAGGCGAAGCGTCCGGGCTTTCTTGAACGGAACCGGTGTCCGTCTCCGCATTCCGGCTTCGATCCTTGATGCTTCGCTAGAACGATCCCTCGATAAAGCGCTCGACGAACCGCAGGCCGATCGGCGTTAAATCCAGAAGATAGTTTCCATAATCAGGCACCTTAATGCCAGCTTCCTGAACATGGAGAAGGTTGAGTCCACGCAATTCGCTAACCAGGCTCATGGTCAGCGATACATCGTATGACGGGAACGCGTCCCTGAGTTGATCGAAATGAAAGTGGCCTTGTCCCCCCATGGGCGCGGAGATTGCAATGGCCCGCGCCGCGCCAAGGACCGATATTGCCCCGATCGAAAGCGCGTCGAGGCATCGCACGAAATGGTCGAGTTCTTCATAAGAAACTTTGGCGGGATCACTAGTTTTGAGGAGTAGATTGGCCAACAAATTGGCGGCTGCGCGCAGCTTCTCTTCGCGCTGGCTCCGAACAACGATCAGATAACAAGACTTGAATAGTTCAGAAAAGTCTTCTTTGTTAACCGCATCAACGTCTATGCGGCCTTCGAGGGTCTTCAGCTTCTCTGCCAACAGCTCCATGGTTATCTCCACAGATCGCTGCGTTGATACCGGTATGTAATCGCCTATCAGGCTAGCGATTGCGCCACCAACGAACGGAATCAAATTGCACGCCGCCTTTACTGCCGCCAGTGCGTGACCACGTGACTCGTGCTTCATTAGGTGGCCTGCTTCCCACTCCCCTCGCTCGGGTTCGATGTCCCAAGAGGCTCCGGTTTAACCATTTGCCAATGAGCCGACCAGCCGCCGCAAGGTCGTGATGGTCGAACGATCCGCGATCCCATCGACGCGGGCCGGCCGGAAATGGCGCTGGAAGGCGGTGATCGCGGATTCGGTCCTGGCGTCATAAAGACCGGTTATATCAAGGCCGTAGCCGTAGCCGGAGAGCATCGCTTGCAGGGCCTCGACTTCCGGGCCTTTGGCGCCGGGTTCCAGGCGCGGGCCGTCCTCGATGGCGGAGGGCGTCACGTAATGGCCGATTCCGGCCTTGGCCAATCGCCCCCAGGGAAAATGTTCGCCGGGATCGATTTTGCGGCCGTGCGATACGTCCGAATGCGCCAGCACCCGCTCGGGCCGGATAGGCCAGCGCGTGATAATATCTTGGCAGAGCGCGATGACGGTTTCGATTTGGGCCGATGGATAGGCTGGCGAGCCCCCCCTATGGCCAGAATTGGCGATTTCGATCCCGATCGAAACATCGTTCATGTCGCTCTCGCCGGCCCAAATGCCGCGGCCCGCGTGCCAGGCGCGGCGCGCCTCCTGCACGAGCTGGAAGAGGCGTCCATCCTCCCACACAAGATAGTGCGAAGACACTTCCATCGCCGGATTGCAAAGTTGCCGCAGGGCGGCCTCTCCGCTCGGCAGGCCAGTGTAATGCAGAAGAATCGAGTCTGGCGTCCGGCCGCCTTTGCGCTCGCCGTGATTGGGCGAGGGATCGAGCGTGATGGGCAAAGAGCTGTCGGGTTTCAATAGCGGTAATACGCGATGCAAACTTGGTTGCCATAGGCGTCATAACCGAACCGTGCGCAGCCCGGCGGTGGCGGCGGCGCCCCGTAATAGCCAGGAGGAGGCGGTGGCGGTGGCCCGTAATAGCCAGGCGGCGGCGGTGGCGCCGTGTTTGCGCCGACAATCGCGCCGGTCGCCGCGCCAAGCGCGCCGCCAGCGAGAACCGCGCCGGCCCGGCCGCCGGTGGCCGCGCCGATCGCCGCGCCGGTCGCGCCGCCAAGAGCCGCGCCACTTACGGCACGCTGTTCAGGCGTATAGCCGCAGCCCGAAAGTGCGATCGAGGAGATGATCAGTATCGTCAAAGGAAAAATCTTCCGCATGCCTCTTCCTAGCGTTTCCTGCGCCAATCCCCTACCCGCTCAGACACCCTAGCCAGTGCGCCAGGTCAAGCCGGAAATTGACTTTTGTGCGCGAAATTTATCCCCGTGCGGCATTTGTACCGCGCGCGCGTTGCCAATTCGATAATTGACGAAATCGCCGAGAGCGCCTATGGGGGCCGGGCCAGCCGGCCGGATGGCCGCCGCTTTCGCAGCGGAGGAAAGTCCGGGCTCCACGGAGACACGGTGCCGGATAACTTCCGGCGGGGGCAACCCCAGGGAAAGCGCCACAGAAAACAAACCGCCGCAAGGCAAGGGTGAAACGGTGCGGTAAGAGCGCACCGCGCGCGTGGCAACATGAGCGGCATGGCAAGCCCCACTGGGAGCAAGACCGAATAGGGGCGACGCAAGGCGTTTCTCGGTTGAGGAATCCTTGGATCCGTCTCCGGATCCGTTGCCCGGGTTGGTTGCTCGAGGCGGCCGGCAACGGCCGTCCCAGAGGAATGGCCATCGCGCGCGCGAAAACGCGCGCCATACAGAACCCGGCTTACAGGCCGGCTGGCACCGCACTCCGGACACCGGGAGAATTCGGAACCAAAAAAGCCGGGGTTCCTCCACGCAAGCGGACATCCCACCGGATTTTACCCAGATAGAGCACGTCCCGGAAAACTTGCTCGGCGACCTTACCGATCAAATGAGTCGATTTGATCGGGACGCGGGCGCGATTCAGCCCAGTTTGCCGGCGGCGTGCGCAAGCAAGGTGTAAACCTTGCCGGTCTCCGACAAAAGATATGTCTTGGCGACGGCCCCGCTTGCCTCATCCTGGCCGAGCTCGGCCAGGAGCCGTTCGAACTCCTGCACGTAGCGATCGACCGTGGCGTGGAACTCCGGATCGAGCTGGTAGCGCCGGCGGATTTCGTCGAATGTCTGGGGACCGCGGCCGACGTAGATCCGCGGCGAGAAGGCATCGGTTTCGCCGCGGCGATAGCGATCCCAGGCGTCGGCGGCGGCGGCATGATCGATCATCCGCGCGACATCGAGAGAAATCGCTTCCAGCCGCTGCGCCGGTTGGGTGGGTTTGGCGGGGGCAATGGGGGAAGCCGGAGGTTCCTCGCTGTCCGCGCGCGCGAGAAGATCCGAGATCCAGCCGCCGCCGCGTTCGGAAGTTTTAGCGTTGGCCTGCCGGGCAGCGGCACGCGGCCTTTGCTCCTCCGGGCGAGGGGGCTCCGGAGCGCGCAGTGGTTCGGCCGCACGAGCGGGTTCGACGCGCCGGGGCGGTACCGGCTGGACCGCGCGTTCGGCATTGACCGGAGCCGGTTGAGAAACGTCGTATGCGCGGCCGGAGCGAGTCACGATTTCGCTCAGCTCCTCGAGCGCCTTGATCTGATCGGCGACGGCACGCCGCATGGAAGCTGCCTGCTGCGCCGTTTCCTGCGGCAAATCGGCGGCGCCACGGCGCAAGGCTTCGCGGGTCGCTTCGAGTTCGCGCTGGATCTCGCGCGACATTTCGCGCAGCTCCGCCGCCGCGGATTGGAAACGCTCTGTGGTTTGCCCGAAAATGCCCGCGAGCTCCGCATTGGCCTGCTCGCAGGCAGCGCGCATCGCCGCCGCCGTGCTCTCGCGCTCCTTTTCAATATTGGTGCGGATGCCGGCGAATTGCCGATCAATCATTCCGCCGGTGGATTGTGAGGATTCGGCCAGGAAGGCGCCGATGTCGCGCGCGCGCGCCGCGGCTTTTTCAAACGAGTCCTCGAGACCCTCCGCGAAGGAATGCATCAGGCCTTCCAAGTCTTCGCGGCGCACCTTGATGCTGTTGACAAGCGATTCAAGTGAGTCGTGCCGCGCCGTGAGCATTTGATCGAGGTCGCGTTGCTGGCGGGAGAGGTCGCCCGCGGAACTCTCCAAGCCGTCCTTGTGGCGTGCGATCGTTTCAGCAAGGCTGCTTGCTTCGTCGAGCGCGGCCCGCGTGGATTGGTTGAGTTGATTGATCTCTCCGGCGACGTTGGTGAATATGGAGCGGAAATAGTCCATGCGTTCACTCAGCGAATGCTCCGCCGCCGCGAAATCGGCGCCGGTCGCGCTAATCGCCCTTTGCAATCCCGCGCTGCTGTTGACGAGGCGATCGATCACCTCGGTCATCCCCGTTCGCAATTTCTCATTCGTCTCGACGAGGGCTCCAATCGACGCGGCGGCGCCGGTTTCGATCGCCGCGCGCAAATGCGCCGTCGAGTGCTCGATCGCCGTCGTGAGTTCGGACTGTTTCTCCCCGAGGTGCTGCACGATCGCGGTTCCACGGCCCTCGATCGTTTGGGTGACAATTTCGCCGAGGCTTGTCATCTCCTGAGCAATCTGGTTGCCGCGAGCGGACAGAGCCTCGACCAGGTGCTCGCCGCGGGTATCGAAGAGCTCGCGCAAATCGCCCGCCCGGGCCGCCAATGCTCGCTGTAGCGCTTGACCACGCCCCCCGAGCGCGCCTTCGAGTTCGCCAAGTCGACCCGCCAAGGCCATGCTAATTTCATTGATCCTTTGGGCGAGGCCTTCGCCGATCTCCCCGGCGCGCCCGGCTAGTGTTGTGTCGAGATCCTCGACCGCCTGCGCAATGGTGTCGCGGATTTCCTCGGCGCGCCCCGCGAGCACTTGGCCAAGACCTGCTTCGCGATCCAGCGCCGCGTTGATGTTGCCGGCGTGAAGACCGAGCGTTTGATCGATCTCTCGCGTTCTGGACGCAAGAGTTTCGGCGACGGCGCGGCCCGTCGCGTCGAGGTCTCCGGCAACCGCGACAAGACGGCCGACGACGCGTTCCTCGAAGTTTGCGACCCCGCCGTCCAGCGTCTCGGCGACGGTGGCCGACCGAGCCGTCATGGCCGCACTGATTTCCTGAGCCTTTTCATCGAGCGCGCGGATCACATCGCCGCCGCCTTCGCCAAGAGCTCTCGCTATATCGAGGGCTCTGCCTGTCAAAGTCTCGCTGAGCATTTGCGCGCGTGAATCGAGTCCTTTATCGACGCGGGAGACGAGCTTCTCGAGCGTCTTGCCAACCTCCTCGGCCTTGACGGCGGTTCGCGATTCGAAGGCTTCGATATGCGCCTCCAGCGCCGCGGCGGCCTCCTGTGCACGCAGGCCAAGCTTGTCGTTTAGGTCGCCCCCTTGCAAAGTCAGCGTAGTTTCGATCGAACCCAGGCGATTGGCAAGAGTCGCGGTAAACCGTTCGGCATGCTCGTCGATGCTGCTGGCGATCGCCCCGCCTTGTCCGATAACGGTTTCCTCGAACATCAAGAGCCGGCCGGCGAGGGCGTCGTTGACCCGGTCACCATGGGTCGCGATCGCATTGATCGCTTCATTCGCGGTTTCCGCGAAGCGATCGTTGAGATCGTTGGCTTGATAGCCGATCGAAGCGATCGCCTGTTGCGCGGTCAGGTCGAAATTCTCGCGCAGTGCTCCCGTGTGATCCGCGAAAGCCGCGACGGCTCCACGCGCGGCCGCCGCCAAATGGTTGCTCATCTCATCCGCGTGGCTCGTGACGGCGCCAAACGTTTCGTCACGCGTGGCGGCGAGCCGCTCATGTAGGGCTTCGGCGTGGTTGGCATAAGCCGCGGCGGAGTGCTGCGCGGCCGCCTCCAACCGCTCGCTAATTTGTGCGGAATATCCGGTCAAGGCCCCGAGCGTCTCGCCGACTGTCGCGTTCAGGAGGGCGTGGAGCGCTTCGGTCTGGTTCGTAAACGCCGTCGCTGAACTTTGCGCGGTTGTTTCGAGCCGCTCGCTCATCGCGTCCGAATGGCGCGACAACGCCCCGAGCGTCTCGTCGACGGTCGCGTTCAGGAGGGCGTGGAGCGCTTCGGTCTGGTTCGTAAACGCCGTCGCTGAACTTTGCGCGGTTGTTTCGAGCCGCTCGCTCATCGCGTCCGAATGGCTCGACAACGCCCCGAG
>PEFW01000053.1 GCA_002890675.1 Candidatus Methylaffinis lahnbergensis
CCAAAAGCCAGATTACCTGGAAGTGCCGCGATGCGGTGGCATCCTCACATCCCACAAACCGCTCTTCCAACTCCTCGACACTCAAATGATCCCAGACCGTCGCCATGTGTCCCAATCTCCCGACTCATGGCGCCTAAGCTTATCTGCTTCGCAAGGCCGTGTGAATCCCTTTCAACGTCGAGTCAATCAGCCGGAAACCGTATCATTCCTCGCACTCGTCTGCGGCTTCATCTTAATCAAATCCGTCCACACGGCCTAATAGGGATGGCTGTCGAAATTGGAACATCAGAGCTGCCAGCACTTTTGGCCACGTGAGGTGAACGATGTCGTAAAATCCTCCGAGCCTGTCGATCGCAACCGAAAAGGTCTGCTTCATTATCATCAAGGCGCGTGAGTTTGATGTCAAGGATGTGGTGACTGACCCGGATGATGCATCTAATGCAACGGATGATCGCATGGTATCTGTATTGGAGGATCACGGCGAAGATCCTGTGGCCGACGAGATCCGTGGCTTTATGGGAGCCTTGAATGAGACGAACAAATCGATCTCGTCGCGCTGGCATGGCTTGGGCGCGGCGACGGCACGATCGACGATTGGGACGAATTGCGGGCGGAAGCCGCGCGGGCTCATAACAAGCGTACGGCCGCCTATCTGCTTGGCATGCCGCTTCTCGCCGATCACCTCGAAGAGGCTCTGTCGCAGTTCGACCGGTCCTGCGACGAATTTGAAATGGGCCATCTATGATTCGCGCTTGGGCCGGGGGACAAAGCGATGCGGCAAGAAACACCCGCTGTGGCGATCAGGCCCTCCGGAGAGTGCGCGTCTACGGCTGTACGCGCTGCGTGCAACTACGGAGTTGGGAGAAGCGATCGCATCGGCTCTTGGCTCGCCGCTTGCGGCGCATGAAAAACGCCAATTCGACGATGGCGAGCACAAAACGCGGCCGCTCGAGGCCGTCGGCGGGTTGGATGTATTGTCTCGTGCGGAGCCTCCATGGCGGCCCTTCGGAAAGCGCCATCGACAAGCTCTGCAGGCTCTTGTTTTTCATCGGCACGCTCAAGGACGCCGGGCCGGCGCGCGTGGTGCCGACTCGGATTCCGGCCAAACATCAATCGCTTTTACATCTGGCCGGCCAGGCGCCCTGGCCGGACGAGGCCGTCTTGTAAACAATCCGCGAGCTGGTTTTGCCTAGCGCATGGCGCGGAAAACTTGCCCGGTTTGTTCCGGTGGCGCTTCGCGCGTCCGCACTTGGGGAAAGAGTGCCCCGATGTCGAATGGGCCTGCGACTATGGATATGTTCCGTGTCAAGGACATCGAGATAGCGAGTAAAGTTTTACGAGCATTTCGCGAACCAAATCGAGGACTTTGCGTCAAACGCCGGCGGCAGCCCTTGCGCTCGTTTCGCACACGAGACAAGCCGCGAACGGTGCCTTGGTCGATTAAGCCAAACTCACCCGGTGGCGGTGTGCGAGCTTCGATGAAACCAGAAAGGGTTCAGTGATGCCTCAGTTGGCGCATGGCGCCTGGGTTTTCGTGGGGGATGGTCAAAAGGCCCTGTTTCTGATCAACGAGGGAGACGAAAAATTTCCCAATTTGCGCCGCCTGGCGGTCGAGGAGCACAATGACCCACCGTCACGTGACCAGGGCAGCGACGCTCCAGCGCGCGCCTATTCCAGCGTCGGCGAGATTCGCAGCGCCGTTGGAGAGACGGACTGGCACGAACTCGAAAAGGAACGATTCGCTGCTTCGATCGCGGACCGGATCAATGAGGTTGCCGTGTCCGGCGCGTTCAACCAACTTGTGATCGTGGCGCCGCCGAAAATTCTTGGCGATCTCCGGCGCAAGTTTACAAAGGAAACCGAAACCAAGATCATCGCCGAGGTGCCCAAGGACCTCACTCATCATACGATCGCGGAAATCGAACGTTTGTTGACGGCAGAGTGATGCCGACAGCGGCCCCGGCGAAAACTTAGCCGGAACTGCGATCCGTCTTTGATCAGCAACCGCATCACCTGGGTCGACACCCCGGTCGTAAACAGCCCATTCCCGGCCCTTGACGAGATCGATTAGCTGATCTCGGTTCAGCACGCGATTGGGATGGCGAGCGAAGACGCGCGAGCATACCCGAACGCAGGCGACTATTTATTTGCGTCAGTAAGACGCAATCATCTCATCCGAAACTTCGCGCACGCCCGTTACACTCTCTGCCAGCGCAAGAAGAGCCTTATGTTCCTTTGGGGAACTCACAAGTCCCCAAAGATGCACAACTCCGTTCGTAACGACGATATTCCGCTCGCCAAAGTCGGTCCAAGATTGCTCCGCAAGCCGCGCCAAGATCGCCGCTCTGATGCCCCGGTCAGTCAGGTCAGTCAGCTGATCGCCTTCGACTTTGGAAGGCGCGGACGCCAACGCCTGGATCAGATTGGCTCGACTGACAATGCCGACGAGCTTGCCGTCTTTGAGGATGGGAACGCGCTTTATCCGGTACTTTTCGAGGATGTTCGCAAGTTCGGAGATAGACGTATTTTCAGCGGCCGCGACGACATTTTCGGACATAAGTTCGGATACTTTGCGGCCGTGAGATTTCGCATAATCCAAGGCGAGGACATTCGCCGGCATAACCGCCTCGAGCCACCACGGACGGTGTTTCTCCGTTCCGATTTTTTCGCGATGAAGCAAATCGGCTTCGCTAAGGATGCCGATGACGCGCTTCTCGCTGTCGACGACCGGCAGGGCGCTGATATCGTGATCCACCAGAAGCTGCACTGCTTTCGAAACTTCGTCTTCGGGCCCGACCGTCACGACGTCGCGGACCATCACATCGCTCGCGTTCATAGCCTACCCCCTAATTCTCGCCGGTGGCATTTCACTCATCTGCAGGTTTTTGTCTGAGTTGCACCATTCGCGAGAATGCAAGAAAGTCAGATAAGTGGCAATCGCCGTTTTCAATTATAACGGCGACAATGTGACATGAATATATCATCGAAAAACGCCGAGTTGGCCTTTCACCAAATTTGGGCGATTATGCCGCGCTTTTTAGGACGCCATCATCGCGTTCCAATTTGTTTTGATTGGCGCCATCCTCGATCGGGGGCGCCACCTTCTCCGGGATTTGCGATTGCGGCTGATCCGGCGGCGGGGGGTTTGCGCTAAGGCTGGGCCTGCGGCGCCTGCCCCGAGAAAAAGCGCGAGAACAAAAGCAAGGAGGCGTCCACGCCTGCGCCCGTGAGATTTAATTTGATCCGCCGTCATGTTGCGTTTCCAAGCAGACTGCCAGGTGCGGATCTTAATTCCTCTGAGCCTTTGAAGTTCCGGCTTCCGTCTTCTCACATACGTAGACGTTGCGGCCCCGGTATCGGTGTGGCTGGAATAGCCGGAACACGCAGCTCGATCATCGTTTTCACCTCGCGCTGCCTCGCCAACATGCCGTCAGCTGGAGCCGCGATCGTCCGCAGGTGGCCAGTGCCGATGGCAGAAAGGCCGACGCCGCCAGGCTCCCGCACATCGACTACGCGCCGTCCGGCGAGGTAGCGCTTGAGCGTGCGCGATGTCTCCTCTTCGATCTGAGCCCACGCTGCATCGGAAATAGGCGCACTCTCACGATGCAGATTATTCATGCCGGATGTCTTCCTTTGAGGGAGCCGATCCCGAGCGCGAACCATCGTCGGTGGCTCGGCCTCCAGGAGATCGAGGGACAGGTACTCCACGAGAACAGCACCATGCTTGCCATGTGCAGAGAGCTTGGCTTTGCGGTAAGTTCGGCCCCGGAGGACCGCGGCGTATGTGTCGTCACGTTACGGCTGGACGACCTGCCCTGAGACTAACTGTCGTCGCTCTTTTAGCGTCGCTTCACGCTACTTTACACCTCAGCCCGAAGCGCCCGCCTCATCTAAAATCCCATCTCAGATTTATCGCGGGTTTAGAGACGATGGACCTGCTTAGTCTCCGCTGGTAAATCACTCAGGGCAGCGGACGAAGTTGAATATCGTTGCTGCGGGATCGATTGGGCACATGTCTGGTGGCATGACCGGTGAGATTAACTCACCCGGAACGTTGTCATGCCTCAGCGGACGGTAGAACACGTAGAGGGTCAGCCGGATGAATAGTGGCAACAACGAGACGAGGCGCCGCCGTGAAGCTGCCCGAAACGGCCGAGGGATGGTTTTCCGCATTTGTCACCGCTGCGCTGATCGTAATGGGGCTCGTGATTTAGGTGTACTAGCCAGACGGTGCGTGCTTAAGCGATCGGATCGCCGCATCCACGCTAACCGGACATCGAAAAGGCGGCGCGCATGAATGGCCCGACTCTCCTTGATCGTCTGAACTTTCGCCAGGCGACGGCCGAGCGCCGCGTCAAGGCACGCGATACCGACATCGTCCTGTCGAATGAGATACTCGCTGTGAGCCAGTCGGAGGAAGCCGGGATCTGTCTACGGCTTCGGACTTCGCCCAACGGGCTCGAGGTCGCCGAGGCGCAAGCAAGGCTGGCGTCGGTCGGACCCAACGTCATCACCCGGGAGGGACGCCCGAGCGTCTTGCGAGAATTGTGGGGGCGGGCCAAGAATCCCTTGAACGCCCTGCTTCTCTCTCTCGCGACAGTCTCCTATTTCCTCGGCGACATCCGGGCGGCGATCGTAATCGCGATCATGGTCGTCCTCGCGATCACCACGGCCTTCGTCCAGGAGCACCGCTCCAATGACGCCGCTGCAAAACTTCGCGCCATGGTGAAAACCACGGCAAGCGTCAAACGGCGAGGCGCGCGTCCGGCCGCCCGAGAGGACCAATCCCACGGTTTCAGCGAAATTGCGATAGAGCAGCTGGTTCCTGGCGATGTCGTACGGCTCTCCGCCGGCGACATGATCCCGGCCGATCTGCGCCTGATCAGCGCCAAGGATCTGTTCATCAATCAGGCGGCGCTGACCGGCGAGGCCATGCCATCGGAAAAATCGGCGGAGGCCTACGCGGGCGAAATCGCCGATCCCTTTGACCTGCCAAATCTCTGCCTCATGGGCGGCAGCGTTGTCAGCGGATTTGGCACCGGTGTTATCGTGCATACAGGCCCTAAAACCTATTTTGGCCAGCTTGCCGACAAGATAGCGGGTCAGCGTGAGCTCACGAGCTTCGACAAGGGCGTCAATCGCTTCACAGGGCTGATGATCCGATTCATCTTGGTCATGGTTCCGGCGGTGCTCCTGATCAATGGCCTGACCAAAGGCGATTGGCTCCAGGCGCTTTTATTCGCGGTCGCCGTCGCGGTCGGATTGACGCCGGAAATGCTGCCGATGATCGTCACCGTGAATCTCGCCAAAGGTGCGATCGCCATGTCGAAAAAGCGCGTGATCGTGAAGCGCCTCCACGCAATCCAGAATTTCGGCGCGATGGATGTCTTGTGCACCGACAAGACCGGCACACTCACGCGAGACCGCATCATTCTCAAGCTCAATCTCGACATTCGCGGCAATGCTAGCGAACGGGTGCTGGAATTTGCCTATCTAAACAGTCATTATCAATCCAGCTTGAAAAACCTGCTTGACGTCGCGGTCCTCCAGCATGTTGAAATCGGCAAAAACCTTCACTTGCAACACCAATACGAGAACATCGACGAAATTCCCTTCGACTTCGTGCGCCGGCGCCTTTCCGTCATTCTGTCGCGGGAAGACGGCTCGCACGTGCTCATCTGCAAGGGCGCGATCGAGGAAGTCTTTTTTGTCTGTAAGCATTATGAACTCGACAATGAGTGCGGGACCTTGGACGCAAGTCATCTTGCCCAGGCGCAAGCGAAGACCCGGGCGCTCAACGAGGACGGTTTCCGCGTTGTCGCCATCGCCTACAAGGAAATTGCCGATCTCAAGAAAAGCTATTCAGTCGAGGACGAGAGCGACCTGACGCTCCTCGGCTATATCGCTTTTCTTGATCCCCCGAAGGAGAGCGCCGGCGCCGCGATTGCCGCGCTCATTAAATCCGGCGTCGCGGTCAAGATTATCACCGGCGACAACGAAATCGTCACCCGCAAGATCTGCCGCGAGGTTGGGCTCGAAGTGGATCGCATCGCGCTTGGCCCAGACATCGAACCGATGAGCGAGGGCGCATTGGCCGAGCTTGCCGAAAAGACGGCGGTCTTCGCCAAGGTTTCCCCGGCGCAGAAAGCCCGTGTGATCGGCGCGCTTCATTCCAGGGGCCGTGTCGTCGGAGTCTTGGGGGATGGCATCAACGACAGCCCCGCGCTCAAGGCCGCGGACGTCGGCATTTCCGTCGATACCGCCGTCGATATCGCCAAGGAATCGGCCGACATCATCCTGCTCGAAAAGAGTCTGATGGTGCTCCAGGAAGGCGTGATCGAGGGGCGCAAGGTTTTTGGCAATATTACCAAATATATTAAGATGGGCGCGAGTTCGAACTTCGGCAATATGTTCAGCGTGCTCGGCGCCAGCATCTTCCTTCCCTTTCTGCCGATGCTGCCCATTCAGGTCCTCACCAACAATCTGCTCTACGATTTCTCGCAAACCGCTATCCCGACGGACAACGTCGACGAGGACTATCTCAAAGTCCCGCGCAAATGGGACATCGGCAATATTTTCAAGTTCATGGTTTTCATCGGGCCAATCAGCTCGATCTTCGACTACGCGACTTTTTTCACCATGCTCTATGTCTTCGACAGCTGGAATAACCCGTCGCTGTTTCAGACCGGTTGGTTCGTCGAATCCCTGTTGACGCAGACGCTCATCATCCACATCATCCGGACCGCGAAGATCCCTTTCCTGCAAAGCCGCGCTAGCGCCGCCCTCATCGCGACGTCGGTACTCATTTGTGTTGTCGGTATTGCTCTGCCCTTCACGCCTGTCGGACAGGCGCTGAAATTCACCCCACTACCACCGCTCTACTGGCCCATCATCGCAAGCTTCCTATTGAGCTACGCAATCCTTACGCATTTGGTCAAAACCTGGTTCGTCCGCCGCTGGGGCATGTGAATGACCGATGTAGGCGAAGTTGCCTCACGCGCGATCACCGAAGCGCCCGCCTAAAATCTCATCTCAGATTTATCGCGGGTTTAGGGATGATGGACCCGCTTGGTCTCCGCTGCTAAATCAGTCAGGGCGGCGGACGAAGTTGAATATCGTTGCTGCGGGATCGATCGAGCACGTGTCTGGCGGCTTGACCGGTGTGGTTAACTCTCCCGGAACGTTTTGTCATGCCTCGCGGGCGGTGGAACAGGAGAGGGTCAAAGACGAAGAACCGCCGAACGGTGCCGAAGAACGACGCAGCGCCTGCCTCGGCTGCGACGACCGGAGAGTCCAAGGCAAAGGTACACGGAGAACAAAGTCCTAATATTTGCCGGATTTGACCACGAGCCAAATCAATATCAACCCCGAGGCTACAGCCGGCCGCAAAGACGGTGAGCCCAAAAATAGTCGTTCCCCACGTCAGGGGTCCTCCGTTTGCAAAGAGCAAGAAACTGGAGCCGACGATCAGGACTGCGATCACCAGACCATTTGCAATGTTGCGATTGCTAGACAGATTCAGCGCGCCGCTCTCGATGTCTTGCTCGCGTGCTTGCACCGCCTGTTCTTCCGCCTGCTTGCGTTCTGAAATGTCGGTCCAGAAGCCGACAATTTCCGTGGGCCGGCCGTAGGCATCCCGCAAGAGGCTCGCCTCGTCCTGTATCCAAATGTAGTGGCCATCCTTGGATCGAAACCGGTACTCTTGCACCAAGTGGCCCAGGGTCATCAGCATCGACGTTTTCCCGCCAGCGGCCACCTGGTCATCAGGATGCAGACAGGCGATCCACCAGTCAGGGGCCAGCGCTTCCTCGACTTCGTAACCCAGGATTCTCCTGACGCTGTCACTTATCCATTGGCTGCGAAAACCTTTAGCTGTTATCGCAAGCACATAAATGACGGTAGGAATGGAATTCAATATATGGTGCGACCGTTTGCCTGATTTGACCACGAGCCAAATTAATATCAACCCGAGGCTACAGCCGACCGCCAAGACGGTGAGCCCAATAATAGTCGTTTCCCACGTCAAGGGCCCTTCGTTTGCAAGGAGCAAGAAACCGGAGCCGACGATCAGGGCTGAGATCACCAGACGAACTGCAATGCGATTGTTAGACCGATTCAGCTCGCCACTGTCGACCTCTTGCTCGCGCGCTTGCGCTGCCCTTTGTCCCGCCTGCTTGCGTTCTGTAATGTTGGTCCAGAACCCGACAATTTCCGTGGGCCGGCCGTCGGCATCCCGCAAGAGACTCGCCTCGTCCAGTATCCAAAGGTAGTGGCCGTCCTTGGATAGAAACCGGTACTCTTGCACCAAGCGGCCCTCGGTCATCAGGATCGACGTTTTCCCGACAGCGGCCTCCTTGTCATTGGGATGCAGACAGGCGATCCACCAGTCAGGGGCCAGCGCTTCCTCGACTTCGTAACCCAGGATACTCTTGACGCTGTCACTTACCCATTGGCTGCGAAAACCTTTAGCTGTTTTCTCAAGCACATAAATGACGGTAGGAACGGAATTCAATATAAGGCGCGACCGTTCCCCCGATAATACCGGCGATATTGCAGGAGCGCAGTGAGGCTGACGCTTTCTCTGTGCCATCGTCTCTCTCCCTACAAAGCGAGCGATTTTACAATTTTCATTCATCGGTAAAGGTTGCGCCGCGCGAGCGCCGTTCTGCCGCGATTGACCTGCTCGGCCGCTCGCGCGGCGGCTTCTCAACCAAAATCCTCGGCCAGAAAATCGAAGGTCTTGTGGCCTCAACCTATATCCTTCCCAATTCAAGAACCAGTACGACCACAAGAGCCAGAACGACTATAAGGACCGTGCCGAACACGCCGCCAGGCGCATAATCCCACTCCGCACTGTAGGGCCACGCCGGCAACGCGCCATTGAACAGCAGAATGAGGAGGACAATCAGCATGGTTGAAAGCATTTCATTATCTCCTTTGTCATTCCCGACGCCGTCTTGCGTGCGTCAGGAAACTTGCTCATCGCGCGGCGGCAGAACTCTTGGCACGAGCGACAATTTGGAGCTGGCGTCGATCAGTGGCGGCCACTGGCTTGGCTGCCCGCGCGGATGCTCTTGAACACCCGCGGATTCAAGACATCAGCAGTTCGCCAAAACGTTTAAAAATACAGGCTTGAAGCATCGGTTCACTCCCTTTGAAAAAGAGCCGGTGGACTCGGCCCGCCGGTGTGTTTTTTGGCCTGCGGCGGCCTACACGTAAGCCACGAGCCCCATTATGAGCAGCGCAGCGATGACAATTGCGGAAAACCATCCCTCGGCCGTTTTCGGCAGCTTCACGGTCAGGATGCCATTTGCGAAAGCCGCTTCGATTTTCCTGGTGTCGACGCCCACAGGTAGCTGGAAAGAGCGCGTGAACGAGATATAACGGCGCTCCGAAAGACAATAGTCCTTCTCGAGCTCCTCTTTCTCCTTCTTCTTCTCGCCCCAGATCGTCAGCGTGCCATTCGACAGCTTGATTTCGATGTTCTTCTCGTCCATTCCCGGCAGCGTGGCGGTGATCTCATACTCTTTGTCCTTCTCCGCGACATCGAAGGCCGGCGCGATGCCCCAGTTCGTCTCCCGCCGCCACGGCAACTCGACGTCTAACGGTCGGCGGAAAGGGATGCCCAGACGGAAGCTGTTGAAGATGCGATCGATTTCACAACGAAGGCTCTCGAAGGACATCCATTGCGCCGGTGCCGCGACTGGCGCCCTTTTCTCGGTCTTGACTGGAAGTCTAGTTGCTTCGTCCATCGCTTATCTCCTTCAAAAACGTAGATTTGCACACCCATGGCGGGCCTCGGATCGGTCCGGCGAGGACTAGGTTTAGAGAAGCCATGTCACCGGTTGATGCCAGAAGCCGCGGCTTTTGATGTCTGAAGGAGGCGAAATGTGACGCTTTGTGACAGGTTGACCGCATGGGCGGCGGTGCCCGATGCAGCCGCGGCCACTCGCCGCGTAGTTCGAAGATCGTTGCGGCGGAAAGCCGCGCCAGCGACTCCTATATCAATCGACGACTTGGCCATGTCAGCGACCGAGATTGCCGAGCCCAACGAGCCACAGCCACGAAGGAATGCGCTCGCCCACGCCGCCAATGCCGAAGGAGATTTCCTGATATACAGTCCCAGCAGTTCAACCTACTCTACCGGTGGAGTGCCTTCCCGTGTAACGGGGGGGTGGCGATAGGAATGGGGATATGAGCCGAGCAAGCTGGGCACGCCGGACAACTGTGAAATCACGAATAGTAACCAAAGAAAGACTGACCACCATCCTGGCGACCATCGACAACATCGTATGGTCCATTGCCGCGGACACCTACGAAACGCTGTACCTTAACCCTGCCGCCGAAAGGATCTATGGCCGAACGGCCAGCGCCTTCTATGCAGACCCTCAGCTTTTCATGAGCATTGTTCACCCGGAGGACCGACCACGGGTTGCCCAGATGCTTCCCGAACTGATCGAAAAAGGCACCATGACCATCCAATACCGCGTCGTCCGTCCCGATGGCGAGGTGCGCTGGCTGGAAGACAACACGGCGATCGCGCGCGACGCGGACGGTCGCCCGGTGCGATTCGACGGCGTCGCCAGCGACATCACCGAGCGCAAAGCGCACGAATCGCAATTACAAGCAAAGCAAGAGCAGCTCGACGAATTCGTGCACGCCTTGGATCAGGTGCCAGCGATGGTACGCAAACTCGATGGTGAAATCCTGCTCTGGGGTCACGGCCTTCAGGCGCTTTATGGCTGGCCGGCAGAAAAGGCTGTTGGAAGCATCTCCCATGAACTCCTCGCGACTGAGTTTCCGGTGCCTTTGCCGGCAATTGAGGCTGAGCTGCTGGATACAGGAGTATGGCAGGGTGAACTCGTGCGCACTCATCTCGATGGCCGTCGAGTGATAGTAGCAAGCCGATGGGCATTGTATCGACGCGATGGTGGCGATGCGATATCGGTCCTGGAGTTCGACTCGGATGTGACGGAGACAAAACGCGCGCAATCGATGCTTAAGGAGCGAGAGGCACGGCTCCGCTCCATTCTTGAGACCGCCCCCGACGCGATCATCGCGATCGACGAGCGCGGCATTATCCAGTATTTCAGCAAATCCGCAGAAAAGCTGTTCGGCTACGCTCCCGGTGAGGTGATCGGGCGCAACGTCAAGATGCTCATGTCCGCGCCGCATCAGGAGAAACATGACGGTTACTTGGCCCGATACCTGCGCACCGGCCAGAAGCGCATCATCGGCATTGGCCGGCAGGTGGAGGCGCAGCGCAAGGATGGCGCCAATTTCCCGATGGAACTTGCTGTTGGCGAGGTGAAGCTCGGCGGGACCCATATCTTCACCGGCTTCATCCGGGACCTGACGGCGCGCGTCAAAATGGAGCAGGATCTCCGGCAGGCGCAGAAGATGGAGGCCATCGGACAGCTAACCGGCGGCGTCGCTCACGACTTCAACAATCTTCTGACCGTGATCTCTGGCAATCTCGAGATGCTGGAGCGTCGGCTTAATGATCCAGAGCATCGCGAAATGCTCAATGAAGCGCAGGAGGCGTCCAAGCTTGGCGCCGAACTCGCCAAACGATTACTCGCCTTCGGGCGCCGACAATCGCTCAACCCAAAGCCGACCGACCTTAATGCGCTTGCCGGAGGCATGGTCGAGCTGCTGCGGCGCAGTCTCGGCGAGACAACGATGATCGAGACCCGGCTCGCGGAGGCGCTGCCCATGATCATCGCCGATCCCGGCCAAGTTGAGAACGCCCTCTTGAATCTGGCGATCAACGCGCGCGACGCGATGCCGAACGGGGGAAGACTTGTTATCGAGACGGCCCGGGCAGAGATCGATACGGACTATGCCGCCACCTACGCGGATGTCGTGCCCGGCAAGTATATCACTCTCGCAGTGACCGATACCGGCACTGGCATGACCCCGGAAGTACGGCAGCGCGCCTTCGAACCCTTCTATACGACGAAGGGACCTGGCGTGGGCAGCGGGCTCGGTTTGAGCATGGTCTATGGCTTCGTGAAACAATCTGGCGGCCATGTCCAGCTCTACAGCGAACTTGGACACGGGACGACCGTGCGCCTCTACCTGCCGGAGCACGCCGGCTCGAACGCGGCGGAACAGCGGGCCGCCGTTTCGATTGTGCGTGCGTCATTGGGGGAGACGGTCCTCGTTGTAGAGGATGATCAGCGTGTGCGCCGGGTTTCAGTTCGCAGGCTGAAAGAGCTTGGTTATGCCGTTATTGAGGCGGATACCGGTCCCGCTGCACTGCTTGCGCTCGATCGTGAAGAACCGATCGACGTGCTCTTTACCGACATTGTGATGCCCGGCGGCATGACGGGGCTCGATCTCGCGCATGAGGCGCGGCGGCGGCGCCCCGAGCTAAAAATCCTATTTACCTCCGGTTACGCTGAGCCTGCGGCGGTCAAGGTCGCCATGCAAACGACGAATGTGAGCTGGCTCGGCAAGCCCCATAGCACCAACGAACTTGGCGTCAAGCTGCGCGAGCTGCTTGCGCACTGAGTACCGCCGACAGCATTCAGTTTAGTCAACCGTCACAGCCGCGGCGAAAACATAGCCGGAACCACGAACCGTCTTGATTAGGCCGGGGTTGCTTGGATCAGCTTCGATCTTCTTGCGTAACCGCATCACCTGGGTATCGACACCCCGGTCGTAAGCAGCCCATTCCCGGCCCTTGACGAGGTCGATCAGCTGATCTCGGTTCAGCACGCGATTGGGATGGCGGACGAAGGCGCATAACAGCTCGAACTCTCCGGCGGTGAGGGGCACGAGGTCGCCAGTCTGCCGTCGCAGCTCGCGTCTGAGCACGTCGAGCCGCCAGCCCTCGAAGACGAGAACCTCGCTGGCATTCCCACTGGCGGCCGGGGTGGGCACAGGCGCAGCAGGTGCGGCGCGCGGACCTGCCCTGCGCATGACAGTCCGGATGCGCGCAAGGACCTCTCGCAGTTCGAATGGCTTGGGGATGTAGTCATCCGCTCCGGTCTCGAGCCCAACCACGCGATCGATCAAATCACTCTTCCCGGTCAACATGATGATCGGGATTTCGGAGCGCTGCCGGATATAACGGGCTAGGGAAAGCCCGTCCTCGCCCGGCATCATCAGATCGAGCAGCACGAGATGGATCACCTCGCGCGCGAGCACGGTGCGCACGCCAGCACCGTCCCCGGCGTCGCTTACCTTGAAGCCCTCCTCGACGAGATAACGCCGCAGCATGTTCCGGATGCGGGGCTCGTCATCGACGATCAGGACATGAAGCTGGTCAGTCATCCAAGGGCCGGGATCGAGCCCTACCCGGGGGAAAAGCGAGCATGTTCAACCTGTCACAAAGCGTCACATTTCGCCTCCCTCAGACATCAAAAGCCGCGGCTTCTGGCATCAACCGGTGACATGGCTTCTCTAAACCTAGTCCTCGCCGGACCGATCCGAGGCCCGCCATCATGAGGGGAGATTGAGCGATGGGTGCACAAGCTATTTCTAACGCTACCGCCAAGAATGGTCTAGCGGGACTCGCGGCCTCAGCCGCCAAGGGATGGGCGCGGAGGGAGTGGAAACCATGATCAAGTCGCGCAAATCTATAGGGAAACAAGCACTTAGGTATGCCATGGCGGGCATTGTGGTCTCCTGTCTCGGTGCGGCGGGGTTCGCAGCGCCGATGACGATCACCCCGAAAGCGAAGGTTTTTAGCCCTTCGCGGCGGACCGTCGAGACGAAAACAGTCTATGCGCCGCTTGGTAAGGGCCCGGCGTTCCAGCTTGGACGCGCGGCAGCGGGCGAGGATGAGGATTGCGTCAGAATCATCCGCATGGTGGGTCCCGACGGGCCGGTCTATGTCACACGCGGGTTAATCTGCCAGGAATAGTGCAGCAAGACGCGTGGCAAGGTGGATGTGCCAATGACACGGAGCGACATTGCCGACTATCTTGGTGTTGGCGAACCAAACAATCAAGCGGTATTCGGGATGAAATTGACGCCGAAGAATGATCAAGGTGATGCCTTGGCGCCGGACGAGAGCAAATCCGAGAAACCCCAGATCGGGCCCTTCCGGGAAACGGCGGTGTGCGCGCATTTTGGCCGGAACCTGCAAAAAATCTTCCCCTTGCCATCCAACAGTTCCGAGCCGGAAAATGTTCGCATCCTACGGAAGATCCAAGCAAAGCTCGACAAGCCGCCCGTTGCAGGAGACGGGTGAGAGATTGGGAAAATCGAAAGCATATCCCAGACATTGACGGCGGGTAGATCGCGCTCCCGAGGCCACCGGCGTCGAAATCTGCGACCGCGGCCAACTCAAGGAGCTGACCGCAGGCGACGAACGTCTAAACAAATGCGAGCGGCTAAACGAGAACGGTAATGAAAGAAACCCGCCTGCGGCGGCCCCCGGCCGCCAACTGTTCGAAGGATGCGATAGATGCGGCAAGGGTGGAAACACCTCCGACGGCTTCCTCCGGCTTGCCGCCGCGGCGTGCGCTCGTCGTGGGAGCGGATTCTCCAACGCTACAGCTGTGTCGTGATGCCCTCGAGAGTTCTGGGTTCGCCGCCGACGCCGTGGATAGCGGCATTGCCGCGGTCGTTGCCGCGCGCGAGAGACCTCCCGATCTGGTCCTCGTGGACGTGCAGCTACGCGACGTTCCTGGCCGCGAGGCGATCGGATGGCTCCGATCTAACCAGGCGCTGCAATCAACGCCAATCATTGCCCTCACCACAAACGCTGAAGACGACGTGGTACCGACCGTTGTCCGGCCATATGCGTCGCTGCCGAAACCGGTGTCGCCCGCTGCGATCCGGCGCACAATTCGCGAAGTTCTCAATTGAAACCACTAACCAACGTCTGGACCCCGAAATGACCCCTAAAGACGATAATACCGTTGCCCACATTACCGATCGGATCGACGAAGCGTGCCGCGAGCTTACTAAAATAGCTGACATGCTGGCAGGCAACCCCGAGCTTGACGACAGCTGCGCCCCCCTGCGAGAGGTGCTGATGATCCTCGAGGTGCGGCGCGCCAGCTTCGATCGCGATCGCTGCCGAAACCGGTATCGCCCGCAGCGATCCGGCGCACAATTCGCGAAGTTCTCAATTGAAACCACAAACCAACGTCTGGACCCCGAAATTACCCCTAAAGACGATAGTACCGTTGCCCACATTACCGATCGGATCGACGAAGCGTGCCGCGAGCTTACTAAAATAGCTGACATGCTGGCAGGCTACCCCGAGCTTGACGACACCGTCGCCCCCCTGCGAGAGGTGCTGGCGATCCTCGAGGTGCGACGCGCCAGGTTCGATCGCCACGGCGCGCGACTATGACAAGTGGAAAATCAGCCTGCCATGATCAATACGAGCATGGAAGATCGCGATAATTAGCACGCCTCCTGCGGCTAGGCTGGCCGGCCGACGTCCCCCGGCGCCGCAGGTCACTTGGATGGTGCTCAGGACGTGTGCGCATGGCAAAATACCAAGACACCCCGGGGATAAGGCCGCTACTGAAGCGCAGCGCTTGAACTTCGGGTGCGGCCAGACCATTCTGATCGAAAGCGAAAGGATCAAACGACAAACTATCGCCAATCCTCGCTTGCTGCACCGCATAATACAAACCACGCAAGCCAGAGGCTCTCATAGTTTCAAGCCACCGCCTGTCCCAATAACGCTGACGACGGGCAACCTTTATCCCGCTCCCTTCGGAGGTGCGCCAGGCTTGATTTCTATAGTCTTGGGGCTTTTCGCGACTTCCGCTGGCTTCTTGATGTTGAGGTGGAGAACTCCCTTGTCAAAGTGAGCCTCGACAGCTCCATCCTCCGGTTTGAAAGGTAGGGACATCGACCGGTAAAATGAGCCGTAGCTACGCTCCTCCACGTGCCAGTCCTTTTCGTCCTTCTTGGTCTCTTCCTTTTTCTCGCCGGAGATCACCAGCCGGTTGCCGTCCAGGCTGACCTTGATATCTTTCTCGTCAACACCTGGGAGTTCGGCGCTTACCTCAATAGCGTCTTTGGTTTCGGCCACATCGATCGTCGGCACGCCTGCCCCAACGTTCAACGAAGGCAAATTCCGATCGAACACGCGGAACATGTCTTCCATCTCGCGCCGGAGTGATCTGAATGGGTCGTACATTAGGTCCTGGTTGCGAGACCCCAAACTCAGTAGTTTCATTGGTGCACTCCATCTCTCGTCTAATTGCGGCTATCCAATATCAATTGTACGCCATCTTTGTACGCAATAAAACGGCCGACGTCAGAAAATGTCGCCGATCCGCCGATTAGACGGGTTGATCCCCATTGCCGACCTGCAGATCGAATATTCCTGATCTCTCGCGGATACCATCCTGCCGGCGCGCCGTGCGCTTGGCGCCGCGCCGGCGTTGAGATACCGGACCACCAGATTCGCAGGAAGATGAATGAACTTCTCGTGGCAGCGGCCGAGGAATCACCGAAAGTGGCTCGGGAAAAGGCGCCATCGCGGCGAAGCCGGAGTGATCCAACATGGAACAGCAGGCCAGCTTCGACCAAAGCGACGTCTTCGCTTTCCTGGCCGATCCTGCGAACCATGAACTTCGCGAGCCCATCATTCGCATCGACACGCATGGCGCCGCCGTGTTCCTCGCTGGCAAGAATGTCTACAAGGTCAAACGGGCGGTGCGGTTTCCTTTCATGGACTTCTCGACTCTCGACAAGCGGCGCCGGGCTTGCGAGCGCGAGCTTGCCGTCAATGAGGCCGATGCTCCAGGCCTTTACCTAGGCGTCGTTCCGATTTCGAAAGACGGTTTCCACTTGAAGTTCGGCGGCGGAGGCAAGGTCGTTGAATGGGCGGTTCGTATGCGCCGCTTTGACGAAAACCGCACGCTCGACCGGCTCGTCGAGCGAAACGAGCTTGATCTAGAAATCATCGCCAAACTGGCGGGCGTTGTCGCCGCGTCGCACCGGCGCGCGCCGATCATCAGCGGCGCAAATGCCGGCCAGGCATTGCAACGCCAGATTGAGGAGACCCTCATCTCGCTTGAAGCGGCGCCCGGTATCTTCGCGGCGCAAGCTGTCGCGGGCCTTCGCCTCGCAATGCAACAAGCCTTCGCCCGGCTCGCCTCGTTGCTTTCGGAGCGCGAAAGCCAAGGTCAAGTCCGCCGCTGTCATGGCGACCTTCACTTGCGCAACATAGTCTTGATCGAAGACCGGCCGGTCTTGTTCGATGCGATCGAATTCGACGAGGCGATCGCGACGTGCGACGTGCTTTACGATCTCGGTTTTCTTCTGATGGATTTGTGGACACGCGAATTGAGGAGCCACGCGAACCTGCTGTTCAACCGGTATTTATGGATCTGCGATGACGTGGAAAGGCAGCTCAAAGGCCTTTCCCTGCTTCCGCTTTTCCTTTCCTTGCGCGCGGCCATTCGTGCCAAGGTGATCATTCTCCAGCCTGGAAAAGACGGCGATCACGCAAAAGACGCGCGCCATTATTTCGAAGCCGCTTGTGGCCTTCTTGCTCCGCGCCGGCTGGATTTAGTCGCCATCGGCGGCCTGTCCGGGACTGGCAAGAGCTCGCTTGCCGCCGCGCTCGCCGGTTCGACCGGACGCGCGCCCGGCGCCGTGCATCTGCGGAGCGACATTGAACGCAAGCGGCTCTTCGATGTCCACGAATTCGACCGCCTGCCAGGCGAGGCCTATCGCCCGGAAGCTACCGCACGAACTTATCAACGTCTTCGCGATTTGGCTGCAACTGCGCTTGATGCTGGCCAGAGCGTCGTCATCGACGCCGTGCATTTAAGGCCGGAAGAGCGCGTCGCGGTGAAACAGGTCGCGAGCCGGAGCAAAGCCCATTTCACCGGCCTCTGGCTCGAAGGACCGATTAATACGCTTATGGAGCGAGTAGCCAAACGCGAGAAGGATGCATCGGACGCGACGGCCGATGTTGTGTCGGCACAGGCCAAGCAACCAACAGGAGCGGTGGACTGGCTGCGCGTGGACGTCTCGGGTCCTGTCGAAGCAATCGCCGCGCGCATTCTTGCCGCAAAATTGGGTTGATCTTCGATGGCCCCGACTATAACGGCAAAATGGCCTCAAGTCCGCCATTACTGAATTTACGTACTCCACAGCGGTGTTGTTGCCGCCTCCTTCCTGGAGGCTGGCAAGCGGCGCCTTGCGGGCGACACCGCGCGGGCGGCGATCAGTGGCGAGGTCAAGGACCTGCGCCGGGAAGCCCGGCGCTGAAGGAGGTCTTCGCCCAGCTCCGGCGATCAGGAAAGACTCCGTGGGGACAATGCTCAGGTATGGCGGGCAATCTGCTCGTCTTCTTGCGAGGCGAGAACGAGTACCGGGCAGTGGGATGCGGGATCGCTGATAGGATTATTCGCAGACCAGTTCCGAACTTCGTCGAGCCTGACGCCGATCCAGGAAAGGCCGCCGCAGATCGCGGCGCGTGCTTCCCCATCATTTTCTCCGATGCCGCCGGTAAAGACGATCAGGTCGACTCCACCGAGCGCAGCGATCATCGCGGCCAACTGCTTGGGCACCGAATAGCAGTGTCCGTGGGGATAGCCGTTTGCGAGAAATCGTAGAGCAGATGGTTGGTGAGGACCTGAACGGGCAGCATCGGCAGAAAGGGCAGGAAGATGCTGGCGCCGGGCATGCTGAACGGCCTTGTCATGTCTGGACGGCGCCCGCTGATCAAGGGTTTTTTTGCGGCGTTGCGTTTGATCGTGGGTGCGGTCATGTCTTCGGCCTGGTGATGTGGGTCATGACGCCCGTTGGCCCTGATGTTGTCCGCTGATCCCTTGCCCCAATCACGTTCTCGCGCTTGACGGCGCAGACAAGGCCACGGGCTTTGGGATCAAACCGCGCTCTTCGCATCACCTCTCGGTCACCATCGATTCTTTTGCAACCCTTGGCCGCTGACGATGTCGGCGGTCGTTATGCCGGAGCTGCGCTATAGGTTGTCTTGCCGCGCAGGATCGCGAAGGCGACGCGCGCCATTTTATTGGCGAGCGCGACGGCGACAACCTTGAAGGGCTTGGTCTGCATGAGTTTCTTTGCCCAGCGCGTCTTCGTGCGGCTTGCGATGATAGAGGACCGCATGCGGGGCCACGACAAGCAATTTCCGCAAATATCGATTGCCCATCTTCGAGACGCGGCCCAGCCGCTCCTTGCCGCCGGACGAGTTTTGTCTCGGCGTCAGGCCAAGAAAGGCGGCGAACTCACGCGGGCCCGAGAAAGCGGAGACGTCCTGGACGCTCGCGGCTATCGCCGAGGCCGTCACCGGGCCCAAGCCGGGAATAGTCACGGGAATAGTCATCAGGCGGCGCGCCATTTCGTCGCCTCGAGTCATCGTGGCGATGGTTCGATCGCTGCGTGCGATCTCCTGATCCAGAGCATGCAGTTGACGCACGAGCGGGGCGAGCGCCGCGCGCACGCAGGCCGGAATCGTCTCGTCGCCTTCCGCCAGGACGACACGCGCCAATTCGCGGGCATTTTTGAGCCCCTGCGCCGCGATGACCCCAATCTCGGCCAGATGCCCGCGAAGCGCGTTGATCAGTTGCGTGCGTTGCGCCACCAGCATTTCGCGCGCCTTGTGATGCATGAGCACCGCCTGGTTCTCCAGCGTGCGCACGCGGCAAGGACGGTGGAGCCAGGCATTCCCCTTTGCGACGTGCCGGTCCAGCGTGCCGACGAGTTCGTGAAGCGGCTCATTGGCCACGGCTACCGCGTCGCCTTCCACGAACCGGACGACCTCGCCGAAGCGAGAAAACCCGAAGCCGAACCTTTCTTTTTGTGACGCCGAGCCGCCATGGAACCTTTTTCGATAACCGTCCTAGCGCGGTATCGCCGCCCGCGCTGGCGCCCACGGCTGGCGACGCGGTTGGCGATGCAATATGTGCCGCCTATGACCTCGCAGTGTTAGCTATGTGCTAGCTAGCCACGTTTTTGACTTTGGCTTGTTTGCACTAAGTCATTGAAACTATTGGCGCACCCGAAGGGATTCGAACCCCTGGCCTCTGCCTTCGGAGGGCAGCGCTCTATCCAGCTGAGCTACGGGTGCTTCCAAACGGCGCGATCCTAGCCGATGTCGGGGTCACACACCAAGCGCCATGCCGCCCCGCCCGTGTCGCCAAGCGACGGCACGGTGGCAATAAAAATTCGCCGCACGGAGAGTTGCGGTTCTTTGCCGCCCGCGGTAGCCCGGATAGGCTCGAAAATGAGCGCCACGAGGGGGGAGCGAACGGCAGCTCCTGATCGCAAGCCGGGTACACCGCCCGCGGTCAGGCGACCGCGAAATTCAATGCATGCTAGGGAAAGGGCGCTCGCACTGCAATTTGGCGATTTCATCCTTGAGTTGCAGCTTACGCCGTTTCATTTCAGCCAATTTCAACTCGTCCTTGGCGGGATATACCAATTCCTTCGCGATTTCCTTGTCGAGCGCATCGTGACGCTGTCCGAGCGCAGCCAGATGAGACTCACGCGACATGCAGAACTCCTTTTCAAGGTCCACATAGATTTTAGAGTGTGCCACAGGATTGGCGATTCGCGAAGCTGCTTCGACGATCAATGCGATCAAATTTTCAGCCGTTTGCAACGGCGCAAACCCATACTGAAAGACTTCACCTTCGCCGTTACAGAGGCAGATCCACGCAAAACGGCCGTGGCACAGCGGTTGCACGATGCCGCCGTGTTCGGGCGTAACTCGATAGGCAAGGGAAAGGTTATTTTCCTCACTCATGCTCATTGGGGGACTTATGTACAAATGGGTCGTGGGAGCCCCAGGCTTCCAGACCGTTGTGATTTTGGGAGCGCTCGTCTCGCTTATCAAGATTTTCGCGACATGATCGCGGCGGCCCTACTCCGTCAAGAATTCGAGCTTGGCGCCCGCCTCCCAGCTGCTGGCGTTCGTAGGCCGGATCGGCGTATTCGGGATGATCAGCCCCATATTCGGCCAAAGCTCTCGGCGTAGTCTTGCGGCCGCCACCTGCTGATCCCTGAGCACCTGCCGGTAGACCGACTGGACATTTAAGGGCGTGCCCATGACCGGCGTGTCAGTCTGGGTGCCGGTGGCGGCGACTACCGTTCTCGCCAGAGCCCCGCGGGCGGGTTAACTCGTGGTCGAACGCACTTCCTTCGAGCCCGTAGGGGCATCATCGGCAAAGGTGCGTTTCTTCCACTTGGCCACCGTCTTCGAGTTGATTCTGTACTGTTCAGCCGGTACGTACAGGCTCTGTTGACCATGCTGTATTGCTCGACGCACCACGGCTGTCGTGCGGGCGCATCCGCGGAGTACTTGTTCCATTAATCCCTCCCTTGCGGCTTGGCGTATTCCTCCTCCAGCACAACGCGGGAGTAAACAGCTAGTGGATCGAATCTAACACTTGGTGCCCTCGTTTGACAGCGGCGATGATTTTGTTTGGATCGGCGGTCCAAGCGAAGGGTTTGGACTGTTGATTGTACTCTTCGAGGAAGCGGTTGATCGCGGCT
>PEFW01000054.1 GCA_002890675.1 Candidatus Methylaffinis lahnbergensis
ACCGAGCATCCCGTATCTGAGCAGGAAAACAGCCTCGAGATCGCCCGCGACGAGGGTAACAGCAGATGGGTCTTTCAGGAAGAGGCTCGGTGTTTCCATTGCTCAGAAAGTCTCCTCAGGCGCGACATCCACGAGCTCGCATCCCGCTTCCCGCCCAAATCTCACCAGCCGCTTGTTCGGCTCATATCTGGCGTGATCGCTCCCAATGATGACGCGCACTTTGTAATAGTTCCGGAAGCAGTTTTGGTTAACCGAGCGCGAGAAACATGCGCACGAGCGCCGGTATTGCGATGCTATCACTGACAAGGCATCGGTCCTGCGGAACGCATACAAACGCCGGGGCTTTCTCCTCAGTCGCTTCAGGAGTGCGCTCGTAATTGAGTAGATTTGGCGGCGCGGCGAAGCCGGGCCTCAAATCTAAACTAGTTTTAGATTTGGGTGAGTTCCGCCCTGCGCGCGTGGACGCCGGGCGGCGGCTGGAGCGAATGCTCTCTTAATTTCCATAGTGCGCCCTGCATAGTGGTCCAGCGCGGCGCAAAATTCGGTGGCGCGCTCCCACAACCACTCGTCTGTCTCGCGGACAGGACGCGGCCGATGTGGATCGAGTTCTGGGTGAGCGTCAGCGATCATTGCCAACGCTTCGGCAAATGCCTTGGTCTTGCGATCCCGGCGCGATGAAAGGATCATTGCTTGAGCCACATTCATCGTAGGGACTATCGCAATCGCGAACTCCGTGAGGCGGAGAAGGCCGCCACGACGCGCGCGAAGGTGCGCGCCCGCGTCGAGCATGTATTTGGTGATCAAAAGAACGGCATGGAAGCCGAGATCGTGCGGACCATCGGCATTCATTCGCGCGAGACGCAAGATCGGAATGACGAACCTCGTCTACAATATGCGCCGCTTCGTTTGTCTTGAAGGGATGGCAGCCGCGGCGGGGTGAACCGGCGCGCCACGCGTTGGGTTGCGTGAGTTGAGCCGATCAAGCCATCGCCAGAGAAACCGGCGGCGACTTCCGGCAGCCTCGGTGAGACGCCAAGGATGGAACGATCCACCGCGCCGCGACCTCGAACGCCGGTCATCACACCATAAGGGGATATTTTTCGAGGTGCCCGTATATTTATCGATTATCGACCTGAAGCAGAAAACTTTGCAACCAATCGACAACCCCTTCGGCCCAAGGTTGTCACCCATGTCTTAGGTACGTCTGTTACCTATGTCTCCGGGCTGTACAAAAAGCAAGTGGTAGCGGAGGCCCGTTACACCGCAAGACCCACTATGATGAGCGCTCTGTTTAGCTACTGGCGCGCGGCCTAAAGGCGAGGCCAAATTTCGGACTACGAAGACAGGGCTGGCGGGTGTCTGAGGATTAACTCAGTTTTGCGGCTCCTGTCGGTCAGGATGTTGCTAATCGGCTATTCGTTCGGCATCCGGTCCAAACGATGCCTGTGTGACGAAGTACATCTCAATTGCGCCTGCCCCCCAGCTCGAAGCCAGAACCCCGGTTGAAATAGGTGGTCTTGACGGCGCAGACGAAGAACGTGAGGTTGCCAGAGACAATGGGAGCCGGTGTCGGCTTGCCTGGGCAACAGGATGGTGTCTTGACTCGGATCTGACAAAGAATCGGCGGCACAAGGTTGCTTACAGTCGTTCCGGCTGATAACTCAGTCACGGTCACCCGTCCGTGGGTGTGGCCGGGCAATGAGTATGCTTACCCATTCGCACGAGTGTGTAGGTTGCCCATGCCTTCTTGACTGCTCGCGCCTTCGCCGAAGGAAACGCCCCGCTGATTTCCTGGAGTTCGCTTTTGAGGAACATGTCTTCGCCGTCGAGGACGTCCACAACCGAGCGTCCTCGCCGAAATCATTGGAATTCGCGGCCAGACCATAGCCCGTCCTCGAATTCCGAGAGGACATCGAGCTCTAAATCAAGCTCGAATGGCTCTGTCTCAAAGACAAATCGCTCTTTCATCTTTCACTCCTCCTTGACGAAGGCCACTCCCGACGCCGCCGCATCGCGCGGTAGATGTCCTTCAAGAAGTGTTCGGCCGGTTTCTAAACCAGCCCGGTTTTCTGTCTTATCTTCGCTCCTCGACAAGGCTACGATGTGCCAGAAATCTCCCCTTCTTCAGCCCGCCCCATCTGTCTCATAGGTGCTGACGGCGGACAATCGATCCGTTGCCTTCCATAGTTTGCGCTGATCCATGATGCGAGTTCTGTCTGCTTGTGTAGACCAAGCTTGCAGTAAATACGCCCAACGTGCACGCGCACCGTGTAATAACTGATGCGCAACCTTTGAGCGATCGCCTTAGTCTGGTAACCTGCCGCGACACAGCGGGCGATTTCCAGTTCGCGCGGCGAGAGTGCGGCAAGTGCATCGGGTCCCGCAGGAAAGTTAGAACGACGGCCAACGGCAAATTTCTGCCCATCGATTTCCAGCGTGCCAACAACAGCCAATTGCCCGCATTCGCGCTCGCCGGATTTGACGACCACGTATTCAATTCCATGGACTGAAAAGCTCGCAATGGCTTGTAACCCGTCACCGGATTGGGCAATCCGATCGCTGGAGGAACTCATTGTGCTCCTCTCCATAGAGACCGGTATCCACCTGCGGACTGCCAGTTGTTGGGAGAGCGTTTCCTTTAGGGTCATGACGTCAACCTCCCGGATAATTTATTAGATCGCAAACTGACTGGCTTTATGTTTATCGGGGTTTGCGGTGCCTAGTCCAGGGCACCCGTTTAGGCTATGAGATCGAGAAGTATTTCGCATCCCCTTTTCAGGCGGCGCGCAGGGTGAAAGCGTGTCAGACACGCGAAGACGTGGGAGGGGTCCTATAGGGAGCGGTCAACGCCTCGACCGCTATCGCCAGCTTGACAACCATGAGCCGAGCCGTATCTTGCGACACCGCAGCTTTCATGCGGATTGCGTGATGGCTTACCATCGAGAAAATACGTTCGATCGGATTCGTTGTTCTCAAATGGTCCCATTTGTCGGGGGGAATTCCGAACAACCTCCGCAGCGCCTCGCGATCCTTGATCAGGCAATCTTTCTCGTATTTCCGCGCATATTTTTTGGCGAATGGCGTCATGGTGGCCTCCACTGACGAGCGAATCACCGCCAGCAGGTCTTTGTGACGCGAGGCCGTAAGGCAATGCTTGAGCATAGACTAACCTCCATGCGTGAAATTACGAACGAAGAAACCTCGCGGATTCTTGCGAAATCCGAATGCGGACTCCACGTTGGCGAAGGCGCTCAAGCTATACTCGACCAGGAGGATCCATCGGCCGCAAATACGACCTTGGTGCCTGTGGAGCCAGCCGGTGACGCCGGCGAAAATATGATGCCGTACCATAGACAATCTTCCTACTTTACTCATGGCAAGCGGAGCATTTGCTTCGGGCCCTCGCGCGTTGCCGCCGGATCGGCGATGGCGTTGAACAGATCCGGGACTACGCGCACACCACTATTCACGCTCCCGGCCGGTGCCAGCACAGTCGCACGATTGCAGCCATGTGAGCGTCCTTCCGCGTCTAGGATTCCTGCAGTATGGACACCAATGATCGACACTTCGTCGCCGTGACGGGCCAGAATTGCGCTGCCACTGTGACCGGGACACGTGTCAACGGTATGAAAGAGCCTGCGTGGGCCGAAACGCACAACACGCTCCCGATTCCGCCACATCGTCCCGATTGGCCGGTCCGATGGATAGCCGGCGATTGTTACCCGAGAGGTCTCGATCAAGCGGCGGAACGCCGCGTCAGACAACACCTGCGGTTTCGCGAAATGATTGAGCGCAGCCGGAACATCGCGCGAAAGCTGAATGACGCCCCAGTCCCATGACTGCCGATCCGGTCCCTCAATAAATCCACGCGGGATCCAGTATTCACGCGACTCGATGGCGCCATAGGGTTTTGAGTACCGGTCGCGCCGGCCTGGCACAACCAGGATATGGCGCGGCGCGGCGGCGCGCGCGATACTCCACAGACAATGGGCGGCGGTGAGCGCGAGCCGCCGCCCGATCAGAATACCGCTGCAGCCCCTACAGGTTCCATCGCCGAAATCGCGGCACAAATGCGCGATCGTGTTCCAAGGAAAGCGCGTCGTATTAATTTCCTGCACACGGGAATCGACCGGTCCGATAACGGCAAGGTCGGTGTCGCCTTCAAACATCCTTGCGTACCTCGCCTGCCTCCGGAGCCGGTTGCGGCGGAGCGTCCGCAGTCGGCGGCGCGATGACGACCGCTTCGCGCAGCCGTTCGATTAACTCGTCGCGATCTGGCCGTCTGGCGAGAAACGCCACCGCCGAAGCGAAGAAGCGATTCGCGGGATCGACCTCGTCCTCGCACGGTTCGATCGGAATTGGGCGAAGGGCGCGGACTTCCGCGAGAGAAGCCTCAACAAGAGAGTCGAGCAGCGCCTGATCCTTCGAAGGGAGGGAAAAGGCGTTCTTGCGAGGGGTGATGGCGAAACGGTCCATGTCCTTGTTTCCCCTGGTTAGAGCTGATCGGGATCGCGCCGAGATTTGACGAGGCCGTCGTCCGTCGGGGCGTGGCGATGGCGATAGATGATCAATTTGGCGTCCACTTTTCGTTACGAGTCCTCGCCTGCCTATCTTGACCTCGCTCGTTCACTTCGGCTCTGGACCGCTTGTCATGGACAGCTGCCTACCAATGCCGTCGGTACGTCCAGCCAATTCATGTCGAACACGAACTGGTCGTAACAATGGGCGTTCGCGAAATTTCCGCTTTCCCGATCGCCGATAAATCCGAAATGAACATGCAGGGCCTCGTGCAGCAACGTCCTGGCTTGAGCGTCAAGTTTGTTAATGCCTAGGTCGTCGCTCCACCACGGCGCGCACAATACGATCCGGGAATGTCCCCCGCACGACACCGCGCGCGTATCAGCCGTGCAGCCATTCCCCTCCGTCAGGTCGCACTTTCCTAACGTGATGGTAGCGGCGCCCAGACATGTATAGCGCATCCACCCGTCCGCCAAGATTTGCCGCGCGCCCCGAAACCGGCGGATCAAGGTCAGAACGGTGCGCGCGCTGCTTTCCATCCAGATGCTCCGATCGTCTGCGTTCATGCGGAAGCGGGTTCGCAGTGCTTCTCGCGTTGGTATATCCTCAACCGTCGCGGCGGTTGCCGCGCCAGCGCGAATTTCGTCGCGCTTGCCTTGCAAATCACGGATCACATAGTCCAGCAGTTCGATCGCGCGCGTATTGGCGGCCTGGATTACGCCGACCGGATCAGGGCCGGTGATCGCCTTGATAGCACCGCTCGGCGGATTACAGCTCACGAAGTTGGCGCGGACCGACCTTGGCGTCGTGTTCGGCGATCCGAAATCAGGGTCGGCCTCGAACGCGCGCCATGGCTCGAACCCTAGCAGCCGTCGGGGCGCAGGAGAGTGAGAGAGCTCGGCGATCGACGCCTCGACAAGCGAGTCGAGCCGCGCGCGATCCGTGGCATGGGCAGGGAGCCGGTCGTCGCGGCGGGTCAAGGCAAAATGTTCCATCACTTTGCTTCCCATTGCTAGACCAAGTCGGCCTCGAAGGTTCGGGCACTGCCTACATAGGAATGCGGCCGCTCGATCACCTGCAGTGCAGATTCGAAAGCGTGAACCAGCTTCGCATCGAGCGGCAGGCTCGCCGGCGGCATCACCTTGCCATACTGCACCTTGATGATCGCGTTCAGGCCGGCCGCCGCTGTCACCGCCCGCAGTTTAGCGATTTCGCTCCTCCATTTATCCATCGGCGTCGTTTTGGCTAAGGAGGCAAGAGTCGTGACCATCCGGGTCTTCGCCAGTTTTCCCGCCTTCGTTGTCACGGATTTGAAATGCGAGGCGACCCTGTTTTGGATGCTGTCTCGATAGGCCATGCCGATATAAAGCGGGCGCTGCTTGTTCTCCTGATAGACGCGATAAAGGAGCCCCTGGCCCGGCCCTGGAGGCGGACTCTTGCTGCGGAAGGGCAGCGGCGGGTCCGTCCCGAAAAGCTCACCGAGCGTGATCGCGCCGCGCCAGCCGCTAAACGTCCCAGGAAGAGTGATCGAACCAGCGGGCGTCGCGGCCTCATAGCCGAAATCGCTCTCCAAGCCCTGCGCATGGCGCAAGGCGGCGCTCAAACTGCGGTTGGCCAACCGATCGATCAGGTGATTTCCGCCGCGGCATCTTGGACAAACGCAACCACGTGCATGCGTCTTGCTCGGCCAGTTCTCGTAAACCATTTTAGGGCGCCTCCCACCATATTGCCGAGGCGCCGTCCCACAGAGCTGCTTCGCCATTGCCGGTAAACGCATCGAGGGAGAGATTGTCGTCGCAATCCATCATCGCTTCGGCAAGAGTCGACGCCGCGATCGATCCGGGCGCGACCATATAGAGGGCGGCAAGCCGCGCACGCCGGTTCGCCGCGTGGACAAAGAGGCCGCTGGCGATCAACGCCGGCATGAGCGCCTGCCTCAGAGGATCGATCAACCGATCGTCGGTCATCTTGGTGCAAGACAGCCCTGCGCGATCGAAATGTTTGGCGAGTTCAGGCGACTCTTCGCCGTGATCGATCGTGGCAAGCACGACAGGGGGCTGGTTGATCAGCGCCGCGGCCAGCGAAAGCGTGTCCCGCGCGCAGTCAGCCAGCGCGTCAGCGCAACCTGCGCCAAGAATCCCGCGACTCGCTCCGCGCGCGTCGAGCCCCGCCGACAGCACATGCAACCGGTCGATGAGAGTTGCATCGCCATCCTTCGGAACGATCGAGTCGCCCCGGCCGCTCGAAGGCCAAAAAAGGCCAGGCATGCTTTCCAGACCGTATGCTTCGCGCGCAACGCGCCAGTCGTTTCGGGTCTGAATGAATATATCCTCTGCCTTCGCTTGGTTCGTGGTGCCAGCAAGGTGGGAGACGAGGCGCTGGTCGCGCAGGAAACTGTCGTCGTCGACGATTGTCCAATGGCATTGAGGAAGCCAGACCCGGAGCGCGTGCGAAAGGCCGAGCACAAAGAACAAGCCGGTCGGCGCCAGCGACAGCCTGACATCGACGACGCAGGGCAGTTTTTTGTCGACAACGTCGTTTGACGAGACCCATAGCATAGCGCCGGCTCCATCCACGGCATCGACGATTCGTCACCCGATCTGCATTTCCGCGTCCCGCGCGGGTAGACCCACGGCCCAGCGCAAATTCTCGGTGACGCCCGGGAAACGCTTGCCTTCGTCCGTCAGCCGGTAGGCTGCGAGCCATGCCTCCGCATGGGCGCCGGCCGGTTGTGCTTCGAGCGTGAAGCGCTGCGGATCCTCGGTCGCCTCGTAATCGCCACCCGCGACCCACACCAAGACACGCCGGCCGCTTTCGGCCATCTTGGTGCGTTGCGACAATTCGCGCGCGCCGCCAAGATGCCGGTTGAGAACCTGTTCGACGACATCCCATTTGTTGTTGGCGTCGAACGACTTTTTGATATCTGGTGTTTCGAACAGATTGAGAAGTTGCTTCAGGTATAGCCCTACTTCCTGCGTCAGCGCGACGATGTTGCCGTAGCTCGCCCGATCGAGCGCGTAGCGCAGATCCGTCGCCAGCCGCTGTACCGTGGCGATCGTGCCATAGGGCCGCTGATCGAGAGTCTGGCCGCCGCGAATAACGTCGCTGATCGTTAAATCACGGAAATACTGCGCGAGGGCCGACATCAGCGCCACGAGCTGATAATGAAAATTGACATTGACGATAGCGCCCGCGGGCCGCGGAGCGCGGCCGTAATTGAATGCCCGCATGTAGGCCACGAGACGATCCTTCGCGCTGTAGCGCAACGGGTGCCATTTCTCCAGGAGATAGAGCCCGCGCGCGCCAGGGCCGAGCTGAATGCGCATGCGGCCATCACGATAGAGGCGCCGCAACACCTCGGCGACGCGGAAAACGCCAGCGCGCTCGTTCTGATAAATGAAATAAAGCTCGGCGGCGGCGTGCAGCTGACTCGGCACGACGGCAGCGTCGAAATCGGAGACGAGATTCGGCCAAGCGATGTCGCCGAAAGGCGGCGTCCCCTTGCCTCCGAGACCGACGAGATCGGCGAACGCGTTGCTGTCGTCGCCGGCGGCGCCTTGCGTCAGCGTGCCGAAGCGTGCTTCGAATTCGGCGGCGGCACGCCGGCGCTCGTCGGGCGGCAGCCCGTCCAGTTCCTCGCGGGCGAAGCGTTGCCAAAATCGCTGGATTGTTTCGAATGTGTCGTATGCCATCGCTGGACCTCGTGCGCTCGTGCCCTCACCCTGGCGGAATCAGGACGGTCAGGCGCCTGGCTTCCCCGTTGTCGTGGTTGTTTGGTTGCTGGGCGGACGAGGAGACGTTTCGCCGCTAGTCGACGTATCTTCGGGAGGCTGGCGCATCACGAATGGGTCATAATCGTACGACCCTTCATCCTCGCATCGATGTGGTGGGCAGATGTGACGCAGCCAGAGTGCTCCAAACACGCCTTCGGCCGCCATCTGAAATGCCGCGACCTGTCCGCTCATCTTATACAGCTCCCGTTTAACCGCCCACTTGTATTCGGCAATGTCCGCGCAATTCCAATAGGAGCCCTTGTCAGCGCCAATGGCGGCGTATTGGTTGCCGGCCTTTGCGGCGTTTTCCGAAATGCCCCTGACCTTGGCGCCGAACTGGTGGAGCCCTTCGTTGATCCTGCCGACGTGGGCATTGATTTCGCCGGCGCTGAATGCAACCTTTTGTAGGTTTTGAGCGAGCGCATCCGTATCTACAACTGGCACATCATAGCCGGGTCGGTTATGTTGCCGCCAGTCCATTCCCCTCCTCTCCATCTCCGTCGCCGTCCACATTTGGATTATAGTGCGCAGATCGCGCACCATGCCCATCGCCTCATCCGCGACAGAGCGGGGCGGGGTCCCTAAACTCAGAGCCATGTCACTCTCCCTTTGATTCGATTCATGTCCTGCTTCACCGGAAGAAGTTCCAGTCCTGCGACTTTCGACGGATGTCGTCGAATAGCTGCAAGGAATTTTGTGTCGTCGGCGGCGAATCAATCTCCACCTCTGTGCACACGTGAGCAGGGTCGATGCGGTTATTCGCTGCGTCGATCAGGCTTTCGATCACCGTCAATACGCTGTTTCCTGTCACGCAGCCTGGCGCCAGCGTGGCGATCAGACTTTCCAGCCGCCGGTCAGAAAGACGCTGAAGGCAGAGCTCATCGGTGATCAGCTTGATACGCGCAGTGTCGAGAGTGGTATTGGGGGGAATAGCGCGAATAATCTTGCCGTCCGAGTCCAGCTTGCCGTTAACAAGGCGATCGCGGATAGTTTCGAGCGTCGGTGTGAGTTCTCCAATCCGCGCGAAGCAACCAGGCCCTAGGCAGGCCCTAGGCTGTGTATTCGTCGAGCTCGGATTTAAGAATTCGAGCGCCAGCAGCCCGAAGGCCGCCGCGCGCCGCTCCGGTTCGCCATTGCCATCAATGTCGCTGCCCAGCGTGTAGAGATCGATCGCGCGATCGGTGTCATAGAGCAGCTTGTCGAGCAGAATCTGGCAAATCACCTCGTCCGCGCAGCACTCGCAGCCGAGGTAGCAATCGAGGAGCTCGGCCAATTTCCCGCGCTGGATCACGAGATCGATCAGGCGGCCAGTCGCGTCATCCGGGCCGCCAATGCCGGAAAGCCCGTAAAACGAGACCGGCGCGCGCGCGACGAACAGCAGGCGATAGCCGCTGCGGCTCGAGGTGAAGGCGTCGAGAAACAATTGTATCGCCGTAAGGAAGGTCGTCACTGGCGGCGACGGCGGGTCCACATTGTTGTTGACCACAAACAGGAGACGGTAGAGCCGTTGCACGGTGACTTCGGACGTTGCGCCGAGCGCGCGCAGGCTGGTCGCGCTGTTCTGGGAGGCGCGTTCGATCAGCTCGTCCAGAAGCCCGCCGAGCACGTTTTCATCGAGCAGCGCGCGCAGGTCGAGATGGCCGCTTCTTTCGATAATAAGCAACACGTCGCGCAACCCGCTCAGGCCCCATGGCCATTGGTCATTGCCATACGCCTGTTGGCTGGAGCCCAGCAAGTTCCGCAGCGCCATTAGAATTGCATCGCGGCGCGACTGCAGTTCGCTGGCCGGCACCGAAAGGAGAAACCGGCCGCCCGCCATTCCCGAGGCGGCAAGCGCTTCGCCGGCCAGCACGAGAAGAAGGCTCGCCACTTCGTCGAGGCTTTGGGCCAGCCGCCGGTATGATTGACTGATCGTTTGCGTCAACGCGCCGATGAGACGAGCCAGACGCGCATAATCGCCGAGCGCCCGGCGGGCGCCGAACAAACGATCGCGGGCGCCCGGGTCGAGCGTCAAGCGTGCGGCGGCCGCGCCAACGGAAACGACTGCGCGAATCGCCTCACCCCAGCCCTGCAGCTCGGCCGTGATGTCCTTCAGCCGATGATCGGTCGTCAGAGCCTGAAGATCGCGCTCGACATTATCGATCGCTTGCTTGAGTTCCGCGCTGGTCGCCTGCGACTCCACCGCGCGCACCGGCCCGACGCCGACCCCGGCCGGAAGGATTGGCAACCCCGCCTCCTCCAGCGCGAACGTGCGCGCATCGGCAGGGAACAGTTGTTTCAGACCGTCGGCGATTTGGTGGGGATCGCGCGGGTCGCCGATGCGCAGCTTTTGGCGAATGAGATTGTCCGTCCAAATCGCGATCGGCGTGCGATTGCTGCGATTTTCGGTCCCGGAGTCGGCGGGTGAGCTATACGTTGAGCTGTACATGGCAACCTCATGCGGCCTTCTGGATGGTCACGACGGCGCCCGGCGGCTGTCCCGGCGAAAGTCTTGCGAGCAAAAGCTCGTTGAGTTCGGTCTGGTTTGCGCCAGACTCTATGGCGTAGCGCGCCGCGCTTACCATGAACCGGGGCGGCAGATCGACCGGCGTGCGTCCACGCGCGAGTAGGAGGCCGCCGCGCCGGATCGCCGCTTGATCCTCGGGGCGGAACGGCATGACGGTCGAGACGTTGCGCTCTGACAGCGCCCGGCGCGGCTGGAACGCGATCTCATCGACCAAGGCGGGAATGGCGCGCTTCGATTCCTCCAGTAGAACCCGTGGCAGGCGATGGCCGCGGCGCAAATCGTAGAGCCCGGTCCAGACTCGCGCGATTTGGCGCGCGTCGGCATTGAAATCCATCCGCCGCAACATCTCGGCGAGAATGAATATGCGAAAATACCCAGTCGGATGGGGCCCTCCTGGCCGATACGTCATGACCTTGTCCTGCGGATGCGCCAGAAACTCCGCCATCCCCCAGGCCGAAGCCGGTCCGCCGAGCAGCAGCGCCGCGAGATCGGCGAAAATTTCCTTATGCCAACGCGCGAACACGGTGATGGTCAGCGGCGCGAAATGGTTCTCGGCCAGTCGTTTCATGACCGCGTTCTTGTTCTCCACCCAAAGTCCCAGATCGGCTTGCAAATTATGCGCGACCTCATGAAGGAACACGGCTTGCCATGGCTGATCTCGGTCATAGGGGATACGGATGAGGGGGAACGGGTTGCTCTCGCCCAACAGGCGGCTGAGCGTTACGCCGCGCCGCATTGTGGCGGGTGAGTAACCATGTTCGAGATATGTCAGGGGCGGCACAAGCGGGCCAGCGAATATCTTGGGGTTGGCGGTGCGCACGGCCGTGTAGCAATCGCGTGCGATCGCGTCATGTGCGGACAATGCGCGGCCGTGGGCCGTACCGCGCTGAGCGAAGACCTCGAAGAACATTCCGAAAGCACGCCGTGCACGATCAAGCTCGCGCTCCACCATGGCGAGGGCGAGCAGTTTATCGTCGCGAGAATGACCGCGCAGCGCCTTGTCAGCTTCGGCGAGCCGCAACTTCACAGCCCGATCGATGCTGGCGAGCCGTTTGTTGGCGGCTTCGAAATGCTCCGCGCGAGGGGCGTAGAAAGCATCCTGAGGCCGCAGGCCGACGGATTGGGGCGTCAGGATGGCGAACATCCGCGAGCGGCTTGCGAGCGTCTTGGCCTTGGTGGCCAAGAAGCGGCCGACCCGGTCATTTGATACATGTATGACGCGTGGCGCATGTATGACGCGAAGTTTTTCCATGATCATAACTCGGTCCGGATTGGTGGATGTCGCATTTGAGGCCGCTTGGCCGGAGCGCGGTCAGCCGGCGTCGATGGTAATGGTCGCGGGACCCGGAATCGAGATGGTCCGGCTTGCTCCCCCTCCCCAACCCATTCCGCCCATTCCGCCCATCGTGCCACGTACGATGGCCTGGCCTTGTGGCGAGGGCTTGCTGAGCTGTTGCAACAAACGCGGGTTCCGCGCCACTTTCGCTGCAGTGCGAGCGACGATGCGCGGCTGAGCGCTCGGCGGCGTGCCAGATCCGGCACTGGTGCGCTTCACGCTACGGGTAATCCGCGGCAAAGCGCGGATCGCCTTCTGGCCTCCGTTCGCCACGAGTGTCTTGGCGGCACGATGCATCGTATGAGCGATCCTGTGGCGTTTTGCTGCGGGCATGTTCGCGCCGAGGTTCTTAATTACGGAGCGAGCCGCCAAGCCGGCGACAACGGGCAGCGCGCGCCGGTCGCTGGCGGCGATTTCGGTCACGGCTTCGAGAGCATCCTCGACTGTGCCCCCCTCCGCGCGAAGTTTGCCCGCGAGGCCGGCAAGCTTCGCAGCGAGCTGGGTCTGGGGAAGCGGGATCGCAGATAGGATGGGCGCTGCAGCGCGGCCAATCTTGCCGATCACGGGAGCGACCTTCTTGGCGATATTCTTGATACCGGAAAACAGCTTGCCGATGAACTCATCCTCATCCTCGGCTCCAAGGGCACCGCCGATTACCTTAGTGAGGAGCTGCTCCGCGCTTTCGTAGGCGTCTTCGCCGAAATCGGCATCATCTTCACCGAAATAGTCTTCGGTCAGATCGACAGAATCCTCATCTTCGTAAAAATCGCCCTCCGTCATGTCTGCCATGTCAGACGTGTCTCCCATGTCTGACGAGCCTTCTGCCTCGGCATATGCGAGGTCTTCCATGACGTCTTGTTCGCTCATCGCCATCGCTTCATCCTCCTGATTATCAGGCTTGCCGCCAATCAACGAGGTATGACCGGTCGGCCTTTCTACGCTTCAAAGATTATCCGTCCAGGAGCTTGCGCGATAGTCACTCATATCTTGTAAGGCGATCGTGCTAGGAAATACTACCTAGGCATAGACACGTTAATGAACAAATGGGCCAGCGTATGTGCTAACAGTTTAGGCCATTAATCCCATCTCCTGTTCCCGCCACCGATTTCCGCCCGGCCTCATCTGGGATGCTGTCTGGCTCCATCTCCGGTTTACCTTGAGCTAACGGAATGTCGACGCTCACCTGGCTGAGCTGGACTAACGGTCAGCAATGAGTCGATCCGTCGGTGGGTTCCCAGATTCGGGCCAGTCATTGCCAAGGACCTGCGTGAAACCCGGCCTAAACCCCACAGTCGTTGGCACCTCGATGTAATGGTGGTCTCAATCGCTGGGAGGCAAATGTACGATGGGCTGTCGACAGCGAACGTGAGGTTCTCGAGATCCCAACGCGACGAAATCGCGGCTGTGCGGCTGCTCCGGCCACTTCTTCGGCGTCAAGGCTATCCGACGATTATCGTCACCGGCATACTAAGATCCTTCGGATCGGCGCTTCGCGACATTGGCTTCCCGGGTTCGCATGAGCAATGACTGCGCGCCAACAATCGCGCGGAGAATTCTCATCGGCTAGACAATTTCGGACCGCAGCGCATAATTCTTTGTGAGCGATACGACAGTTGCGGCCGCATAAATTGAGGCTCAACAGTCAGGTTTCTGTTGCTCGCTCGTTAATGTGTCAATGCCAGGTGCCGTAGGACAATCGTGCTAGAGCATTTGCACCACTTTTGGAGGGATGTCATCGCGTGTTAGGACAAATCTAGCTTCCTGTCGATATAGCTGCGCTGGTTATTGCGAGGGAGATGATTGCAGGAAACTGATCAGCTCGATCGACGTCCTGCGTAATGCTCGTTCAACTCCAAACAGGGGGCCAGCTTTAATGCTCCATGTAAGGCGACTGCTCTTCGCATCATACTCTTGCGCATCGGTCAATTTGTCCTCGCTGGTGAGACAATCGCCGTCGATAGCAAGGCGAATGCGGACTGGCGGAACAAAAGTCGGCGATGTCGCGTCGCCCTCCGCGGCCTCCCCTCCTCCCCGCGTCAAGAATTTTGGCTGCACCGAGTTGCTTAAGCATGGTAAAACCCTATTGCTGATTTGCAAGGATGCATAGCTAGGGCAAGGCGGCGGAAACCATGCTCGACTTCACATCCGCGCTCTACCTGGGCATTCGTCATGCCCACCACGCTGCGGCCATGGACCCAGCTCACGACAGGCCGGCCGACGGCGCTCGAGCAGCCAGTGGCGGCCGAGCGCGTGGCGCAAGAACTGGCCCGGCTGCTGCGCTGTGAACGGGCGGTGCTCGCGCCATCGACGCTTCACCTTTATTTGGATCTATTCTATATGCTGGCGAGTGATCATATCGCGATCTACGCGGATGCAGGGTCTTATCCGATTGCTCGCTGGGGCATCGAGCGGGTGGCCGCGAAAGGGGTTCGGACAGCGACATTCCGGATGCATGATCCAGCGGCGTTGGAATTTGTCCTGCGTCAAGATCGAGGGGCGGAGTATCGTCCCGTTGTCGTCTCGGACGGCGTTTACCCGGGGACCGGGCGAACTGCGCCGTTGGCGGACTATTTGACGCTAATCCGGGAGCGAAGCGGATACCTCGTCGTCGACGATACACAAGCTCTGGGAATCCTCGGGGAAGACCCCGAGCAGGACGCCCCTTATGGCCGGGGCGGCGGCGGAACGCCAGCCTGGCAAGGAATAGAAGCGCCGGAGCTGATTATTGGAAGCTCCTTGGCGAAGGGCTTAGGCGTGCCGCTCGCGGTTATCGCTGGCAACGCAAGAGTGATTTCGAAGTTCGAGGACCGGAGCGCGACAAGAATTCACTGCAGCCCTCCGTCTTTCGCCGTCATCAGCGCGACTCAGCAGGCGCTAGCCATCAACGACGCGCAGGGCGACTATCTGCGCAGCCGTCTGGCGAAACTCGTGTGGCATTTCAAGGACGGTTTGCGACAAATCGGCCTTTTGGCGTGGGGCGGCTTGTTTCCGGTTCAAACGTTGAGGGCCATTTCAGGCGTCGATCCGGAGCTGTTGTATCGCAGCCTGTTGAGTTTCGGGGTCAGAGCCGCCTTGCATCGGACGCAAAACGCACCTTATGCCGCCCTCAGTTTCTTGATCACCACATTGCATACTCGGTCTGACATCGATCGCTGCATGGACGCATTGCAACAGACGTGTGCGCTCGTACGCCACGAATACGAACAGGAGGCATTGACACGTTAACGAGCAACGGACCAGCGCATGTGAATTTGATCAGGTCACCCAGACGTCCTCTAAAATCGAATAAATTGCCGTCGAGGGGATTGCGCTTTAACATCTCGATCGCCTATCTCGTGACATGGAGGTGCCGGCATCCACATGCGTCTAACATTCTTAGGGGTCGAGATCCGCGCTGTTCATGAGGGCGTGGTCAACACCGTCCTGGTCGGGCTTCGCGGTCTCGTTGGACAGCTCTATCGCGAGGACAATGCGCATAAGATTCGGCGAGGAATGGTCGGGAGGGTCGGACAAGGGCTGAGACGCTCGACGCGAATCAATTCTATGAGGCGACACAAAAAGATGATGTTAGCACTCGAACGTAGAATTAGTGACGAAAAGCGCCCTTTTCTGAGACCGGCCTAACAGCTTCCGCGGGTGTCTCCTACAACAAATCCTCGCCAAGCTCGCCTCGGATCATCGTAAGCCCGATGGCCTCTTCGTCATTACACCGAAGAGGGGCCTGCCTTCGTCGAAAGATTGCCGGTCGAGAAGTTCCACGGTAAAACCGGGGCTGATCTCAGAGAGCGGACGCTTGCCTTCAGCAGCACTTCGGGAAGCCGGGGCCATATTACTACTGGATCGCGCGCGGCGTCGACGAACGGCCTGTCCGAGCCGACCGGATCCGCAAGTCTCTTGGTGCGGAAAACACCTTTTCCGCCGATATCTTCACATTCGAGGCCGCATGCGAGGGGCTCCAGCCGATCATCGAAAAGGTCTGGCGCACTTGCGAGGGAGCAGAGTTTCGCGGGCGCACGGTGACACTGAAAGTGAAATATGCCGATTTCCGGCAGATCACGCGAAGCCGGACCGGTCAGGCGCTCTTTTCGACGCGAGCCGAAATCGAGCAGCTTAGCTACGCGCTGCTCAAGCCACTGTTCCCGGTCACAAAGGGCATCCGCCTTCTCGGCATGACCTTGTCGTCCCTCAGCGAGAAGCAGCTGGAAAGCGAGCTCCAACTCCGTCTGTCATTTTAGGCCGACGGATTCACCTAGCTAACAACAAATCTACCCGCATGGGGACGGTTTGCAGTGATCAAGTCCGCCAAGGTCGCGCTGCGCTCCCAGAGCAACAACGCGGCCCTGTCGTCCCGCGCCGCATAAGACGGCGTTGTCGGGCCGCACTTGTAGAAATATCGGCCCGTCGTCGCGGCGATCTTGGGCGAAGACGCGAGATAGATGATTGTTTCCGCGCCCTTTTCTGAGGAAATCGCGAAGAGCTTGGCGAGCCCAACGAAGCGCGAGATCACGCCGCCGCTTTGGTCGCCGAAGCGCGTGGCGACGAAGCCGGGATGCAGGCAATTGGCGGTGACCCCCGTGCCATGCAGGCGGCGGGCGAGGTCGCGGGTGAAAAGAATGTTGCAAAGTTTCGAGCGACCATAGGCTTTCATGGGTCCAAAACCTTTGGCCAATTGCAGATCGTCGAAATCGAGTTTGGCTCCCTGATGCGCAGCCGAAGCTGTGCTGACGATGCGCGCCGGCGCGGAGGCCAGGAGCCGTTCGCGCAGCCCCTCGGTGATAACAAAATACGCCATGTGATTCAGCGCGAATGTGCATTCGAGGCCATCTTCGGTGAGTCTGCGGTTGGCGAACATGGCTCCTGCGTTATTGATCAGGACGTCGATACGCGGTTCCTGGCTGGCGATTTCGGCGGCCACACGCTTCATCTCGGAGATGCGGGTCAGATCGGCGTAATGAACCGTGTGGGCGAGGTCTGGTGCTTTTTCGTGAAGCCGCGCGAGGGTCACCTTTCCGCGTGACTTGCTCCGCGCGATCAGGACGATCCGGGCGCCCCTTTGCGCAAGCCGGTCTGCGGCAATCTCGCCAATCCCCGAGGTACCGCCGGTAATGACCACCGTCTTGCCCTTCATCGAAATTCTCCTTATCAGCTCAGGCGCCAATCGATTGTGGGATCGAAAAACCAGCGGGATTCAGCCATTCGCGCAGCTTCGACCAGCGCCGCCGGCCCGAGACGTTCTTGACGGCGATCGCCACCGCTTTCTTCTGCCCGAGCAGGATGACGAGCCGCTTGCCGCGGGTGACACCGGTGTAAAGCAGATTGCGTTGCAGCATCAAATAGTGCTGTGTCGTGACCGGAATGACGACAGCGGGAAATTCCGAGCCTTGCGATTTATGGATCGTCGTCGCGTAAGCGAGGACGATTTGGTCGAGTTCACCGAAGGCATAGGCGACCGGCCGGCCGTCGAAAGCGATCGTCATCTCGCCGAATTCGAGATCGATGGCTTCGACGAAGCCGATGTCGCCATTATAGACCTCTTTGTCATAGTCATTTTCAATCTGCATGACCTTGTCGGCGATGGCAAAGGTCATCCCGAATTTCTCGACCTTTGGGTCTCCTCTTGGATTGAGAGCCCGCTGCAGCTCGATATTCAGGGACCGGGCGCCAAGGCCGCCGCGGTTCATCGGGCAGAGCACCTGGATGTCGCGCATGGGATCGAAGCCGAAGCGGCGGGGGATGCGTTCCTTGACGAGCTCGATGAGCCGCGTGATGGCAATGTCCGGCCCGGATGCCTCAACGAAATAAAAATCCGTTGTATCCCGGGGAGCCGACAGATCGGGCATCTGCCCAGAATTGATCCTGTGGGCGCTCTGAACAATCTGGCTTAGGGCTGCCTGCCGGAAAACCTCGGTAAGTGTCACAACGGGCACGGCGCCGCTTGCGATGACATCGGCAAGGGCCTGGCCCGGGCCGACCGGCGGCAGCTGATCGATGTCGCCGACAAAAAGCACCGCAGTATGATCCGCAACCGCCTTCAGGAGCGAGTTCATCAGCACCACGTCGACCATGGAAGTCTCATCGACCACGAGGAGATCACAGTCGAGCGGACTTTCTTCGTTCCTGCGGAAGCCTCCCGTCTTGGGGTTGATCTCAAGAAGCCGATGGATCGTCTTGGCCTCGTGTCCTGTCGTCTCGGTCATGCGTTTGGCCGCACGTCCGGTCGGCGCGCACAAGAGGAGGCAGACTTTTTTCGCGGCGAGAATGCGCAGGATGGAATTCACCAGGGTGGTCTTGCCCACACCAGGACCGCCGGTGATCACCATTACTTTCGAGCGCAGCGCGGCGTGGATCGCCGTCTTCTGGCTGGCGGCAAGCGCCAGGCCAGTGCGTGCTTCCACCCACGGGATGGCCTTCTCGGCATCGATTGATTTCCAGGGCATCGATCCACGCAAGAGAATGCGCAGCCGATCGGCGATCGAGCGCTCGGCGCGATAGAGGCCGCCGAGGAAGAGCAGTCGCGCCCTTCGACCTGATCGGCGATCACCTGCCCGGCATCGAGCTCACGCCGCAAGGCGTCGAGGACAATCGTGTCCGGGATTTCCAAGAGCTTCACCGCGAGCGGCAGCAGATCGTCGCGCGGCAAGCCGCAATGGCCTTCGTCAAGAGCTTCGGTCAGGGCAAACGAGATCCCGGCCCGCGCCCGGATCATTGCCGTCTTTTCGATGCCGAGTTTCATCGCGAGGGCATCGGCCGTCTTAAAGCCGATGCCCCGGATGTCCCGGGCGAGCCTGTAGGGATCTTCCGAAATCACCTGGATCGCATCGGCGCCATAGGTCTTGTAGATCCGCACCGCGCGCGATGTGCCGACCCCATTGGCATGCAGGAAGATCATGATTTCGCGGACGGCCCGCTGCTCGGCCCAACCCGTGGCGATGCCATCGGCACGCTTCGGACCAACGCCGGCAACTTCCCGCAGCCGATGCGGTTCTGCTTCGATGACGTCGAACACTTGGTTGCCGAAGGCCCGGAGGAGTTTGCGGGCATAAACAGGACCAATGCCACGAATCATTCCGGAGCCGAGATATTTTTCGATTCCGTCTGTCGTGGTGGGTTTTCAGAAACCGGGCGCGGAACTGCACGCCATGGGTGCGATCATTGGCCCACTCGCCGCTCGTTTGGATGAACTCGCCGGCGGAGATCACCGCGGCATGACCGACGACGGTGATGGGTTCACGCTGGCCGCGCGCCTTCACGCGCAGAACGCAGAAGCCGTTGTCTTCGTTATGAAAGGTTACACGCTCGACGACGCCGGCGAATACTTCCGTCGTTGGGTTATTGTTTGCCGCCATCGATTGTCTGACGCGCTCCTCTCCTGAGCCCCTTTGTTCAAGTATATTCTTTTACAGTAGGGGCCGGCCCTGCTTTAATCCGGCAATAAGCAGCGTTCCGGGAGGGCTCCTCTTGCACAAAGTCACTTGTTTCGCGGCTACCAGGGGGCTGATCCTCGCCACTATCGCGAATCTGCCTCATTCTGCCTCTGCCGCCAACCGGGGTGGGTTGTGGGCCGTCGTCCATGACATCTGTGTGCCAGCCTACCAAAGCATCGGCGTCGCGTTTCCTTGTTCCGAGGTCAGCATAGCCGATGGTCTTGAGCGAGGCTTTGCCGTGCTCCAAGCACCTTCGAGCGCCGCGCATGTCATTGTCGTTCCAACCATTCGCATTTCTGGTATCGAAAGCCCGGCGTTACAAAGCGAAAACGCCCCAAACTATTGGGAGGCAGCTTGGAATGCCCGCCGTTTCGTCGAGGAAGGGGCGCGCCGTCAACTGCCGCGCGACAAGATCGGAATGGCGATTAATTCGGCAGCCAGCCGGAGCCAGGACCAGCTGCATATTCATGTTGCCTGCATCGCCCCGAAGGTCGCTGAGTTCCTGCGTCGCCATCAAGCGGAAATTCACGAAGCTTGGTCTTTTCTCAACTCGGCCCTTCACGGGCACCGCTTTGCGGCTATGAGGGTCGAGACGGATAGCTTGGCCCACGTGGATCCTTTCAAGTTGCTCGCCCGCCGTCTTCCGTCAGGCAAGTTTTCCATGGGAAACCAAACACTGGCTGTGATCGGAGCGACGTTCGGTGGTGGCAGGATCGGTTTTTATCTTTTGGCCAACGAGTCTGGTGGATCGCCGAGGAAAATCGTAAGTGCAGAAGCACTGCTTGATGACAAGTGCGCCAACTGATCTAGGTCGGATGCAAGATGGTGTTTCGGGAGTCAGCAGTGGGGCCAAGAGTGACCAGGTCAGTTTCGTCGCCAAGCGGTCATTCGCGGAATGGGCATTTCTCGACCGAAAATTCGAGCTGTTTCGACCTGCCACGGAATCGTGTCGATGAGCGTCCGCGTGATTGCCGGCCAATCAAAAATCTGCGCCATGATCGTCGATTGCGCCATGATCGTCGATTAAGATGGCTTGGCCGTCATACGGCAAAATATTTCTCTCGGGCATGACTTCGCCGAGCCGAGCCCATTAACGAAGGCATTCAATATGGTGGAAATGTTCCGGACCAAAGCGCAAGGCAAGCGTCGCTCGCGGTGTTGCCGCCAGTTCGCCGATGAGTGCCGTCGCGATTGAAAGCTTCCGCGACATCTCTCCTACCGCCGCGTTCGATGCCCGTCCGCTGCGCCGTCCAGGCCGTAAACATTCGGCCGATAATGAACCGTTCCGTCGGCGCTCGCCCAGGCATCGAGATAGATCCAAGCAACCGGAATGGCCCTGCCGAGGTCGATCCTCTTCTGGTCGCCCTCCCGCGTCGCATCGGCAATCACGTTACGATCCCAGTGGTCGTTCGAGTTGCCGTTCAGCAGCCAAGTAGCCAGATCGTAGATACCATCGACTCGCACGCATCCATGCGAGAGGAAGCGATAATCCGCCGCGAACGTCTGCTTCGAGGGCGTATCGTGCATATAGACCGCTTGGCGGTTTGGCATGTCGATACGCAGTGTGCCCAAGGGATT
>PEFW01000055.1 GCA_002890675.1 Candidatus Methylaffinis lahnbergensis
GAGTGGCGGGCGGAGGTTTGAGCTCTGGCGCGTGGGGCGGCGGGAAGAGAGCCGAGATATTGCCAGGAAGCACGAGCTCGCTCGAGCGATGGTTGGGGGCGCCGTCAAGCACCAACAGGATATCCTGCCCGACAAACTTTCGCGACAGGACATTCAGGAAGGCCTGGAAGCACGCCGTATTCGATGTCGGCATGATCAGATAGGCGCAAGTGCCATCCTTCGGAGAGACCGCGCAATGCGAATAGATGTATTCGCGAATGAGCCCCGAGGCGACCTCGGGCCTGATGCCGATCGGGGACCAGCATGGCCGTGGCCGGTTGCCGCGGCCGGAACACACTTCATCGGCGAACATGATCCGCAACCGGCGACCAAGGTCGCCGGCGTGTGCCTTACGATGAAGCCAGTCGGAAAGCCGGATGCGGGAAATCCGCACGTCCGGTTTGATGAGCGGGGAGGGGAAACGAAGCGTTGCCGCATGGCCCAAGCCACCGCGCCCGTCCTCGACTCTACTCAAGGCGCAAAAGAATGACGACCTGGATGGGAGGCGATTGCGGAGGCGGCGACACGTCCGACGATGCGGTTCGTAGAGGTGAAAAGCCAGGCTCAATCGGACATCCAGGCGCTGCATCGGGCGCGCGAACGCTACCAACGCTGCGGAACAGCGTTGGTAGCGTTCGCCATTTCCAACTCGTTTTTTGCGCCCCGTCTATACCGATTTCCACTGAAAGGCTTCCGATTTTGCGCGCACAACGCGAGTTTGTTGAGCTTATCAGAATCCACCCCGGGGACTCAGGCGAGCGATTATCTTCGCGAACAAACCCGTTTCAGCCTTAAAGCTCTCGTATTGGCGTCCCGGCCGAAAACGGCGACACTGGTGGAAATGGTGGTAGTTACTTGTCAAATATATAATTCCCAGAATTAGAGCCATGATACAAAAGGGCTTTTTTGGAGCGGAACTCCGCCGCGGAATGATCCCCGATTTGCGGCGGGCGTTCACTTGACGCCGTTCGCCGGGATCGATGCAGCGCGGGTCAAAAGGCAGGCGCATGTGCCAGCTTGAGTCCAAAGCCAGCCGCACAGCCGCTGGATACGAACCAGCTTGATCCAATCACACTTTAGGTTTCCGCTTCCGCGGCTTCCGCGGCCGCCGCGCAGGCGGGTTCGGTCGGAGCTGGCTTCGCGGGCAATGGGAAGCTTGGACACATGGGGGTTGGGATTTCGATCTCGACCTCGAGTGTCGAGACCACCTCGCCGCGCTCCATCTTGATTTTGATGCCGTCCTGATCGACAGGGAAGTGCTTGGCGATCACCGCCATGATTTCTTCCTGAAGAATAGCGATCAGATCGGACTTGCCGGAGACGGCGCGCTCATGCGCGAGCAGGATTTGCAACCGTTCCCTGGCGACCGGCGCGGTGCGCGGCCGCTTGAAGAATTCGAGGAGTTTCATGCCGCCCTCCGTCCAAATAGCATGCCAAACAGACCCTTCCTGTCGCTTGGAATAGTCATATCGAGGGCTTCGCCGTTCAGCCGCTTCGCCGCGTCGAAATAAGCCCGCGCAGGCGCGCTTGCTGGATTGTTGAGGGTGACCGGCGAGCCGAGATTGGATGCGCGCAGAACCTCAAAGCTTTCCGGGATGATTCCGAGCAGAGGGATGGAAAGGATTTCCAGCACATCCTCGACATTCAACATTTCGCCGCGTCCAGCGCGGGCGGCGTCGAAGCGGGTGAGAAGGAGATGCTTTTCGACGCGCTCGCCCTTTTCCGCCTTTTCGGTCTTGGAATCGAGAAGGCCGATGATACGATCGGAGTCGCGAACCGAGGATACTTCGGGGTTGGTCACGATGATCGCGACATCGGCATGGCGCATGGCAAGCGTGGCGCCGCGCTCGATGCCGGCGGGGCTATCGCAGATCACCCAATCGAATTTTTCCCGCAACTCAGCGATAACGCGCGCAACGCCCTCGTCCGTCAAGGCGTCCTTGTCGCGCGTCTGCGAGGCCGGCAGCAGGTGCAGCGCCGGCACGCGCTTGTCGCGGATGAGCGCTTGCGCAAGCTTGGCGTCGCCTTGAACGACATTGATCAAGTCGTAGACCACGCGGCGCTCGGCCCCCATGACGAGATCGAGGTTGCGCAGCCCGACGTCGAAATCGACGAGCACGACCTTTTTGCCCGACGTCGCCAGCGCCGCGCCCAACGCCGCGGTGGAGGTCGTCTTGCCGACGCCGCCCTTGCCCGATGTTACGACCAAAACCTTGGCCATGTCGCTACCTCCCAATTTGTCTCAGTCCTGAGTCATCATCATCGAATCACCGTCGAGCCAGACCTGAATCGGCTGGCCGCGTAGGTGCGCGGGCATATCGTCGGCTACCATGTAAAGGCCGTCGATCGAAAGAAGCTCGGCTTCGAGCTTGCGGCAAAAAATCCGCGCGCGGGCGTCGCGCGAACCTGCGATCGCCCGGCCCCGCAGCGTTCCATAGACATGGATCGAACCGCCGGCGATCACCTCGGCGCCCGAGGCCACGGATCCGACGACAATCACATCGCCCTCGGGGTGCACGATGCACTGGCCGGAGCGGACCGGAGTGTCCAGCAGAAGGGAATTTGGCTGCCGCGGCGCGGGGGTCACGACCGGAGCGGGGTCGGCGGCAGGGGAAGGGGCGTCGGAAAGAGCCGCCGCCACATCCGCGGCTGACTCGGAAACGGGCGTGGGGGCAGGCGCCTCCGCGGCGGCGAGAGGGTAATCGTCGGGGACGGCGCTGGTCTGCCTCCCGCTCAAAAGCAGCGGCGGCATCGCGAAGTCGAGCCAGGACGGTTCGGCGCCCTCGATGCCCATCACCTTGATGTTGCGCTCGGCGAGGTTTTGCAAAAGCTCCGCGACGCCCTGCTTGCCAGGCTGAAGAATCGCAAGGTCGAGCACCACCGGCCGGCCGAAGAAAAACCCCGGCGAACGTTCGAGCCATGTGTCAAGCTCGGCAAGCCAGTTTGCCACGGGCGGCTCTGGCGCCAAAACCATCGCGTGGTAGGAGCGGCCATGAAACCTTATGGAATGACGGGGGCGGGCAACTTCTGTCACGCGTGCGCCTCAAAATCGCATTCGCCGATTTACGCAACGCATAGTTAACGCCTGGTTAAGTTTGGGGCTGCCAGCTCCAGTTTATCGCGGAGCAGCGCGCGGTATTGCCGTATGCTGCGCCGGACGGCGCGAAGGCGCGTTCTTGGTCGAACCGGGGGGCGGGGGCCAAGCGTCCTCACATGACGCGGGGGCGCCGAAGATCGAGGGTCAGCGGGAAGTCGGCCGAGCGCTCCTCGGCGGGCATGTCGAAAGCGCCGGCTGTGTGGCCATGGTCCTGGAAGCGCGCCAGACGGCGTGCTTCCGCCTCAAAACTGTTGACCGGAAAGGCCTCGTAGTGACGGCCGCCGGGATGGGCGACATGATAGACGCAGCCGCCGAGCGCGCGGCCGTTCCAGCCATCGACGATATCGAAGGTCAAGGGGGCATGGATAGGAATTGTGGGATGCAGGCCATTGGGTGGCCGCCAAGCCTTGAAGCGCACGCCGCCGACCGCTTCGCCAGAAGTCCCGGTCGCGGTCAGAGGAACGCGGCGCCCGTTGCAGGCGACGGCGTGGCGGCCTTGCACAAGTCCGGTTGCCTTTATTTGCAACCGTTCCACCGAGGAATCGACATAGCGCACGGTTGCGCCCGCCGCGCCCTGCTCGCCCATCACTTGCCAGGGTTCGAGCGCTTGGCGCGCTTCGAGCTTGACGCCGCCATGCTCGACGGTGCCGACGAACGGGAAACGGAACTCATACTGCGCCTCGAACCAGGCGGACTCGAACGTATAGCCCGCCCGCCCGAGATCGGCGAGGACGCCCAAGAAATCCTCCCATACGAAATGCGGCAGCATGAAACGATCGTGTAGCGCCGTGCCCCAACGCACCAAGCTGCCTTGCTGCGGTCGTTGCCAAAACCAGGCGACGAGCGTCCGCAGCAGCAATTGCTGCGCGAGGCTCATCCGCGCGTCCGGCGGCATTTCGAAGGCCCGGAATTCGACCAATCCAAGCCGCCCCGAGGAACTATCAGGCGAATAAAGTTTGTCGATGCAGATTTCCGCGCGATGCGTGTTGCCTGTCACATCGACGAGCAAGTTGCGGAACAAACGGTCGGCAAGCCACGGCGGCGCCGGTTCGCCCGCGCGGGGCGTGTTGGCGAGCGCGATTTCGAGCTCGTAAAGCTGATCGTGCCGGGCCTCGTCGACGCGCGGCGCCTGGCTCGTCGGGCCGATGAAGAGCCCCGAGAAGAGATAGGAAAGCGAAGGATGGCGCTGCCAATAGAGGATCAGGCTTTTGAGCAAGTCGGGCCGCCGCAACAGCGGCGAATCGACGGGCGTGGGTCCGCCCAGCACGATATGATTGCCGCCGCCGGTGCCGGTGTGGCGTCCATCGTTCATGAATTTGTCGGCGCCAAGCCGCGCTTGGCGGGCGTCCTCGTAAAGACCATTGGTTGTTTCGACGAGCGCATGCCAGCTTGCCGAGGGATGTATGTTGACCTCGATAACGCCGGGATCCGGGGTGACCCTGATTACGTTGACGCGCGGATCGGCGGGCGGCGGATAGCCTTCGATATGCACCGGCAGGCCTGCCGCCCCGGCGCTCATTTCGACTGCCGCGAGAAGCTCGAGGTAGTCCTCGAGCATCTTGACCGGCGGCATGAAGACGCAAAGGACACCGTCGCGCGGTTCAACCGACAGCGCTGTGCGCACCACGCCCTCGATCGCCTCCTGCTCGATGCGGTCCTGCCGTGCCGCGCCCGGCGTGGCCGCCCCTTGCTCGAAATGCTGGGCGATCTCCTCGCGGTTCGGCAAGGCTCCGCGTGCTTCCAGCGGATCCCGCTCGACGATTACCGGAAGGGCCGATTTCGGAACAAATGGCAGCGACGGCAAGGGCAACCGGTAGCCCACTGGCGAATCGCCGGGGACAAGAAAAAGCCTGCCGCGCCGCAAGGCCCATTTTTCGCTTTGCCATCGCGGCCGCGTCGCGGCGCCCGGCGGGCCAGCTTGCGCGTTCCAACGCTGAAGCGGCAGGACATAGCCGGCGGGTTTGGTAAGTCCCCGCGCAAAAGTGCGGATCATCCGGCTCCGCTCTTCCGGATCCTCGATTTTCGGATCGAGAGGATCGGTATTTTCCGGCAGATTGGCTTCCTTCACGAGCCAAGTCGCGGGGTCTTCATAGGCGGGCAACATACATCCGGTCTCGATGCCGAGCCTTTCGGCTATGCCAGTAACAAGAATTCCGGCTTGCGCGGTTAGTTTCTCAACGAGTGCCACGCTGACACAAGACGATGTCTCGGGTCCGGCTGGCGCGGTCAGGGCTACGTCCGCGACGACGGCTGAATTGTTCCACATAGGAGCGCCGTCCTTGCGCCAATAGAGCGCGAAGTTCCAGCGCGGCAGACTCTCGCCCGGATACCATTTGCCTTGGCCATAGTGCAGCAAGCCGCCGGACGCGAAACGCGCCTGCAAGCGGCGGATCAGTTTGTCGGCAAACGAGCGTTTCGCCGGTCCGACGGCGGCGATGTTCCATTCCTCCGATTCGAAGTCGTCGATCGAGACGAAAGTCGGCTCGCCGCCCATCGTCAGGCGGACGTCGTTGTGGACGAGATCGGCATCGACCCTTTCGCCAAGTGCGTCGAGCTTCGCCCAGGCGGACTCCGAAAAAGGCAGCGTGATCCGGGGCGCCTCGCCAACGCGGGTCACCCGCATATCGAAATGAAAATCGACATTGGCCGGCTCGACCAGCCCGGAAATTGGCGTCGCGGAGCGATAATGCGGCGTCGCGGCAACCGGCAAATGCCCCTCGGCGCAGAACATTCCCGAGGTCGCGTCCATCCCGATCCAGCCGGCGCCGGGCAGATAAACCTCGGCCCAGGCGTGCAGATCGGTAAAATCCCTTTGGGTGCCTTTCGGCCCGTCGACTGGCTCGATGTCCGCGCGCAACTGGATGAGATAGCCCGAGACGAAGCGCGCGGCTAAGCCGAGATGGCGCAGGATCTGGACGAGCGCCCAGGCCGAATCGCGGCAGGAGCCGGAGCCAAGCTCCAGGGTTTCCTCCGGCGTCTGGACGCCTTGCTCCATCCGGATCAGATAGCGGATCGACTTCTGCAACGAGGTATTGAGATCGACGAGAAAATCGACGACGCGGATGGGGCCCTTGGGCAAGCCCGCGATATAGGCCGCAAGGCGCGGGCCGGGCGGTTCGGCATCGAGATAAGGCGCGAGCTGCGCCTTCAATTCAGGTTCATAAGCGAACGGAAATTGCTCGGCGTAGGGCTCGATGAAAAAGTCGAAAGGGTTGATGACCGCAAGTTCGGCGGTCAAATCAACCTCGATCTTGAACTCTGTCACTTTCTCCGGAAAGACGAACCGCGCTTGCCAATTGCCATGCGGGTCCTGCTGCCAGTTCACGAAATGCGCCGCTGGCGCCACCTTCAACGAATAGGCGGGGATTTTGGTGCGGCAGTGCGGCGCCGGGCGTAGCCTGATGGTCTGCGGCTCCAGCACGACCGGCCGGTCGTATTTATAGTGGGTGATATGATGGATGGCGGCGGAAATGGTCACGTTCGATGGTCCGAGTGCCGGAGTGGTTCGGCCAGTATTAATGGTGCGCCGCAAAAGTGCAAGCCGCCGGTGAGCCGCCGCGCTCCAAGGCCGCGGGCGCGGGCCACTTTCCAAAAGTTGTTGGCGGTTTTTAGAGAGACCGGTAGGCCAGTAGATCATAGACATCGGCGAAATGCAGAGCCCAGAGCCAACTACTGACCGTATTGCCGCTGTGTTTGCCGGGGGGCAGGTCCAGGGAAAACGTTGCCTATCGATAGTGCCGGCGGGACGAAAAGCTGCACTATTAACATCCGCTGGCTCTTCAAGCATCCGATCGATTATTGGCCCCCACGAACACGGAAACCGGCTTCGCAGCATTACTTGCCGGTTTTGATCCGCGCCCATTCGCGGACAATTGTTTTTCGCGCCGCCGGATCATGGTTTGCCACCGCAAAGAGCCGCTGCAGTATCGCGGCGTCTGGGTAAATCGACTTGTTCTCGACGATGTCCTTGCCGATCGAGGATTTGGACGCGAGGATGCCGTTGGCGAGATGGGTGAAATTCGTGTTCCGGGCGGCGATCGCCGGCCGCAAGAGGAAGTCAATAAAGGCATAGGCTTCCTCGACATGCGGCGCATCCTTGGGAATTGCGAGATTATCGAGCGACATCAAAGTGCCTTCCTTGGGAATAGTGTAATTTATTTCAATCCCATTATTTGCCTCTCGCGCGCGGTCGCGCGCGCGAAAACTGTCTCCGGAATAGCCAACGCCAAGGCAAATGTCGCCATTGGCGAGCGCATCCGCAAAATCGGCGGAGTCGAATTTTTTCACGTCGCGCCGCATGCCGCTTAACAGTTCCGCGGCACTCTTAAGTTCGCTCGGACGCATCGACGCCGGATCGGCCCTAAGATAGTTAAGCGCGATTGCAAACAGATCTTCGCCGCTGTCCAGGACGGTAACGCCGCAGCCGGCGAATTTCTTCAAATTTCTTGGCTTGAAGAGGATGTCCCAAGAGTTTAGCGAAGCACCGGCCGCCGCATCGCCCAAAAGCTCCTTTGCCTTTTCGACATTGTAGGCGATGCCCGCGGTAAACCACATATAGTTGACCGCATAGAGGTTGCCCGGATCATAGACTGCAAGGCGCGCCATCACCTCCGGCCAAAGGTTCTTGCTGTTTGGAAGTTTGGTTTTGTCGAGTTTTTGGTAGACCCCCGCCGCGATCTGCCTTTGCAGGACCGGGCCCGGGACGATCACAACATCGAAGCCGGTCTTGCCCGCCAGGAACCGCGCCTCGCACGCCTCGTTTGAATCGTACCCGTCATAGGTGACCTTGATCCCTGTCTCCTTGGTAAAGTCTTCGATGACCTTGGGATCGATATAGTCGCCCCACCCATAGATGCTGACGGCCTTCTCTTGGCCGAACGCGGGAAGAAGCGGCCCGCACCAGCAAAGTCCGAATAACCACAGCGCTGTGCAAGAATTTTTCATGCGAAGGTTGCAAACCGGTGGGACGTAGCGAATTGATGCCGCTCGCTCAAGAGATAGACGAACTTGTGCCCGCCGGCAATTTGTTGAACTTTCGCAAAATCCCTGCCTTCAGGAAGACCGGACCATGCATGTCACGATCGCTGACGCCGACACCGCCATCGAGACCGCGCACAATCTTGATTTGCGGGAGCATCCCTGTCGTACCTGACGCGCGTGGAGCGTTGAGACGCTGCAGCGATTCACCACTGCGAGGCGATCCGGCGGGGCGACCCGGGTGACCTGCTCCGAGACTGCGCGCCTTCGCGATATAAGCCACAACACAATTTCGTGGCTCCCGCCATCCAGAGCGCCCCATGGCTAGAGAAGAAATCCAGGTCAACCCTGATCTTATCGCGTGGGCACGCAAACGCGCCGGACTCACGCTGGAAGAGGCGAGCAAAAAATTTAACCGCATTGCCGCCTGGGAGGCCGGCGACGCGTCGCCGACTTAGCCTACAGCTCGAAAGGCTCGCGGACAAGCTGAAGCTGCCGGTCGCGGTATTCTTTTTCCCCCGAGCTGCCGAGTCTTCCGCCGATCCGGGAGTCGTTCCGCATCTTGCCCGATGCAGAATTTGACATTATCCCGCGCCAGGTCGGTTTTCTGCTGCGCAAGGGCAAGGCCCTGCAGCTCAACCTCGCAGGGCTTAGCCAGGACCGCAAACCGGCACCGTGTCTGATCACCCGTGACGGCATTGTCACACTGAGCAAGCAGAGGCCGTTTCGATCATGGCGAGGCGAGGCTAAGGCATTGGAATCGCTTAGCCTGGCTCTCTCCAGGGAGGCTCTCTCCAGGAAGACAGTAGAAGCAAGTAAAACCTAATGTGACAAAGCCATCGGAAGTGATCGCCTCGAGTCGAAAGGCTCGGGTGGACGAGGCGCTCGTCACGTTGCCGGCCAGCGCGGAAGGCCACGCACTCGACCTCACGGACGAGCAAGCGGTAAAAGCGTTCTTTGCCGGACTCGGTGCCTTCGACCATCTCGCCTTCACCGCCGGCGAGACGTTGCAGCTTGGCCGCCTCTCCGAAACCGACATTGGCGCCGCGCGCGCTTTTTTTGGTCTCCGCTATTGGGGCGCATATATGGCCGCCAAATACGGCAGCAGCGGTATCCGGCCGGGCGGCTCGATCGTCTTCACCTCGGGTCTCGCTGGAACGCGTCCCCACGCCGGCTGGTCGCTCGGCGCCAGCATCTGCTCGGCGATGGAAGGGCTGACGCGGGCGCTTGCGGTGGAACTCGCGCCGATCCGCGTCAACATCGTTTCTCCCGGCGTGGTGAAGAGTCCGCTCTGGGCAAACATGACGGTAGCTGACCGTGAGGCGCTCTACCGGCAAACTGCGGAGAAGCTCCCCGTAGGACATGTCGGCGAGCAATCGAGCGGCCATGGTGATGTCGGCGACGTTTCCCGGGGTCAGCGCAAACGCGACCGGGCTGCCGCGATCATCGGCCAAAGCAGGGATTTTGCTCGTTCTTCCGCCGCGCGAACGGCCAATCGCTTCCGCGAACTCCCCCTTTTTGAAGCAGCCGCCGAGCGGTGCGCCTTGACATGGCTGCGGGCGATGGAAAGCTCGTCTGGAACGGGACCGGCGGCCGCTATTTTTTCGAAAATGCGCGGCCAGATACGGCGCTGGGACCAACGATTGTAGCGATTGTAGATGGTCGTCGATGGCCCATTGGCTGGCGGAACGTCGCGCCAGCGGCATCCTGTTTTCAACACATGCAGGATGCCGGAAATGACAGTCCGATCGTCCACACGCGGTTTTCCCGGCTTGCGGTGAGGCAGATAAGGCTCCAACGTCTTCCATGCCTCATCCGACAGCCAGACTAAACTCCTTGCCATGCCCCCTGCCTCCAGCGACTCAAGCAAATCCAAGGAGATTTGCCAAGACCGCCTGCCCTCTTGCCAAGGCGATATGGAGTTTGTCAAATGTCTGTTACCGTACGGAGAGGTCAAATCTTGGCCGGGATCCGCAAAGCGGAGGCGTTCACTTGGGGAAGGGAACGGGCGATGAGTTTCGTTTGCGCGACAGTGCGATGGAGCCCTCTCGGAGCTTTTCTCATAGCGAATCTGGCGGCGGGAAAAAATTTCTTCGCCTTCCGCTGGTCAGCGTCATCGTCATCAATTTCAATTACGGACGTTTTTTGCATGCCGCCGTTGACTCCGTATTTGGTCAGACCTATCCAAATATCGAATGTATCGTCGTTGATAATGCGTCCACCGACGAGAGCGGCGCGGTGTTGCGTGCGATCGAGGCGCGTTACGCCAGTGTCAAGATTATCCGCCGCACGGACAATGGCGGCCAAACACGGGCCGCGCTCGAGGGGTTTGCCGCGTCCGCCGGGCCGTATGTGGTCTTTCTCGACGCCGACGATCTTCTGCTTCCCAAATGCATCGAAACGCACGTCTTTGTCCATCTTTCTTTGCGCGTTCACGTGGGGTTCACCTCCGGCGACATGCTCCAGGTTTCGGGCGATCAGGTGGTCTTGGGAACGGAGCACGCTTTCAACAAGGTGATGCAATTTGGCCGCGGTACCAGGCCTCGCGCGGTGCGTCCCTACCGGCACCCATTCGGCGAGACTTGGCCGCCGGAAAATTTCGACTGTCGCGTGCTGGAAACAATTCGCTTTGTGGGCCTGACCAATCAATGGGTCTGGTCGCCGACGTCCGGCAATTGCTTTCGCCGCGACGCGCTTTGCCTGTTTGCCGACAATCCGGCGCTGCAAAGTCTGAAGACCGGCACGGACCTCTATTTTTGCCTTGGAATCAACGCTGTTAGCGGCAGCGTATTGATCGACGCGCCGGTCGCCGTCTATCGCCTGCACGGCAGCAATATTTATTCGCAGAGGCCCCAACTGAACCACGTTCTTTGCTATGAGCCGGGCGGCGCCGGCGACAGCAATGCGAGCGCAAGAGCGATCTTGGCCGATCATTTGATCGAACGGGCCGATCGTTTCGCCGGGCGCGGCTGGTTTTGGCGCGATTTTCTTTGGCTACTTTGGCGAATTGACTGCGAAAACCCCGATCCTGGCGCGGCGCGTTGGGCGCGCCGGTCGCGCATCGCAGCCGCGCTCGTAAGAAATTACGAATCCATCGCGCCGCTTCTCGGGGAATGGCCGATCAAGGCTTGGCTGGCTTTGCACTTCGTGCCGTCGAAGGTGATTTCGAGACTTGGGAAAAATCCTGCGGGGAAGCTTTCCCCGCCGGCTTGAATACCGCCGCCCGGCCCTCCACTTTCGGCCAGTCCGTTTGTCAGGCGAAGGATCAGCTGAATTCGAAGGCGGGTCAGTGCTGGCTTACTCCAGGGATCAGGAACCTTCCGTCATCTTTTGTCAGAATAATTGAGTTGCGTCGCCAAATCTTGCGCTGATTATCCCAGGCGCGCCGGGACCGGGATCCGCTTAGCGGAGGAACATTTGCGAACGTTTGCCGCGGCCCGCTTGGCAAGCTAGGATCGGGAATCGTCTCAGGGCGCGAAAGAACATGCTCGACGTGAATTCCATTCTTCCCTGGTGGCTGCCGCTTTCGGTTCTCGTGTGGGCAGTCCAGATGGCGGTCTTTCATGGCGCCGGGCTGTTTTTCGAATGGTGCGACCGGACGGGAATGCTCGCGTCCCTCAAGGTACGCGACATCGACCGGCTTGGCTATTTCGAGCTGTTGCCGCGCGTGCTTTTCAATCAAATTCTTGTCCTGCTTCCAACCATGGTTGCGTTCCAGTATACAGGGCTGGCATTCAACGGCGCGCTGCGTGTAAGCGGGTGGCATTTTCTTGCCGGAATGGCGCTCATAGTTATTGGACACGACATAGTCCAATATGTTTTCCACCGCTTTTTGCTGCATCGGCCTGGCTTGATCCGTAAGCTCGGACACGGCGTGCACCACTCGACCGGCGCGAGCAAGGCGATCAGCGCCTGCTACATGAGTCCGGCGGATTTCTTTCTTGAGATCGTCCTGCCTTATCTTGTGCCGCTGGCGCTCATTGGAGCGGGAGCCGATGTTTTGTTTCACATTACCATCGCAAGTCTCGGCGCGGTCGGGGGCCTCTACGAACATTCGGGATATGATTTCGCGGTTCGCTTGCGGCGGCCCAATCGGTTCGGTTCCAGGCTGCAACCGCTGGCTTGGCTCGCCTATCTGGTGACTAGCAAAGCGCATGGCGAGCATCATCGCCGAAGCAATGTCAGCTTCAGCGATGGTTTCGGCTCTCCGGGCATTTGCGACACGATTTTTAAGACCCGTTGGGACATGGCCGGAACGGCCCGGAAAGCCACGGAGCCCGCAGCCTCGCGCCCCCGGCCATAGTGTCGCCAGACGCCGCGAAACCGCTGCCACCTATCCAGGGCCTGCTACCGGGGCGGGTGCGTGTCTTCGATTGTCTGGATGACTTCGAACCCTTCGAATTCAGGATGCCCGAGCGTGAGCGGCTTTCGCTCGCTAGCCTGCTGGCGGTGGGCAGCGCGGAATTGCCCGGACTTGGACCAGGCGCCGAAATCTTCTTGCGTCGTCCACGTGGTGTGCGATGAATAAAGCACGTGGTCCTCGCGTTCCGGGCCACGCGGCAAGTGAAATGCGACGAAACCCTTGACCTCGCCGAGCCGTGAGTCTGGCGTGAGCCAGACGTCCTCGAAGGCTTTGCGTTCTTCCGCGATGACTTTGAACTAGTTCATGGCGATGAACATTTTGGTCTTCTTCAAGGCGGGGCGCGTTGGTGCACAAGTCCGTGTTATGCGAAAAGTCGCGGCGTTAGTCCTGATGGCGTCTTTCGTTGCGATAGTTGCGCCAGGCGCGGCAGCGCTGGCAGCCGAGCCCCGCGCGACGGCAGTATTCCCGGTCGAGCTGTGGGACACCAGCGGAGAAGCGACAAAGCCGGGCCAGGTCGAGCGGCTAAAACTTGCCACGAGTAAGCTTATCGAGCTTATGGAGCGCACTGGCCGCTACCGCAGCGTCGATCTTTCACGCTTTACCGCACGAATTGCGGCGACCGAACCGCGTTACAATTGCAACGAATGTTGGCGCGACGTTGCACGCGACGCCGGTGCCCAACTGGCGGTCCTCGCGGTTGTCCATAAGGTCTCGACCTTGATCTCCTCCGTCGATCTTTATGTCGCCGATCTCGCGACTGGCAAATACATTGCCCATGCCGATGCCCAGTTCCGCGGCGACGACGACAGGGCCTATGTCCGGGCTTTCGAGTTTCTCGTCAACGAGCGCCTGAACCGCAACTGACCGTTGCCCGCCGAGACAGGAAGAACATTGCGGGCCGCGTTCAAGGCTCGAAACCCTCGAATATAATCTGATCCGCCCAAAGTCTTCCACGCACGAGGGCTTCCGGCGAGCGCACCGTCCAGGTCATGACCGGCATCCCAATTCCTTCCCGGCAGAGCGTCGGCACGGCATGTGGCAAATCGCTCTGATTCCAAGATAGGAAATCCGGCCGCGCGCGCGGAAAATCCCTGAGATCCGCGAAGCTTGCGCGCCTATCTTGCGGCAGACCGGCCCACTCCTCGCCGCTTTCGTAGCGCGCTTGCGCGACAAGGCCAAGCGGGCACCGGGCGCCCGCGCTACGGAGATGGACGAGGACGGCCGGATCGAAGCTTTTGAGGCAAACCGGCCCCGCATAGGCGGCCACGGCAGCCATCGCCCGATCAGCAAGGCTCATGTCGCCGTTGTAACGGCTTTTGATCTCGACGATGACCGGTGTGCGGCCGCTGATGCGAATGAGAAAATCTGTAAGGGAAACAATTTTTTGATTGCAATCCTTATATGCCAGCTGGCCAAGGTCATCGGCGCCGAACGAATCGACGCGGCCTTCCGCCCGCATCAATCGGTCGAGGGTAAAATCGTGGAAGACCACGGCGTCGTTATCTTTTGTGCGCTGAATATCGCACTCAATTGCGTAGTTCTTGGCGATCGCCGCGGCGGCGGCGGCGGGCGTATTTTCGACCAAACCGAACGGTTTGGAATGAAGGCCCCGGTGCGCGATCGGCCGCACCGTCAGCCAGTCCGGCGCATTTATTGTCCATCCGGTCAATTGCCCGCGATCTCAAACAGGGCCTCGATCTCGACGGCGCTATCCAGGGGCAATTCGGCGACGCCGACGGTCGATCTTGCGTGGCGGCCCTTGTCGTTCAAGACCTCCACCATGAAATCCGAGGCGCCATTCATCACCCCCGCCAAATCGGCGAAACCCGGCGCGGCATTGACAAAACCGCCGAGCCTTATGCAGCGCGAAATCCGGTCGAGATCGCCCAAGGCCGCCTTGGCTTGCGCGAGGATATTTATCGCGCACAAGCTCGCCGCCGCATGTCCCGCTTGGCTTGAAACCTCCACCCCGAGCTTGCCAGTATGCGAGGGATCGAGCTGGCCGCTTGGACCAATGGGAAGCTGGCCGGAAACGGCGAGAAGCGAGCCGGAAACGACAAAAGGAAGATAATTGGCAATAGACGCCGCCGGAGAGGGCAACGATATCCCCAACGCCGCCAATCTGTCGTCGGCTGTCATGACCAAACTCCCCGGTTCTTGGGAGGATACCCAGAAGCGCAAAACCTGTTAATTGTAAAGCGTTAACCCGCGGATCTCCCAGGGGATCGGGTGAGCCCTTATGCGGTTATGAGGCTTGTCAGGAAGCCTTCGTCCTCTGCCTTGGCCTTACGCTTCAGCTTCGGTGAGTCACTTCCGGCGGCGCGTCGCATCGGATTATGCGCGATGTGCTTGGTCGGGGTGAAGTTTGCTGGGGCATGATGGGTTCGAACGCGGCCCCCGGTTGGCGGGGTCGCCGGTTCGTCTCCGGCTGCCGGTCCTTTTTAGACGGTTAACCGGCCTCTTGTCCGGATGATCTCCGCCGACCGACCTACGACCACAGGCTTGTGCGAAATTGGGCAGAGCCAGAAATCTGCGAGTCGCCGCGCATTACAAGTGGTTTATTCAAGAAATGCGGGGCAGCCTGAATGCGAATGGTTGAACCTTACTTAAATGCGAAGGCGCCGCGCAGTCTGTCATAGACTTACTCAGCAAGTTGATCGCAATCACGAGACGTGGATCACCTGACGCCTTCATCATAATAAAAGCGGCCGCGATAGCGTCGGCGGTAGTACACCAACGGCGCCACCCCAATCACGATGGAGCCGATACTGAGGAATGAAACGCGCCAGCCCAGATGTGGCAGCTGGTAGATCCCGACGCAGCCGACGAAGAGCGCCGATGTCGACGGGACGATCACAGCGAATGCGATTGTCCTCCAACTGGGGCTCATCGACTTGCGGTAATGCCAGGCACAGGCGATGCCAGCCAGGGTATAATAAAAGGCGACTTGCACGCCGATCGCATTGATGAGGTCGCTCATCAATGCGTTGATGGAAGACACAGTGGCCGAGCCGGCCAACAATAGGAGCGAGACACCGGCAACTGTAAAACCCGCGAGCCAAGGCGTCCGAAAGCGAGGATGGAGCTTGCCCATCGCTTCGCCGATCACCCGGTCGCGCGCCATGGAAAACAACAGCCTTGTGCACTGGAGGAGCTGCGTCTCAATCGTCGCGACGGCGCTGGCCAAAACCGCAAGCACGGCGATGGCGCTCCACGGCGCCGGGAGCGCCGCGGCGCCAAGCGCCGGGAGCAAATTGCCGCCATTCGCCTCTATCTCACTGGGCGTCAGAGCCATCTGCACCGCGACCTGCGCCAGAACAAACAAGCCGGCGGTTACCAACACGCCTAAGATGCAGGCGATCCCCGAGGCCGTGTTGGCGCCAGCCGTTTCTTCTGCGAGGTTGGCGGATACGTCCCAGCCGAAATAGTAGAAAAGCGCCACCAGCATTCCGGCCGAAAACGATTGAAATGTGCCAAAAGCCGAAGGAAAAAACCAATCCCAGGAGAATGCGGCGGCTGGCACGGAGCGGGCATTAAAGATCGCCAGGCCGCACACCAGAATGATGGAGCTGGACTCCAGCAGAGTCAAAACCACCTGCGCCTTGGCGCTTGCCGTGATGCCGAAGGTGACGAGCGCCAGCACGCCGAGGAACCAGACCGCCCCGGCGCCCGTCGCCCACGCAACGTCGTGGCTCCGGCCGGGCGCGAAAAGGTCGAGCGTCGCTTGTCCCGCCGGGAGCGCGGCGGCGACATTGAAGATAGTCGAAAGACTGAGGAGCGCCCACCCGGCAAGGAAGCCCGCCGCCGGGTGCATCGCGCGGCCAACCCAGGCATAGGCCGCCCCGGCATCCGGCCGCCACCGGTTCAGATAAGCAAACGCGATGGTGACGCCGACCATTGGCACCGCCGCGATCCAAAGCGCCGCCGGTCCGGCGACTCCAGCCGCGGCAACGAGGGCGGCGGTGGTGACGGTGATCGAATAGGCCGGCGCCGAGCCCGCGATGGCCATCGCAAGCGCGTCAAGAAAACCAAGCGCTCCCTTTTTCAGCGAACCTTCCAACGAAATCCTCCGGTTGACGCGAACGCGGATGGCGATTCGTCAATATCCAGTTTCGATGCTCTCGTGGCTAATTGGTAAAAGCAGCTTATCGTCGCGTACGACATCAAGGTCGTGCCTCAAGCATGGCCCATCCTCGCGGCGGTTGCGGAGAAACTCCAAAATACGATCGGTCATCGCGGCATCCCTTCGAACGGCGCGGAAACCCGCACCGAACTACGGGGCCGGGCTTGAAGCCCGAATGGCGAGGTACTGACCGATATCGCCCGCGGCGGCGAGGTCGAGGCCCGGCACCCATACGGTTTTCCGGCTGTCGCATTGCGGCCAGTTGACATCTTTCCCCTACCGCGTCCAATGCTCGTAACAGCCCCGCTGGAGAGGGCTGTTTACAGTCAGGTCAGGGAGGTCATTATGTTCCATATAAGTTCCCTATTAAAGAGTTCGGTTTTGACTGCCGCTGTTTGTTTCGCCGCGGCGAGCGCCATGGCTCAGCCGGGAAAACCACCCACCGATCCTCAAATCGCCGACATTGCCTACACGGCGGGCCAGATTCGACATCGAGCAGGCCATTGACGCGCTGAAGAGGACGCACACCAAGGCGGTCCGTTCCTTCGCCGAGGAGATGATCCGGGATCACCTGGCAGTGAACAACAAGGTGCTCGTCTTGTGCGACAAGCTGAACGTGACGCCGGAGGGCAATGATACCAGCACAACCATGTACCGGGAGGCGCAGCTAAAGCGGAACGAGCTACGGGCATTGAGCGCAACCGCGTTTGATAAAGCCTATGCCGCAAATGAGGTCGCCTATCATGAGGCCGTCAATGGAGCGCTCGAATCGGTGCTGATCCCCACCGCGCAGAACCCCCAACTTAAGAGCTTGCTGGAAACCGGCCTCAAACTCTTCAAGGAGCATAAAAAGCGCGCCGAGCAACTCGAGGCCGAGTTGAAGTAGGCTCTTATGCCGATACGATCGAAGATAAGGACGGGGGGAGCGCTGGCATTCTGCTTAGTCTTGCTCGCGTCTCCCTCGTTGGGCGCCGGTCCGCGGGTGCATCGGATCGGAATTGACAACCTGGCTTTTGGACCCGCGCCCGCCGGACTGCATGTGAATGACATCGTCGAGTGGACGAATTCCGACATCCTGGAGCATACGGCAACCGCGACGGACGGGAGTTTTGACGTCGATCTCCCGGCCGGAGCAACGGGCCAGACGATTTTGAAGCGGGCTGGTAGCGTAAGCTACGTCTGCCGCTTCCATCCCGGAATGAAAGGACGACTGGAAGTCGCTCCTTGATAGCGAGCGAGCCAGGTGGCGCTATCATCGTTCGGGGCTGCGACCGGCGGCGAAACTCCTCTTAAGTGTTGCGTTTGCCAAGCCGATTTTCGTCCTCGCGGGGCTGGGCGCTTCGTTGATGCGCGAAGGCTAGGCCGGCATCGAGCAGCACCCCTCTCCCGACTGTTCTCCGTTAAAAGCGGCCCTCGGTCGGTCAACTCGACCATAGCATTCTTGTTTGCCGCAAGGAACAGTTGCAGCCGTTAGGCACCATCCCCATTTAGAGCGGGAAACCCTTTGCTTGTGACCACAGGACCATGATCGACCGGCGTTTCCCCCCAACCGAAGAGCATCGTTCCGAGCCAGAGATTATCCCCCCAGGCCGCGCCGCCAGCAGCGAGCGTGAAAGCACGTTCTGGGTGCGGGAGGTCGAGCGCGGCAGCCACCGCATCTATGTTACCAAGATCGGACGGTTTGGCCTCCTGCCCTACTTTTTGCTGGGCGGTTTTATTTTGATCGCGCTGCTCATTTTTGTGTTGGGCGCTTTTCTAATTTTGATTCCCGTGGCAGGCGTTGTCCTCGCCGTCGCCATAATCGCCGGTTTGCTGCGCGGATATCCGCGCTGGCCGCGCTGATCTCTCCCCCAATGTTCAGGCCGGTTCGAGCCGCTTGATCGCGCTGATCGGCTGCGAGGTCTTGGCCAGGATTCTGTCGCGCGCGATGCGCAAAGGCTCGCTTGCAACCAGCATATAATGGGCGTTGCCGTGCAGCAGGGTGGTCTCATCGCGCATAATGCCAACGTGCCCGCGCCAAAAGACGAGATCGCCGCGCCGCAAGCCCGCAAGGTCCGTGCCGACGGCGATTGGCAGTCCGAGCGCTTGCTCCTGCAAATCGGTGTCGCGCGGCGCGTCAATCCCGGCCGCGGCGAGCGAAATCTGCACAAGGCCAGAGCAATCGATGCCAAGGCTCGTCTTGCCGCCCCAGAGATAAGGCGCGTACAAAAGCCGCTCGGCCACGGCGACGAACTCCTTTTGGTTCTCGCCGCTCGGCATGAGATGACCCGAGAAGACGAAAGCGGCATCGTCGATCTGGGCAAACCCCGCTTTTGTCGCGCGCACGCAAACGGAGGCGCCGAGCGGCAAGGCATCGTGCGGAGGCAGTTTCAGGTCCGGCCCTGGAAAAACGAAGCTCCGGTTGACTGTTACGCGGTGGGTCGGCCTTATCGGTCCCTCCGCCAACGCGGCCATGGACATATAGCCGACGTAACCGTCGCGCGCGAGCTGGACCCAGCCCCAGCCTTCGTGATCCTCGTAAAGAGTTACCTCCTCGCCAAATAGCGCCTGGGTGTCGAGGGGCGCATCTGGGGCCGGCGCATGGCGCAGATCGGCGGTGCCGGCGCAAACGTGCGACGCGCGGCCCTCGACATAATGATCGGCGGCGACTAGGCCACGCAACCGCGCTGCCGCAAGATCGGGCCGGGCCGGCGTCACGCGGGGGTCGAAGAGGGTCATGTCAGGAAGATATCCGGTGCCATGGGTCCGTTCGGTGAGGATTCTGGTTGTCGCTACTTGCAAGGTTGGAAAGAAAGCTCGATACGAAGCTGGAGATCGACGTTTTCAATGAAAGATCCGAACTATGTCCATGACCTCGGAACTCTGGTCCGAACTCATTAAGGAGCGCCATCGTACTGAACTCTCCTTCAGTGTGCTAGAGATTTCAATGAGTTGGGGGCGGGTTTTGGGAGACAGGAGCTGGCTGAGGAAAGTGCTTGCTTGAGGAGGATTTGCGGCGCCGAAGATTTTCCGCAAGGCGGATAGGCCAAGGGCTGACAGGATCATCATCGGCGCGTCGCGCGCCGGACAATGCCGAGTTGGTTATGATGCAAGACTGTCCGTCGTCAGAGGTTTTGGGAGAGGGAGCGGCTTAAAATAAGAGAGTCTCTGGCTCGTCTGGTTTGTAATGTTATGCGACTTGCCGACGGCGCAGCAAGCAGCGGTTGGCGATTGTCTGTCGTTTGATCCTTTCGGGTGCCGTCGCGGAACTGGTTGGAATTTGAAGGAGGCGTAATCTCCGCGTTGTTTCAAAAGAGAATCGGCGTTGGCGCGCCGACGGAGATCACGCCATGAAAACGGATACCATAAAAGCGACGGAGGAAGCGTCCGAAGGAACGCTTTTTCTTGGGGACGATTGGTTCGACCCCTTGGAAGCCGGGGTGCGGACCCGCATTCGCGGCTTCATCGAGGAACTCCTGGAAGCGGAACTCGACGCTGCACTTGGGCGGGACCGATATGAACGGCCTCGGCTTGCCGAGACCGGCGTAGGTGGCCGACCGGTTGTGGGGGCTGGCCATCGGCATGGTCATCGCGAGCGCCAGTTGATGGGAACCTTCGGGCCGGTGACAGTCCGTGTCCCTCGAGCCCGTCTGGAAACATCGGACGGCAAGACGGTCGAGTGGAAGAACGGGACCATTCCGGCCTACCAGCGGCGCACCAAACATGCCGACGCGCTGATCGCCGGTGCCTATCTTGCCGGGACCAACACGCGCCGGGTGCGCCGGGCGCTTGCGGCTTTGTTCGGCGGTGCCGTGGGGAAGGACACGGTCAGCCGCGTTTGGCGCAAGGTGAAGGGCGATTGGGATGCCTGGAACGCGCGCTACCTGAAGGACGAGCCGATCATCCGTCTCATTCTCGATGGCACTATTGTGCGCGTTCGGCTCGACAAGAAGGCCACATTGATTTCGCTTCTCGTGGCGCTGGGCGTCCGGCACCCCTGCAAATGTCGGACCGACATCATTTGGCGTGATCGCCCAGGTCGTGCTCGACGCGCAAGTCGATGCGCAACCCCTTCTCGTGCCAAGCCAACAGGTTACCGCGGGAATTTATACCGTCGGTCCCACCG